>CAZWJC010000375.1:0-1956 GCA_964634255.1 uncultured Verrucomicrobiota bacterium | reverse complement strand
GTCTGTGAAAAAGGAGACGGCGTGCGTGGTGCGCAGTTCCACGAGCGGTACCGGCCAACCGCTGCCACGTTCCACCACCTCGATTCGAAACGGTTCCATCGCCCCGGCCAGAAACGGCGCCGCTCCCGCAACCACCGTCAGGACTCTGGCTAACACAGACCCAGCCAAATCTTGTCCGCGGCCTTTGTCTTCGTTCTTGTCGAGGTCCATGGGCTCACATGTCATTCTAGCAGGCTCGGCTTCGCCCTGTTCCCTGTCAAACAGTTCTCTGCTGCAAATTCCCCGCTCGACATGCCAGAGCTGACGTCTACCCTTTGTGGCCGAAATCAAACCTGCCATGCCCATCTACACAGTGCTCGACGGACGTCGGTTCCTCATAGGATCCTTTCTTGCGGTTGTGGCCGCCCTGGCTTGCTCCGCGGCTGCGCGGCCCATCGTGGAATTTCGCACGCAGGGTGCCACCTTTGGCGTGGATGAGAAGGGCATGCTTTGCGCTCTTTTGCGAAATGCCGATGGGCGCAATTACCTTGCTTCCAACCAGCCCTCCCCTCTGTTGAGCGTGCGTGTCGACGGGAAGTTCCGCATCCCGGAGTCCGGAACGTGGGAGGCGCAGCGCCAACGACTCACGTTGCGTTTCCCCGAGGTTGGCGTCACGGCGGTGCTGGTTGCCCTGGCCAAGCCGACTCACCTTGATTTGGAACTGGCGGAGGTCCAGCCAACAAACCGCATCGAACTGGTCCTTTGGGGACCCTATCCCACCACCATCGGCGAGACCATTGGCGAGGTGGTTGGCGTGGTGCGCGATCGCGAGTTTGCCGTGGGCATCCAGGCGTTGAATGCGAAGACCCTGGGCGGCTACCCGAGCCAGGAGAGCGACATCGAGTCGGAGTTCGGAGCCGACGACAGTGGCGTCTACACAAACGTGCCGCCGGAGCTGAAGAAAGGGCAGCACTTCCGCGGCGACACAGCGCGGCGTACCGAGTTCGGGAGCGTGCTGCAGGCCTATTGCCGCAATCGGGATCGCGACCGGCTCGTTTCCAACTGGGGACACCCGCGGTATGTTGCGCCCGCTTTTCGCGACGGCGGCGTGGTCGGCAGCAAGATCGCTCTCTTTGGCTGTCCGGCGGGGGAGATTCTGGCGACGATCGGCGCTATCGAGGTTGCCGAGGGGTTGCCGCATCCCACGCTCGACGGGGTATGGGCGAAGGTCGCGCCGGGGGCCAACTGCTCCTATCTCATCGTGGATTTCAGCGAGCGCACGATTGACTCCGCCATCGAGATGACCCGGAAGGCGGGGTTGAGATACCTCTATCATAGCTCACCTTTCGAGACGTGGGGGCACTTCAAGCTGAAACCTGGCCTTTTTCCGAATGGCTGGGACGGCCTGCGTGCTTGCGTGGAAAAAGCGCGCAAGGCCGGTGTGCGCATCGGCTTTCACACGCTCTCGAACTTCATCACGCCCAACGACAGTTACGTCACTCCCAAACCCGATCCGCGGCTGGCGCGCGTCGGGTCGAGCGCCTTGGCGGCCGACGTTGACGCAGCGCAGAAGGAGATCCCGATCGAGGCCCCCGACTTCTTCCGCAAGCAGACGGATATGAACACGGTGGTGATTGGGAGCGAATTGATACGCTACGGTTCCGTCTCGGCGGAGGCTCCCTGGCGTTTGCTCGATTGCCAACGGGGAGCCTGGGGAACGCCGGCATCGCCGCACCGCCGCGGCGATACCGCTGGGAAGCTGATGGATCACGCCTACAAGGTGTTTCTCACCGACGCCGATCTGACACAGGAAGTGGCACGGAACATCGCCGGCCTCTGCAACCACGCCGGCACGCTCCAAATCTCGCTCGACGGCTTGGAGGGTAACTGGTCCACAGGCATGGGACAATATGGGCGAGCGCTTTTCACCAAGGCCTGGTACGACGCACTGGCGCCTGAGTTGCGCAGCCAGATCAA
>CAZWJC010000374.1:0-2592 GCA_964634255.1 uncultured Verrucomicrobiota bacterium | reverse complement strand
AAGTGCCGGAGGAGTTCCTCGTGCTGAATGGCGACTTCGCCGTGAAAGCGCTCGGGACGAACAAAGTCCTCGAACTCCCCGGCGCGCCGTTGGACAGTTTCGCGGTGCAGTTCGGTCCGGCGGAAACCGTGAATACAGCCACGAGCGCGCGCATCGTCGGTACGGGACAGGGACGGCGGATGCCGACGTTTGGCGTGGGTCTTGGCGGCGCGGGCGGTTGGCGACTGCAGGTGTCGCCCGGCAAAAAAGTGCTGGAATTGTTCAAGGATCAAGAACTCAAGGCCAGCACGGCCTACGACTGGAAATCCGGCACCTGGGCACGCATCCGACTGCAACTGCGACAGGTGAAAGACGGCGCGTGGCGAATCGAGGGTAAGGCGTGGGCGGACGGCGGTGCTGAGCCGAAGGACTGGACTCTCGCTGCCGACGAGACCGAGCAACCGATCACGGGCCGGGCCTCGGTGGCCGGGAGTCCGTTCTCAGGGACGCCGATTTGGTTCGATGACTTGAAGGTCGAGCGGCTGCTGCCGTAGACCATGCTGGCGGCGCCGGCCAGAAGGGGGGCTTGGCGGCAGGCCGGAAATGGTTTTGAATCTCAAGCGTGATAGCGCGTTTCTTAATTGCAGCGTCTGCATTGACCCTGGGCCACCTAACCGCGGCGGAGCTTCATGTCTGGTCGGAGAGCCCGAATCCGTTGCCGCCTTTCACCAACCAAGCCACGGCTGCGCACGTCCTGCAAGCCGCAGTGAGCATCGCCGAACCTGGGGACACAATCCTTGTTCATCCGCGTCCGGGCAACCAAGCCTACGAGCAGGTCGCGCTGTATCTCACGCGTTCCAGGATCACGATCCGGAGTGCTGGCTCGTCCGGAGTTCCCGTGCCGTTGAGCGGGCGTGGTTTTGACTACAACGGTCGGGGCTCGACCCCGCGGGCGATTGTCCAGTTCAACCCCGACGCTGATGATGGCGTCTTGGAGGGTTTCGAGCTGTTCGGCGCCCACAACGACAGCCACAACGGCGCCGCCGTGCGAATCAACCAAGCGAACCGTGTCACGGTGCGTCGCTGCGTCATTCACCACAACGACATGGGGATCATGTCCGGTGGTGACGGTTCACCGCAGGCCGGCGTGGATCAGCTCATCGAGAGCTGCTTGATTCATTCCAACGGCGACCGGTCCGAGCCCGGCTACAATCATAACCTCTACCTCGGCGGCACGAGTGTGACGCTGCTGGGCTGCGAGGTTCATTCCTCCCTCACGGGCCACAACGTCAAAAGCCGGGCGCATCGGACCGCCGTGCTGGCCTGCTACGTCCACGACTCCGCGAATCGCGAGTTCGATCTGGTCGATGTCAAGGGCGACACCACCGCCGCAGACAGCAACGCCGTGTTGGCGGGTAACCTCATCGTGAAGGCGAAGAACTGCGCCGGCAACCGTGGCGTCATTCACTTCGGTCAGGACGGCGGCAACGAACATGACGGGACGCTTTATCTGGTTCACAACACCATCGTCACGCCGTTCCTGGCTGCGGTGGTGCATTTGTCCGCCAGTCGCGCGAGAGCAAGCCTGTTCAACAACGTCGTGTGGGATGGCGGCACAGGACAGCGCGGGCAGGTGCTGATGACAAGTGATCCTGCGTTGAAGGCAACGAGTCTCGCAGGGGATGGCAATTGGCTGGCCAGCGGCTTCGCTGGGACAGATTTCGCAGCGTTGGGATTGCAGCGCACGTCTGCGGTGACGGACAATCCGCCTTTGCCGTGGGTGAAACCGGATGTGGGCGATTACCGGTTGAAAACGTCGTTCGGCGGGATCATCGACGCCGGCAACCCTTTGTCGAAGGAAGTGGCTGACGTGCTTGGGCAACCGTTGCCAGAGTTCATACCGCCTCAGCACTGGCGCGCACGGCATGATGACGGCAAGCCGGACTTGGGCGCGCACGAATTGGTTGTCCGCAGCGAGCCGCCGCGATAGCCGTCATACCACGGCTACCGCGCGTTTTCTTTGACGACCCCAACTTGCGGCAACGCCACGCTGAATTCCACGTGCTCGCCTTCCGCACCCAGATAGCCGCCCCAGCCGACGCGAATCTCGCTCACGCGCTTTGGATCGAGCACGCCATCGGCGTCCTTGGACCAGCCGGCCAGTTGCAGTCGGTTCAGCGGGATGAAGACGCGGCTGTGGCCCGGCGCTCCCAGTGAGCGGCCTGTGCTCGCGAGAAAGTCCCCACCGTCCTTCTCCTGCACCATGACCAGAATCTGACTCGGCGTCTTTTGGTCTGCCGGCACCCAGGTGTCGAGGATCAGGCAATCCGCCTTCGACAGATCCAGCAGTTCCGGTTGGTTGAACCGCGTGAACAACCACGTGTCCACCTGGCCCTTGGTCAACACCGCCGAGGCGCGCCACACGGGCCGGTCGTTCTGTGAACGGGCAACATCTGGTGTGAGCACCTCACGAACAAACTCTCCACGGGCTGTGACCGGCGTAACCACCGGCGTCGCGTAGAGGGCCAGATTCGGCAGCGCGCCGGACTTGGCCGGCTGTCGCTTCGGCGTCTTGGCCCCCGGGTAGCGCAGGGCGGCTGCGCCGTAAGGCTC
>CAZWJC010000373.1:0-3445 GCA_964634255.1 uncultured Verrucomicrobiota bacterium | reverse complement strand
GCCGGGGCAGCGTGGCCGGTGATCGAGTCGGGACAAAGCAGCTATGTCCGGGTGCGGGAACTCGCGGACGAGGAGGGCAAGGCGCATTTGCGAGACCACATGGTGTTGGCGGAGCGCTGGGACAAGCTGTATTACGCCACGGCGGGGGTGGCTGCGCTGGGATTGCTGGCGGCATGGAAGTGGCCGCGCGGATTCCACGCGCTGGCCGTTCTGGCGGCACTACTCGCCGCGGCCAGCCTGGTGGCGGGCGCTGTCATTGCGGAAGCAGGCGGCAAGGTCCGGCATCCCGAGTTCCGCACTGGCCCGCCTGCGCCGGAAAATCACGAGGCCGGCGATCACCACCACACCCACTGACCGTCACAATAATAGGTTTCACCCTTAAGCCGTTGTAATATGCTCCGATCATCACCAGTGACTCACTATGTCTAGGCAGTTCATTACACACATGAGTAGGCGCAAATGGAATTGGCTCTTCGCCGGGGTCGGCACTGTTGCCGCAGCGATGCTGTTTTCCGGCTGCAAGGGCCTTCCCACCAAGACCGAAAAGCAGTCGCGAGCCGACTTGAAGGCGGTGATGGAAGTGTATCGGCCCGGCGAGCGAAAGGCGACGTTGCCCATGCTCGACACGAACGCCACGCTGGGCACGTTCCTGACCTACGCCATGCTGAACCAGCCGCGCGTTGAGGCAGCCTACTACGGTTACGCGGCGGCGGTGGAGCGCATCACGGTGGAGCGGTCGCTGCCTGACCCGCGTCTGACGCTGGAACTGGATATTCAGGAAGTCGTGACCACGGTGATGCCGGGGCTGATGACCGATCTGCCTTGGATGAAGAAACTGCGCATCCGCGCCGACGCGGCTTCCGCCGAGAGCCAGGCCAAGTATTTCGGATTTGAAAGTGCAGTGCTCCAGACCGCGTTCGAGGTAAAGCGACCGTATTACCAGTTGTATTTCCTAAACGAGCGCTTGCGCGTCAACCGAGAGACGCTGGCGCTGCTGGCACAACTGGAACAACTGGCCCGCACGCAAGTCGAATCGGGCAAGGCCACGCTTCAAGACGTGTTGCGGGCGGAAATCGAGCAGGACCGGCTCAAGACAGAGATTGTGAATCTGGACGACTCGCGCAATCCCATGCTGGCTCAGTTCAAAGCCGCGCTGGGGATGAAGGCCGATCTGCCGAATCCGCCCATGCCGGCGCAGTTTGAATCCACGCCTCTCGACCTGACCTCGGAACAACTTTTCGCCGACGCGCTGGCGCGCAATCCACGGCTCAAGGCGATGGAAGCCGAGGTGCGGATGGCGGAGGCGGGCATGCGGCTGGCGCGCACGAGCAAACTACCAGACTTCAACCTGGGCGTCGAAGCCGACGCCAAGGCGTCCCCCGTGATGGTACGTCCAACACTGGGCGTCACGCTGCCGATCTGGCGCGACAAGATTGCGGCGGAGATTGGCTCAGCCCAGGCGCTCAAGAGCGCCGCGCAAGCCCGGCTGTCGGCGGAACAAATTCAACTGGCCGTCGAGTTCGCGGACAAGGCGTTCATGTATCGTGAAGCCACACGCAACTTGGAGTTGCTCACCAAATCTTTACTGCCGAAGGCGCGACAAGCCTTGGAGGTCGCTCGCTCCGGCTACAGCAGCGGCAAAGTGGACTTTATCAACGTGCAGGAAGCCCAACGGTCGCTTTTGGAGTTTCAACTTGCCGAAGTGGAAGCCCGCACGCGGCGCGAGTTGGTGCTGGCGGAAGTGTCGTTGCTGATCGTGGGCGTGCCGCCGCCGGGTGCGCCAATCCTGACCACGCCCATCCCATCCCCTGCGGTTGTCCAACCCGTTACAGAGAAGAAATAGCCTGCCAACTTCAATCTTTTTGAACTGACCTATGCGAAATCGAATTGTTCTCTTGCTGATGAGTGCGCTGCTGATGACTGGCGGCGCGTGGCTGGTGGGCTGCAAGCCAAGTGGCGACGGTCACGGCAACCACGGCTCGGCCCAAGCGAAGCAAAAATACCACTGCCCGATGCACCCGACCTACGTGGCCGACAAGCCGGGGGATTGCCCCATCTGCGGCATGAAGCTCGTGCCGATCAAGGGCGACAAGCCAGCAGCCAAGGCAGCAGCTCCCGCGACGGAGGACAAGTTCCCGCAGGTCAAAGTCGGGCAGTATTACTGCCCGATGGGGGCGGAACATGTGCAGGACGGACCGGGCAAGTGCCCCAAGTGCGGCATGAATCTGGTCGAGAAGAAAGCCGCGCCCGCTGGTCACGAGGGACATGGCGCGGGCGCGGCGGAAGCGCCCGTGCCGGGGCGCATTAGCATCAGCCTTTCACCTGATAAGCGGCAGTTGATCGGCCTGTCGCTCGCCACAGTCGAGAAGCGCGAACTGACGCGGAATGTGCGCACGACCGCTGTGGTGACGCACGACGAAACCCGCTATGCGCGCATCGCTCCGAGGTTCGGCGGCTGGGTGCGCAAGCTGCACGTGAACTTCACCGGCGCTCCGGTGGCGAAAGGCGAGCCGCTGTTCACTGTGTACAGCCCCGAACTGTTTGCGACCGAGAACGAGTATCTGATTGCCTGGCGTGGCATTCGCCAGTTGGGTGCGGATGCATCCAAAGATTTGCGGAGCACGGCCACGAACCTGCTGGGTTCTGCCCGCCGCCGCCTCGAACTGTGGGAGATCGGTGATGAGGAAATTCGCGCGCTCGAAGAACGGGGCACGGCCAGCGACGAAATGCTGTTCCGGTCACCGATTGCGGGGCACGTCGTTGCCAAGACCGCTGTCGAGGGCAAGGCCTTCATGGCGGGGGAATCGCTTTACGAAGTGGCGGACCTTTCGCACCTGTGGCTGGACGCCTGGGTATTCGAGTCGGACTTGCCGCTGATGAAGACGGGACTGACGGGGACGGTCACATTCCCGTACCTGGGCAACAAGACCTTCACCGCGACGATTACGTTTCTCTACCCGCACATTGACCCACAAACCCGGCGCGGGCGCGTCCGCTTGGAACTGGACAATCCGGAGCACCTGTTGCGGCCGGATATGTGGGCCAGCGTCGGGATTGAAGTGCCGATGGGCGAGAAGGTGCTGATTCCGGCCAGCTCGGTGATTGACACGGGCCAGCGGTTTGTCGCGTTCGTGGATGGCGAGGATGAGCACTTGCAGCCGCGCGAATTGAAGGTCGGCTTCAAGACCGATAACGAATACGAAGTGCTCTCCGGCGTGAAGGCCGGCGAGAAAGTGGTGTCGCGCGCCCTGTTCCTCGTGGATTCGGAAAGTCAGCTCAAGGCGGCGATTGCCGGCATGGGTGAAGCCGGTGGCCACAAGCACTAAACCCTTTCACGCCCATGTCTGACACCACCACCACCCCGCCGTCTGCGCCGCACAAAGAGGCGCTCATCGAGCGCATCATCGAGTGGAGCGCACGGAACAAGTTCATGGTCTTCCTGCTG
>CAZWJC010000372.1:0-3573 GCA_964634255.1 uncultured Verrucomicrobiota bacterium | reverse complement strand
AAGCCGCTGACCCACAACATCCACGAAGCCATCGAGGTCATGAAGGCCGTGGAGGAGAACCGCCGCGTGCTCCAGACCGGCTCCATGCAGCGCTCCAGCAGCGAATTCCGCGTCGCGTGCGAACTGGTGCGAAACGGCGTCATTGGCCAAGTGCAAAGCGTGGAGTGCAGCTTTGGCCCGCCGCCCATCCCTTGCGATCTGGGCGAGGAGGCGATGGAGCCGGGCTTGGACTGGGATCGCTGGGTGGGGCCCGCGCCAATGCGGCCGTACAACTCGGTCCTGAGCCCGCGCGGCATCCACAAAGGCTTCCCGAACTGGCGGAACTATGTCGAATTCGGAGGTGGCATGGTGACGGATTGGGGCGCGCACCATCTCGATATCGCGCAGTGGGGGCTGGGCATGGACGCCAGCGGGCCGGTTCAGATTCTGCCGCCGGCGAACGCGGGCGACAAGAATGGGGCAAAGCTGGTTTACGCTAACGGCATTACCGTGAAGCACGTGAATGGCTTCGGCGTGGACTTTGTCGGCTCGGCGGGGCGGGTGCGGGTCAACCGCGGGAAATTCATCTTCGAGCGCGATGGGCAAACCATCGCCTCGTACCAAGGCAAGGAGGACCAGGATACCAGCTTGAGCCAACAAGTGCGGAAGGCCGAGGAAGGGGTTTTGAAGGATGCGAAGGTGAAACTCTATGTCAGCCAAAACCACGTGGCCGATTTCCTAAGCTGTGTGAAGTCGCGCCAGAAGCCAATCACCAACGAACAGGTCGGCGGGCACACGGTCATTTGCTGCCTGTTGATGAACCTGGCCTACCTGCACCGCCAGAAGATCGATTGGAATCCGGAGAGGCTCGCCTTCGCCAAGGGCAGCGGCGACCCGAAGTGGCTGACCCGCAATTACCGCAGTCCTTGGAAAGTCTGAGGCGCGTTTCTTTTTGCCGGTTGCCGCCAAGCCAAGTTGGCAGGTTTGCCGCACTGCTGTGGTGAGAGACCGCTCGTGCCGGGCCGCAGGCACGAACCATCGTGGCAGCAGCCGGGTTTCCCGCCGGACCCTGTCAGCGCTACCGGCTGCCATGCCTGACCTGTAGCCACTTCATGCCACAGGACAAATGCCGGAGAACCAGAAAGACTGAGCGTCAATTATGAAAGCCGCAACCGTTCGCTTCATTCTGGGGATGTGTGTTGGCCTCGCCTTGTCCAGTGCCGGCCAGACCATCCCCGATTCATTCGAGAATCCCGTTTACACCGGTTACCTCGCTGACCCCTATTGCTGGTATCACGACGGCACCTACTACGCGGTCGGCACGGGCAAGAAGGGGCGAGACAAGGCGCAGCCGAATCTCGACGTACCGATGATCAAGTCCAAGGACCTCCAGCATTGGGAGGAAGTTGGCCGGGTGCTGGAACTTCCGCCCGATGAGCGCGGCGGGCTGGTCTGGGCGCCGGAGACGGCGTTCCACAACGGCACGTTCTACCTCTACTACCACGCCAACGGAAACGGCAAAGGCTTCCGCATCCGCGTGGCGACGAGCAAGACGCCCGAAGGGCCGTATCGCGACACCGGCGCGCCGCTCACCGACGTGACGCAAAACGACTTCGCGATTGACTCGACCGCCTTCCGTGACGACGACGGCCAGTGGCACTTGTTCTATGCCACCGATTTCACCAACCACGACGCCACGACATTCCGCGGCACGGCGCTGGTGATGGACCGGTTGCTCGACATGACGCGACTCGAAGGCAAGCCGACCCCGGTGATGCGCGCGCACTGGCCGTGGCAAATCTACGAACGCAACCGCAACCTCCGCGGTGAAGTCGCCGACTGGTACACGCTGGAAGCGCCGGAAGTCCTGAAGCGCGGCAGCAGATACTACTGCTTCTACTCGGGCGGAAATTACCAGAACGACTCGTACGGCGTGGACTATCTCGTGGCGGACAATATCCGCGGCCCGTGGACTGAAGCTGGCAAACAGCGGGGGCCGCAAATTGTCCGTTCGATCCCGGGGAAGGTGTTCGGCCCCGGCCACAATTCCATCGTCAGTTCGCCGGACGGCAAGCGCGACTTCCTCGTCTATCACGCCTGGAACGCGGCGCGCACGGATCGGCAGGTGTGGGTGGATCCGATTGTTTGGACTCCTGAGGGGCCGCGGGTTGAACGTTTCCGTGAGCGCATCGCAGAGATGAATCGTGAACCCAAGGTAGCCCGGTGATATAGTCAGCGCTTGTGAAGTTTTCATCTTGCAGTCTGTTCATCGCGGCAGCGTCGGTGATGTGCGCGCTCGGTGTTGACGCTGCCACCGTAGCGTATTGGCGCTTCGAGACCGGGCCGGCGAACGCACTGGTGCCGCACGCGGGCGCCGCGGGCGACTTCGACGGCAGCACACCGGACGTCTCCGGGAACGGCAACAGTTTGTCCGCCTGGACCCAGGGGGATTGGGCGGGTTTTGCGTATCGCGCGGATGTTCCTTTCGCGTCTGTCCCCCAGAACGGTGGCACCAACAAGTTCAGCGTGAAGAACACTGGGACGTATCCGGCCATGTTCAGTTCGCCGAGCAGCAGTTCGCCAACCGGGATTAACGCCCGAACCATCACACCCCCGCAGTTCACCATCGAGGCGTCGTACAAACCGGAAGCCAACGGCGGCTACCGCACCGTGGTCGGACGCGACGCGCGAAACGTGGTCACCAGCAGTCCGGACCATGCGGCGTTGTACTTGCAGGTTCGGCCAGACGACAGCGTGGGCATAGCCTTCGCGGATGTTTCGGGCCACCTGCATTCGGCCTATTCGCCGCCCGGGTGGCTCTATGGCTTCAACTTCGGATCGAACCCGGAAGGAACGGGCGCGCCGTGGTACCACCTGGCCGCAGTCAGCGATGGTTCGACGCTCAAGATGTATGTGAACAACGTGCTGGTGGCGTCCAACAACATCGCGCTGAGTGGTAGTCCCAATCGCTCGCTGGCAAAAGGCAGCGTGAGTGGCAGTGACTGGACAGCAGGGGCGTGGTCCGTCGGTCGCGGCCTGTATGCCGGCGGTCACACTGACCGCGCCTACGGATTCATTGACGAGGTGCGCATCTCGAATGTGGCGCTCACGCCCGGCGAGTTTCTCGCCGCACCGCGGGCGCGGATCAGCCGCAGCGTTGTCTCGGGCACGACACTGACTCTGAACGCCACCGGCGGGCAACCGGGAGCGACGTGTCACCTGCTCCAATCTACCAGCCTGAACACGCCTGTGACGAACTGGACGCCGGTTGGCGTGAGAGTCTTGGATGCGAACGGCAACGTCACGTTCACCGCGACGGTCAATCCCGCCGGGCCGCCGGTGTTCTTCGGTGTGCGAGCCGCATTGCTCATCCCTGCGCAAGGAGCGCTGACCTACTCGCTGGCGGGCGGCTCGGAGAACTGGCCGGCGGACGTTCGGACGCGCATTGTTTACGCGATGGACGGCGCGGTCGCGCAATACAACCGCTACGGGACGTTCCGCAAACACGTCACCGCCAACTACAACACCGGCGTCCCGACTGCCCAGGCCAGCTACAGCGGTTGGCTGGACTTCGGCGCCAATGCCTCCTACCAG
>CAZWJC010000371.1:0-3721 GCA_964634255.1 uncultured Verrucomicrobiota bacterium | reverse complement strand
CGTTCATTCAACGGGTTGCTGTGAAGCTATTGTTTAGACCGAGACAACTCAGGAGGCAACGCCAGTTCGCGCCAAAGACTCGCCATATTGCGCCTGGTTTCGGGAAACGGTCGACCGCTTGTTTCTCACCACCAGAAATACGGACCGGCAGTGGTGCGAACCTGCATGGGCTTGAACTTCCGCCAGTCCGCATGTCCGTCGAGCATGGCCACGTTTCCGCCCGACGGAATTGCACCGTCGAGATGCGGCGTGCGATGGGGCTTTTCCCACCCTCCCATGATGCCAACGTATTTGTTGGCCCCACGGTTCGCCTCGTTGCGATTATCGGAAATTGTCGCATCCGCAAGCAACACGCGCTCTGCACTGGGGGGAGGCGGATATTTCCATGCACCCACCTCGATGCTTTTCGGAATCATTGACTTGTTTACGTTGGTGGGGTGCAAGGTGGCTGTCCCTTCGAATGTGAAGGCGTAGCCAACCACCCGGAATCCGGTGCCTGAACTGTTCGTGGCGTAGTTCCACAATTTGTCCGCATTTTGGTCGGGAAACCCTGGACAGTACAGCAGGTTCCGGACGGCGCCTTCTTTGCCCATGTTGTCGGTCACCGTTTGCTGGATATCCCAGACCCAATTGCCCGAACCTGTCCACGACGGCAGCCGGTCGTTCGATCCGCTGGCGTACATGTTCATTGCCAAAGCCAACTGCTTCGTGTTGTTTAGGCATTGAATACGCTTGGCTTTGTCCTTGGCTCGGGAGAGGGCGGGTAGGAGCATCCCTGCCAGAATCGCAATAATGGCAATTACTACCAGTAGTTCAATGAGTGTGAAGGCGCGCCGAGCTTGGCGCTGCAGTCTGGTGGTAGAGTCAATCGAGCAAGCTTCGAGGATCATAGCCGGCAGCATTTAACGTGTAGGTGATATGGGCCATTTCACCGTGAACGTAACTGCTCGGGATCATCTCAGGCAACACCACTTTGCGAAAGATTTCCGCCATTTTGCGGCAATGTTGCCGTGGCGGTTGCCACTCCATGCTGACGCCGGTAGGCAACTGGGCTGGCGTGTTTGGCGGATCGGAAATAGCGGGCGAAATGCTGCACGTCGGCAAAGCCGAGCGATTCCGCGATGGCGGTGACCGGCAGCGTCGTCTCCACCAGCAGGCGCGCGATCTGGTCTGTTCTCAGTCGCCGGATTTCATCGAGCACGGAGCGCTGTAGATTCGTCCGGAAGCGACGCTCCAATGCCCGGCGCGACAGGCCCGCCGCCCGCGCCACAGACTCCACGTCCACGGATTCGCGTGCATGATCTCGGATGAAGCGCAACGCTTTGACCAGGTGCGCATCGTCCAAGGCCACCACGTCGGTGGAGCGTCGAGCAACCACGTGGGTTGCCTTCACGAGAATCTGTTCCGGAACTCGTGGTTTCCCCTTCATCATCCGGTCCAGCGCCTCCGCGGCCTCATAGCCCGCCCGCTCGAATCCGATCGCGACGCTTGACATGGCAGGGTCCGAAAGCCCGCAGACCAATTCGTCGTTATCAGCGCCAATAACGCCGACGGCATCCGGTACTGCCAAGCCCGCCACCCGGCAAGCCTCCATCGCCCGCTGGCCGCAATCGTCGTTGCAGGCCAATAGACCGACCGGTCGTGGCAGCGACTGCAACCACCGAGCCAGGGTGGCGCGCTCGCTTGCCCAATCCTGGCTGACAGACGTCAGCTCATAGCACGCGGGAGCGGCAAAACCAGCGCGCAGAACGCGCGTGCAGAACGACTCCTGGCGTGCGGCGGACCAGGGAGTCCGCTCTTGATGCGACTGGGACAAGCCGCAGAAGGCAAAGTGTTTGAAGCCGCAATCCAGCAAGTGCTCCGCCGCCAGCCGGCCGATGCTGGCCGAATCCGTGATCACGTTGACCTGTCCCGGCACTTCCTTGTGAAGGTGACCGACGACGACCGCCGGGATGTCCAAGGCGAGCACTTCGTCCAAGACATCCACGTCTCGGAGGATGATGCCGTCCGCATCAAACTTCTTGATCACCGGCCACGCCTTTTCCAAACCGCCGGGTTCCCAGTAGAAGGACCACGGCCCTTGGTGGTGTGCATAGTTGGCGATGCCCTTCAACATCGAGCGTCCGGAGGCACGGGACGACTCGATCAGCAGCACCACCCGTGGGATTCGGCGCACGCGGGCGGATCGATTCGGCTTCCGCCAGTGTGAAGCTGCGCCCCGTCCGCCGGGAACGATTGACATGTCAGCAGGCATGTTTTTCGGTTCAGCTATCGGTGAGGTGCCTGCCTGAAGTGTCCAAACCACCCAGTTCGTCCAAGAAGTCGTACCGGCTTTTAGGCCGCCGCAGTTCGCGCCCGCCGACAACGATCTCAGGCATCTTCGGCACCAGCATCAACACACATATACCTGCACCAACCCGCAGTGGCTAGCAGTTCCACACTAAACCTTTGCCGCCTTCTCGTACACGACGAGTTCCTGTTGACCGCGCAAATCTGACGCGTGATAGCGCGGAAAGGGCATCTCCAGTTGCTTGAAAGTGACCGGTGCGGTCTTCTTGTCCACCAAACCCAGCGCGACAGCGACGCCGTAGATGATCGCCTCGGGGCGCGGCGGGCATCCCGGAATGTAGAAGTTCACGGGCAGGACCCTCTCCAACGGTCCCAACACGCTGTAGCAGTCGAACCAGATGCCGCCACCGCACGCGCACGAGCCGATGGCGAACACCAGCTTGGGTGCTGGCATGGCGTCGTAGGCTCGCCTCAGGGCCTTGGCCGTCGAACGCATGGCCGGGCCCTGGCACAACATCACGTCCGCGTGGCGCGGCGAGCCGACCAGCTTGATGCCAAAGCGCTCCGCGTCGTAGAACGGCGTGAGGACGTTCAACACCTCAATGTCGCAGCCGTTACACCCGCCGCTGTTGGCGTGATAGACCCACAGCGAACGACGGAACATTCTTTGACAGAGATTCTCCAACATGGCGCGTCAATCCAGTTCGATCCTCACATCGTCCACGATTTGCTCGCTGTCGAGAAATGCCTTGGCACGGTAAACCCATCGTTCGTTGCCAAGGTCATCCATCCGGTAGCCTTTAAGCTTGAGTTGCTCCAGGGGGCTGGGCTCTTTGAAACAGCGTCCGCAGCGCTGGCAGGTGCTCATGAACAAATCGAGCTTCTGCTGAAGATCGCCGATCGAATCCGTCGCGTTTTCGAATTCGTGACTCATCGTGATCGCCTTCTCAGGGCAAACGTCGGCACATCGCCCGCAGTAGGTGCAACGCCGGCCCAGATACTTCAGGATGCGCGCCTCCTGGCAGACATCGAAGACCAGGATCTCGCGGGCCGGACAGTTGTTTGCGCATCCAGCGCATCCGATGCACTTGGCCGCGTCAAAAATCGGCCGCCCCCGAAACTTCGGCGGCACGGGTTGCGCCTGCGCCGGATACGGCAGCGTTACGCGGCCTGCCTTCAGGCAGATGACAGCTTCCTGGAATTTGCTCAGCACGGACATACGCTCACCTTCTCAGTAGCCATAGCTCGCTAGAATCAGCGCCACCAACGCCACGACCAGCAACCCCGCGAAGTAGCGCAATGCCTGGTCAATCCGGTAGCGGGCGTGTGTCGCCGCCACGAGCGTCACCAGCAGCACCAACACGAACACCTTCGCCCAAAACGCCAGCCAGCCGAGCGGGAACGCCAGTCCGTTGCCCCACGGCACGAACAG
>CAZWJC010000370.1:0-3843 GCA_964634255.1 uncultured Verrucomicrobiota bacterium | reverse complement strand
ACATTCACGTTGGCAACGTGACGCTCTACCAGACTGAGCTACGCTCGCTTCCGTTCAGGCGCGTTCAAGCTACGAAATCCATTCTCGAATGCAAGCACTCATTTCTTGCCAATGTTCGGCGGCAACGCCAGCGCTTTGATCTCCAATTCCCGGCCGTCTGCCAACCGCGCCCTACCCGTCACTTGCGAGTTCTGGAGTGCGTTTTGCAGCGCGACCTGCGGCGCGTAATACACCGTTTGGTTACTCGCACCGATCTGGTTTGTCAGGACTTCCGGTTGAACTTGGCCGACAAACGTCACGATCTGTCTCAGCGTTGCGTTCGTGCCTCGGACCGTGAAAGACGTAACTGGAAGTGCAGCCTCCAATCCCCCAACCAGTCCCGCCGCCTGCGTGTCGCCCTGCAACGCCAATTTCGCCTTGCTAGCGTCGTCAGCCGCTCCCGCAGGCCGATTGTGCACTGCCGCGAGCGTTGGCGCGGTGATGGTCCCAACCGCGCCGGTGTAAACCGAGCCATCCCCGTCCACGATCCTGACAGCCTGCCCTTGTTGTTCAAACTGGAAAGCCATCAGCACCGCGTTGACGCCGCCGCGCTCACGCGACGCAGTCCCCTTCTCCGTTCCCAGTTGGTAATACCGCTGCACGATCGCAGGATTGCTGGAACGAGCTGACTTCGCCGTTGTCGCCGCCGCCGACTCCAAGCCATAGCGCCTCCGGTCCGCTAATGCGACGCCAGCGCTTGCCGGGGTTCTCCGCGAAGACTGAGTCGCAGACGCATCTGATATGGTGAGGTCTGCCGACTCCGTCTTCTTGCTCACAGCGACTACGGTTGCTTCGCGTGAGTAGGACGCCTCGGAATCGGTGCGCGGGGCCGGAGCCGCGAACGTCATCACTTGATCTGACAAAGCAGGGGCGGCGGTATTGGGGCTCGCCACCGGTGCCGGTTCACCTTTCGACTTCGCGACCAAGAGTTTCGATCGATTCACAGCGTCCGCGCCACGCGGCGTCGCGCTCAAAGTCAGCGTGCGCGCGTCCTTATCTAGCAGCTCGTCCACGGGCCGAGTCTCCTTTGGTTGGACCGACTCTGCGAGAGCTGTGGGGGGGGGAGTTGCGGCCAGTTCATGGGCAAACTGAGTAGCGGGGACGGCAGGCAGGTTCACCGGTGCGGGGGTGGGCTCATACCTGGCATCGGGCTCTTGGGAGGCGGACTTGCCCTTCGCGAGTGAAAGCGTTTGGTGCGGTGACTTGGCGGGCGGGTAAAGCAGGAAGGCGCAGACGCCGAGAATGGCCAGAAGCGCAGCAGCGAAACCGAGCCGCGGACCAAAACGAACGCATTCTCGCCACCAAGGTCGGCGCTCACGCTGGGCCTGCGCAAAACGGCGGGCGGCTTCACCTTGCAACAGGCGACGCGTGGCCGGGTGCAGGTTGAAATCCTCGCCCGTCTGCTCGCGCCGTTTCCGGGCGAAAGCGCGCAGCAGTTTTTCAATGTGGCGTTCAGGTTGCATGGCTTGCCATCAAGGGTTAGACGGAAAGGCAGGGAATTCCTCCCCGGAAAAAACCTTGCGCGTGATTTCTTCCAGCCGGTCCAGGCATTTGCTCAGCCGGGAACTGACGGTCTTGGGGTTGAGTTTCAACTCAGCGCTCAACTCCTCGTAGCTCAAATCGCCGAAGTAGCGCAGTTCGATGATTTCGCGGCACGGCGCATCAAGTTGGTCCAACGCAGTACGGACCAGTGCCATGTGCTCGGTGCTGAGGAGGGCTGAGTCTGGTGCCACAGCCGGGCTCGGCAGGTCCAAGGTCAGTCCAGTTTCTGAATCTTCAGCCTGTAACGACAGCGGTGTTTGGCCACCGCCGCGCTTGGCCGCCGTTTGCCGCTCCCGGAAATCTCGCGCCTTGTTCGTGGCGATCCGGAACAGCCACGTCTGAAACTGGCACTGGCCTTGAAACGACGCCAAGCTGCAAATCACCGCCAAAAACGTCTCCTGGCAAATCTCCTGCACATCTTCGGCAGTGAGATCATGGCTGAGTTGGAAGATGAAACGCCCCGCGGCGGCATAGTGCCGGTCAAACAACTCGTCCCACGCCGCCGGCTCACCCTGGCGGCAGCGCGCGAGCAGTTCCTTTTCCGGCACTTCCAGCATTGCTGGCCAGCTTAGCGCCTCTTTCCGGCGGCAGCCAGTCTCCGCTTTGCCATGGCTCGACTCTTTGAGAATGTCCCTTTTGGGGCTTGAAGAGAATGTCCCCAGCGTCACGGAGATGCGGTGGCAGCTTCAGCCATAATGGGGACGATCGCAGGCAGCGTTCAGTGGGCGCTACTGGTAAGTTGAACGCCCCGATCCGAATGGTACAGGAGTTGGCGCAGCGGAACGGCGCTGGCCTCCGGCTGTTTGCACAGACACTCGCCCACTTGGCATTGATCGGCGAACTTGTCGCCCTGAAGAGTTCGCGGGCCGGCGGATCGTCGTTGAGCGCCTTGCTGTGGATGGGACACCCCCGCCCGAGCAGGGAGAGTAGATCGACTTTCCGTTTCACACCTCCGGCCCCAAACCGCATTTGTGGTCCGTGCGCGGAGCCAGATAGGAAAGTGTCCGGAGCATGTTCCACAAGCTGAAATGGCGAGCCGGGACCTCGACGGTGACCAGGCCCGCGTGGATGGAGTGGTCGGTGTTGACGATCAACTGAAGCTTGAGCCGGGTTTCTTTGGTCGCGAGCGTCGACATGCGTTTCAAACAAACCTCACCACACTAAACTCATCGCAAATTGCAGGTCCAAAGCAGACCGTCATGATCAGCTGCGAGAAGACGCGACGCGCGGTTGCGTTGGCTTGCCGCGGTGACTAGTCTGGCGGCGTGATTGCATTGCTCGATTACGGCAGCGGCAACTTGCGCAGCGTCCACAAGGCCCTGCTCAAGGTGGGCTCGGACGTGCGCCTGGTCCAGCGTCCGGAGGGAATGGCCGGGGCCAACGCTATCGTGCTGCCAGGTGTAGGTGCGTTCGATGATTGCTTGAATGCCATGCAACGGCAGGAACTCTTGGAGGCGTCGCGGGAGTTCATCCGCAGCGGCAGGCCGTTCTTGGGCATCTGCGTGGGTTACCAAGCGTTGTTCGACCGAAGCGAGGAGTTCAACAGTTGCGCTGCAGGTCTAAGTGTTTTCAGTGGCAACGTTGTGCGGTTCGCGGAGCAGCCGGGGCTCAAGATTCCGCAGATTGGCTGGAATCAACTGGAGATTGTTCGGCCCGACTGCCCGCTCTATCGGGGCATCGCCAGCGGTAGCTACGTGTACTTCGTACACAGCTTTTTCCCAAGGCCCGCTGATGAGTCAATTGTGGCAACGCGTACAACCTACGGCAAAGGGTTTGCCTCATCGGTGTGGCGCGATAATGTATTTGCCACACAATTCCATCCGGAGAAGAGCCAGAAGATCGGGCTGCAACTGCTACGCAACTTTGTGGAACTCGCGGCGCAGTAAAGCAGGGGAGGCGGGCAGGGTCTTAAGCGTGGGCGCTTGACTATTGCGCCGGTGGTGCTTTGTTTCAGTCATTGAAACAGTAAAGCAGAGTTTTGGATAAACCAGACCCGAAGCATTATACAGAAAACGACCAGATATTATGCCACACGAACTTCCCCCACTCCCATACGCTCATGACGCGCTCGAGCCGCACATTGACAAGGCGACGATGGAAATCCACCACGGCAGGCATCACAAAGCCTACGTGGACAACCTGAACAAGGCCATCACGGGCAATATCGCCCTCGAAGCCAAGTCACTGGATCAAATCATCAAGGACCTCGGTGTCGTGCCGGACGCCATTCGCGGCCCGGTGCGCAATAACGGTGGCGGCCAC
>CAZWJC010000369.1:0-3878 GCA_964634255.1 uncultured Verrucomicrobiota bacterium | reverse complement strand
GGTGCCCGAACTGCGCGGCGGCAAGCCTACCGTCATCAGTGCCCCTTGCTCGCCGGAGCTGAAAGAGATTGTTCAGTCGCTCGTGGAGCGGGCGGAGGCGTTGCGCACCGGCAGGATTGACCCGCGCGAAGACAACATGCTGCTGGTGACGACCGACGGGCGCAAAGCGGCGCTCGATCTGCGCCTTCACCATCCAACGCTGCCGGACCATCCAGGGAGCAAGGTGAACAAGGCTCTGGATGAAATCACCCGAATCTGGCGGGAAACCCGCGAGCAGCGCCTCACGCAACTCGTCTTTTGTGACCTGTCCATTCCGACCGGCGGGCGGGGCTTTTCCGTTTACGAGGACATGCGCGACAAATTGCAGGCCCGTGGCGTGCCTGCCGAGGAAATCGCCTTTATCCAAGACTACGACAGCGACGACGCCAAGCTGGTATTGTTCCGAGCCGTCCGCGCCGGACGGGTGCGCGTTCTCTTCGGCAGCACGCAGAAGATGGGCACCGGGGCCAACGTGCAGGAGCGGCTTGTTGCCTTGCATCACCTCGATGCTCCGTGGCGACCAGCGGATGTCGAACAGCGCGAGGGGCGAATTCTCCGCCAGGGGAACACGAACGCCGAAGTCCAGATTTGCCGCTACGTCACGGAGGAATCCTTCGACGCCTACATGTGGCAGACGTTGGAGACCAAGGCGAAGTTCATCGCGCAGGTGATGACGGGCGAGAGCGATCTCCGCCGCATTGAGGACATTGACGGTGCCGCCCTCACCTACGCCGAGGTTAAGGCCATTGCGTCGGGCAACCCGATGGTGATCGAGAAGGCACGCGTGGATGCTGAGGTCGCGCGTCTGAGCCGCCTGCACTGCGAGCACCAGGAAACGATGTATAAACTCCGCAGCCGCGTCCGGCATCTCACTGAGGATCTGCCGCGCTTGGAACAGCGCCTTGACGCCGTGCGTCGGGACAACGCCACGCGACAGGACACCAGCGGCGACAATTTCCTGATGATGATCGAAGGTCAGGAGATTCGCGACCGCGGCATCGCCGGCGAATTACTCCTGCGCCGCGCCGAACGGCTGCGCGGCACGCGGAAGGACTGGCCCGTGGGCAGCATCGCCGGTTTCCAGGTCTTCGTCTCCGACAACTTCATGCAGGGACCGGAGATCGTGCTCAAGGGCGCGACCACCTACACCGCCAAGGTCACCGACACCGCCCACGGCACCATCCGCTCCGTCGAACATACGATTCAGCACCTCGAAGAAGTCGCGGAGAATCTGGCGCGGAACATTGCCGACACGCGGAAACGCCTGGAAGATACCCAAACCCAGGTGGAGGCGCCCTTCGAGTATGCCGAACGACTGGCGACACTGGTTCAACGCCAGCAGGACATCGAAGACGCACTGGACCTCACGAAGAGCCAGACTTCCAGCCAGCTTGCGACCGACAGTGTGGACGGTTCTTCTGCGGACGCAAAGGAGGTCGAGGAACCGGTCGAAGGTTGAATCAGCCAGGGTATCCTCGTAATCGCACCGTTGCCGTCGGCCGGGTGCCGTGGAAGCTGCCTACGGCTCACTGCCCACTGCTCGCCCCTACTCTCCCACTGCTCATTAACGCTGTAGAAGTCCTGCCCGGTAGAATGGTGGGCATGAAACTGAGTCACGTCCGTGTTCGCCGGGTGGCGGCGGAGATTATCCGGCCATCGCGCCGAACCCCGCCGTCGGGCTGTTTGGCTACGGGTCCGATTCTTGATACAATGGGTTGGAGCCACGTTTCATCAATTGCCCAAGGAGGCTTATGCAACCCCAGATGATCCCATCCCGCCATGAGCAGGCCCTGACCAAGATCGCCCACTGCATTCGCGACTGCCCCGACACCAGCGGCGGCGTGCAACTGCGCTGTTTCCTCTGGTCACTCTACAATCAGCATCACTTGGTGAACCTGTGGACGCTGGTCAGCCGGCTGGACAGCGAGCGGAGCGCACTGGTGAACGAGGTAATCACCGCGGCCTTGGTTGGGAACCTCAAGGAGGATGACATCAAAAGGGCGCTCCTCGTTGCCGGGGAGATGAGGCGCTGGGATGAAGTCCAATCGAGCAGCGAAACCCTGCAACGCCTGGAAGAAGCCGAAAGTCTCGTCGCCGGGTTGGTGCGCGCCTTTCCGCCGAGTCGAGCGCACACCGAACTTGCGTCCTTGCTGCGACGGCTTGCTGATGTTCGGAATGAACTGAGTGCGGATCGTCAGGAGGAAACAAACCGATGATTCCAGCCGGAGGAAGCGCTTTTATAGAGACGCTGCGTGGTCCGCATTGCGCGATGCCCACAGCAGCGATGGCGCTTGTGGCAGGAACTGGCCTGGTATGGTTCTTGGGCCGGTTCGGTAACGCGCGGAGTTGTGATAAAATCGGAGTGAAGGCCTGCCGCAGAACAGGCACGGCTTCAATCACCCCCAAGGAGTATGTATGCTTTACGTCGAGATTCGCCCGAAGTTCTTACCTGGCAGAATTGTCATCACCGCCAACGCCGCCAGGGAGTTGTCCGATGACGATGTCGCGGTCGCCCTCCGTCGGCATCTGCGCGGGGATTGGGGAGAGCTTGAGCACCAAGACCGTGAAGCCAACGAACGCGCGCTCCGCGAGGGCTCCCGCTTGCTTTCCGCCTATTCCAGCAGCGCGGGGCTTCGTTTTTGGATCATCACGGAACACGACCGTTCGGCAACCACCGTGCTCCTGCCTGAAGATTACTGAGAGCAGTGGGCGCAATTCCAAACGGGTCGGCTTTCACACGAGCCGCGTGCCGAGAAGTGGAACAATGACAAACCACTTGCCATCTGCACTGCCATCAAGAGGACCACGGCAATCGCTCGCCGAAAGCGCTGCGTAGCGCATGAAAGTCCACTTCTCATCGCAGACGCCAGAGTGGCCAACGCCACAGTGGTTGTTTGACTTCCTCGACAAGGAGTTTGGGTTCACGCTTGATCCGTGTTCGACGCACGCCAACGCCAAGTGCGCGAAGCACTTCACGCGGGAAGACGACGGCTTGCTCAAGTCCTGGAGCGAGGAAGTGGTCTTCATGAACCCGCCCTACGGAGCCGAGATCGCACAATGGATGGCGAAAGCTCACCACGCAGCGATGCACGAAGGCGCTACAGTCGTATGCCTGGTCCCCTCGCGCACCGACACCGCTTGGTGGCACAAGTATGCCATGAAACACGAAATCCGGTTGTTGCGCGGACGGCTCAAGTTCGGAGACGGCAAGAACCCTGCGCCTTTTCCGTCTGCCGTAGTCGTGATGCGGCCTGCGAGCTTCGCGCTCCGGGCCTGGACAACCATGCCTGACGCGAACGGCTCGGTGCCCCGACGTCATCCGCTTAGCGATCCCATGAAGTGCATTGCTGATTAGTCCTCCCCAGATGTCCGTATGAATACAAACAAAACAAAACCCATCCATGAGGTCCGGCTCGGCGCCATTAAGGCCGCAGTCTGGAGAAACGAAACCGAAACGGGGGTCCGCTACAACGCGACCTTCAGCCGTCTCTACAAGGAAGGCGATCAGTGGAAATCCACCGAGAGCTTTGGTCGGGACGACCTGCTGTTGCTGGCCAAAGTCGCCAACGATACCCATTCGTGGATCATGGCGCGCGGTCAGGACACGGACCGCGACGCCAGGGGCGGCACGGCCCACGCCAACGGGCCAAGAGGCGACCTCTTTGGAGGTCAATTGGCGACAGGCAACAAGCCCCTGTCCCAAGCTGCTTCTTGAGGTGCAGACACGCGCCTATTCGTGCCGGCGGGGCGAGTCCGTTACGCGTGGCGACCGGCAGCGACGCGAGCTGGTGGCTCGAAGCCCGTCGCCGCCGCTCGCCCGCCGGCACGAATCGACGGCG
>CAZWJC010000368.1:0-3911 GCA_964634255.1 uncultured Verrucomicrobiota bacterium | reverse complement strand
AGAGAAATCCTTGGCGCGCACCTGCACCCGGCACAAGGCCGTTTGCCCACGCACGAACTGGAGCAGGCTGAAGCGCTCGCCCTGCGAATACTCGCCGAAGAACACCGCGCGCGGATCCAGCCCGAGAAAATTCTGCCCGTTCCAACCACCGTGGTCGTTCCGCTGCTTGGGATAGGTCTTCTTGTACCAGGCAGCGAAGCGTTCGTTGACCAACAGGTTCAGCTCGAAATGCAGGTGGGCGCGGTCCTTGGAAATGCCTTCGCGGGTGTTGGCGCTGCGGCCCATGACGCCGATCGGTTCACCCGCCCGCACTGCCTGACCTGGCTTCAGATCAGCGCGTATTTCGCTCAAGTGCGCGTAAGTCGAATAGACCTCCAAGCCCTCAATCTGGTGCCGGACGATGATGTAGCGACCGAAGTTCGAGAGCCCGGACTTGGCGTTGATGTATGCCACCGTGCCGTCCGCGGTGGCGCAGACCGGATCGGTCGCCTCACCCTGGCGATCGCGTTTGAGCGACCGGATATCGAGACCCTCGTGCATCTGATACCCGCTGGTGCGCACGCAACCGAACGTGCCACTGGTCCATGGCTTGCCCACGGTCCCGACGAAGTAGCGTTCCTCGCCGCCCTTTTCCAAGAGGGCTTGATTTGCGGTCGGCAGTTGGAATGGCCGCAAGACCGCCGCCCGCGTGGTCGTCCACCCGTCGAGCGCCAGGAGCAGCAAACCCCAGAGAACAAGGCGCGCCCTCACAGCCAGCTATTCTTCTTCTCCTTCGCGATCAGGTTGTTCAAGCCGCGAACAATGCGGTCCGCTTCCTCGCGGGTTGCATCCGGGGTGAACGTCAGCGTGCCATTCACGATTCGCTCCTTGATGAGCGGGGCCGAAAGCCAGCGGGCGGCGTCGGTCGTCTCCCCAAACTGGCTGAAGATGACCATGCGGCGACCCTTGTTTGCCGTGGTGCACTGCTCCAGCAAGAACATCCCGGTATGATCAAACTCCACCTGGATGGCGACCGTGCCCATAACATCGAGGACTTTGGCTTTGGTCACGTTGGCTTCAGTCAGGAACGGCGCCCTTTGGATGTGAAACATCACCGGACTTTCTCGGAAGACGGGCACGGGCGTCGAGCCCGGGGACTCTTCCGGCGTGGTTTGCAGATGGACGCGCAACGAACTCAGTTGTTTCTTCTCCTCTTTCGCTTTCTTTTCCTCCGGCGTGGTCGCACACCCGTAGACGCCCGCCAGCAGGCCGGCGAGCAGCAAATAGGTATTGAATCGGCACCATCGAATCTTCATATTGCCGCCAGACAACCGAATTGAGACGGGGTTGTAAAGACGCATATATGAGCAAACAGACCAACAAGGAACAGAAGCGCAAGCGGCGCCAGCTTTATTTGAAACGGAAGCAAGCCGCCGTCAAGGCCGCCAAAGCTGCCCGGCAACCGAAAACGGAAGCCGCGGCTGCCACGCCGGCATCCGCCTGATACGTCAGGCCTGCGAATTAGAAGCCGCCCCCACGGGCGGCTTTTTGTTTGCCCGCATCACGTCCCACGGGCGGTTGGGAGCGACCTGTCGCGCCAACTTCCCGATGGCGCAGCGCCGCCAGCCGGCTAATATTCGAGCGGTTTGAGATGTCGTGCATGAACACGAACGGCCAGATGCGCCAGCCCCCGCGGTCGCCGCGCGATCCGCGTCGGCCCGGGTTCACCCTGATTGAACTGCTCGTCGTCATCGCCATCATCGCCATCCTGGCCGCCATGCTCTTGCCCACCCTCGGGCGCGCGAAAGCCAAGGCGCTGGACCTGGCCTGTCTGAATAACCTCAAACAGCTCCAAACCTGCTGGTATCTTTACGCGGGGGATCACACGGACATCTTGCCGCCGAACAACTCTGTTTACAGCATCAACACCGGCACCCCGCTCGCCGAGGGTGGCTCCTGGTGTGCCGGCAACACGCGAGAGGATACCGATACGCGCAACATCGAAAACGCGCTGCTGTTTCCTTACAACCGCTCGGTCGCGATCTACCGTTGCCCAGCCGACCGCTCGACCGTGGAGGGCAATCCGACGCAGCTCCGCACGCGCAGCTACAACATGAGCCAATCCGTGAACGGCTGGCCCGAGTTCGATCCCGAGCTGGCCAGCAACATTCCCAGCTTCAAGAAGCTTTCCCAGATTCGGTCGCCCGGGAGCACGCAGTTGATCGTGTTCATTGACGTCCACGAGGACTGCATCCTCGACGCGCTGTTCGGCATCCCGGTGCCGGTGGTGTGGGGCGACTGGCGAGCGTGGTGGGACGTCCCGGCCAACCGCCACAGCCAGGGAGCCAACCTGTCTTTCGCCGACGGCCACGCTGAACGCTGGAAATGGAAGGTGCCGAAGGCTGTCCGCGCCCGGTTTATGGCGCAATCCGTACCCGAAGAAGAGCTCCCCGACTTTCAGCGCGTCCAATCCGGCATCCGCCAGGAATTCGAGTGACTGCGCACGTGGGACTTGATTCAACTTGCGCTCACGGGTGTTGCCGATAATTCTCTCCTCAGCCTATGAACTACAAGATTTCACAACGCGCTGCCTCGCTCTCGCCGTCGCTCACCCTGGCCATCGACTCGAAGGCCAAGCAGATGAAGGCCGAGGGCCTCGACGTCGTCGGCTTCGGCGCCGGCGAACCGGACTTCGACACGCCCCAACACATCAAGGACGCCTGCGCCAAGGCGCTCGCCGCCGGCTTCACGAAATACACGCCCGCCGCGGGCATCCCGGAACTGCGCCAGGCCATCGCCGACAAGCACCAACGCGAGAACGGCCTCACTTACAAGCCCAGCCAGATCATCGTTTCCTGCGGCGGCAAGCACTCCTGCTACAACGTCATCTTCGCGACTTGTCAGGAAGGCGACGAGGTCATCATCCCGTCGCCGTACTGGTTGAGCTATCCCGAGATGGCCAAGTTGGCCGGCGCCAAGCCTGTCTTCGTCGAGACGACCGACAAGACGGAGTTCAAGCTCACGCCCGAGCAGTTGCGCGCCGCCATCACGCCGCGCACGCGCCTGCTCGTGCTCAACTCGCCCAGCAACCCGACGGGCTCGGTGTACACACCTGAGGAAACCAAGGCCATCGGCGACGTCTGCGTCGAGAAAGGCGTGCTCATCATGAGCGACGAGATTTACGAGCACCTGCTTTACGATGGTGCGACCGTGAAGAGTGTCGGCAGCTTCTCGCAGACGCACTTCGAGCACACGATCGTGGTGCATGGCTTCGCCAAGGCCTGGAGCATGACCGGCTGGCGACTCGGCTGGTGTGCCGCGCCGGAGCCGATTGCCAAGGCGATTGACGCCATCCAAAGCCATAGCACCAGCAACACGACCAGCTTCGCCCAGAAGGGCGCCGTGGCCGCGTTGACCGGCCCGCAGGATCATCTCAAGACGTGGCTGGTGGAATTCGACAAACGCCGCACATTCGCGTGGAAGAAACTCAACAGCATTCCCGGCATCTCATGCGTGAATGCGAAAGGCGCGTTCTACCTCTTCCCGAACATCTCGAAGCTCGGCCTCAAATCCACGGAGTTCTGCGCCAAGTTGCTGGAGCAGGAGAAAGTCGCCGCCGTGCCGGGTATCGCCTTCGGTGCGGACGATTACATCCGCCTGAGCTATGCCACCAGCATGGCGAACATCGAGAAGGGCCTGGACCGGATCGAGAAGTTTTGCCAGGGTTTGGCGAAGTAGTCTCCAGCAGGCCCACCAGCCGGGCGTTGGTGGAACTCGAGGTTGCTGCGACCTGGGACTGGTCGCGGTCCGGTCTTGGTTTGGACCGCGCGCTGTCCTCAGCGCGCAGCGCGTCGAATCCGCAGGGACCTCCGGTAAACTGCGAGCGTTTCTTGCATTGGTGAGTGCTGCGACCAAGGGACTGGTCGCGGTCC
>CAZWJC010000367.1:0-3945 GCA_964634255.1 uncultured Verrucomicrobiota bacterium | reverse complement strand
AGAGTCCGTAGCGGCGAACTGGTGTTCGCCGGAAACTTCTGCTTTTCAAGGGAGATTATGGCGGCGAACGCCAGTTCGCCGCTACGCCGCGGGTTATTGAATGGACCTTCCATGACTATGAATCCTCTCAACCTGATGACCATCCTTGTGTGCGTGCTCGGATTCGCGGTCGGTTCGTTGTCCGCAAGCGCCGCCCCGCAGAAGGACTGGCAGCAACTGACCGCAGTGGGCGGTGGCGCGCAGAGTCGGCTCTCGTTCAGCCATTGGCCGAATGACAAGTATCCCCAACTCCCGGAGCTGACGCCCAAGTCGAAGACCGTCATGCTCGACGTGGACGGGCCGGGAGTGGTGACGCTGTTCCACGTTTCGAAGTACGGCGGCGGCGAGCAGGACAAGCTCATCCTGCGTGTCTGGTACGACGGCGCGGCGAAGCCGGCCATCGAGATGCCGTGGATGGACTTCCTCGGCGACGTCGAGGCGCGGACGGCGCATTTCAGCACGATCTATTTCTCGCACGTCAAGGAGTCGCATAACTTCCGGTTGCCGATGCCGTTTCGGAAGCACATCCGCATCGAAGTGGAGAACCCAACCGACCAGGGCTTCGGCGGCTACAGCGATATTCAATGGGAGAAGCTGAAATCGCTGCCGAGGAACACCGGCTACCTCCACGTGGATTACCGCACCGGCACGCCGACCATCCCGGAGGAGACGATCGAGGTCTGCAACATCCGCGGCCCTGGGGCGATCGTCGCGCATTGGGTGCAACTGCAGGCGGACCGCCCGGAAACTGTGAACAGCGATCTCATTTGCGAGGCGAACCAGGAACTCTACCTCGACGGCAGCGCGGCGCCGCAGATGGAATATCTGGGCAGCGAAGACCTCTACGGTTTCTCCTGGGGCATGGGCGGAGGGATTCAGTCGGATCACTACGCGGCCATCACGCGCATGGACCGCTGGAAGTCCGGTGGCTTGTTCACGATGTTGCGCTGTCGCGGCGCCGACAAGATCCGCTTTGAATCCTCCTGCCGCTGGGTGATCAACTACCAGCAGGAGTTTTTTTCATCGCTCACCAAGAATCCGCGCCACCAAAAGACTCCCAAGAAGTCGTTCGAGATGCCTTACCGAAGCTGCGTGTATTACTACGGGAGGAAACCATGACGCGCAGTCGAAAGGTCACGCTGGCTATTGCCCTATGAACCGAAGCCTGGTCGGGTTCATTGCTTCGCTGCTGCTGGTTCCCTCACACCTGCTAGGCGTCGCGGTTGCGCCGGAAGAACTGGCCGTGCGAGGCGATTGGGTTGCCGCCCGGTTCGATGGGCGGCAACCGCCTCCGCCCACGAACGCCGCTCTGGTCGTGTTCGCCAATCATGGCCCGGTGCTGAAGAACGCCCGGGCCGTCAAACCCTTGCGACTTGCGGGGCAGAGCTTCCAGCGGGGATTGCTGGCCCACGCGCCGAGCAAGATTACCGTCCGCCTCCCTGCGCCGGGCGACGTTTTCACCGCAGTCGTCGGCATTGACAGCAACGAGCAGACAAGCGGCGGGCGTGGCAGCGTGGATTTCAGTGTCAGTGTCCGCGGAGCGGAAAAATTCCGTTCTGGGGTGTTGCGTGAAGGCATGCCCGGCAAGGCGGTCCAAGTGGCCTTGGACGGCGCAACGGAGTTCACCATCCAAGGGGATGAAACCGCGGACGGGATTGGATGGGATCACGCGGATTGGGTGGAGGCGAAAGTTACGCTGAAAGACGGTCGGGAGCTGTGGTTGGACGAGTTGCCAGTGCGCGACGCCGACGAGGAGCGTTATCCGACCGAGCCACCGTTCTCGTTTGTCTATGGCGGCAAACCGTGTTCTGACTTGCTGCCGCAATGGAAGCTGGAGCGCGGTTCCCGCCCCCGCGATGCGCAACGCACCGAGCGAACGCTTGCATGGACGGACCCCGAGACCGGACTCCAAGTCCGCTGCGTCGCGATTGAGTATGCCGACTTCCCGACGGTCGAATGGACGCTCTACTTCAAGAACGCGGGGACGAACGACACGCCTGTCCTATCGGACATTCAAGCGCTCGATGCCAGCTTTGCCCGCTCCGCTGACAGCGAGTTCACCCTTCACCACAACAAAGGCGACACGTGTGCCATTGATAGCTACGAGCCGCTGACGGAGGTCCTCGCGCCCAGCGCGGTGAAGCGCTTTGCTCCCGCTGGCGGACGTCCGACCAACTTCCAGTTCCCGTTCTGGAACGTCGCCACGCCGGGTGGGGACTTTCTGGTCGTGATGGGCTGGCCGGGCCAGTGGTCCGCCCGGTTTGAGCGCGATGCAGGCAAGTCTCTGCGCATTCGCGGCGGCCAGGAGCTTACGCACTTTGTTCTGCATCCGGGCGAAGAAGTTCGCTCGCCGCTCGTTGCACTCCAATTCTACAAAGGCGACTGGCTGCGTGGGCAGAACGTATGGCGGCGATGGATGGTGGCCCACAATCTCCCGCGCCCCGGCGGCAAGCTGGTGCCGACCCACTACGGCACGTGCTGGAGTGTGGACCTTCATCCGGACGCGGCCTCCGAAATGACCATCCTGGATGGCTATGTGCGCGAGAAGATTCCGCTGGAGTTCTACTTCATCGATGCCGGCTGGTATCCGGGCCGGGGCAATTGGTGGGAAACCACCGGGACCTGGCAAGTGGACAAGGCGCGGTTTCCGAAAGGCATCCGCGAAGTCTCGGATCACGCCCGGGCCAATGGCATGCAGTTCGTGCTGTGGTTTGAACCGGAGCGCGCCGCGGCTGGATCGTGGCTGGCCGAATACCATCCCGAGTGGATTCTCGGCGGCAAGCAGGGCGGCTTGGTGAACCTCGGCAATCCGGACGCCTGGAAATGGGTTGTCGAACGCGTGGACAGCCTGATCGTGAGCGAGGGCGTTGACGTCTATCGCCAGGATTTCAACATGGATCCGCTCGGCTATTGGCGGGGCAATGACGCGCCAGATCGGCAGGGCATCACCGAAATCCGCCACGTCACGGGCTATCTCGCGTTTTGGGACGAGTTGCTCCGCCGCCACCCGAAGCTGTGGCTGGATACGTGCGCCTCGGGCGGACGACGCAACGACCTGGAAACGCTGCGACGGTCCGTGCCGCTGTTGCGCAGCGATGCCTTCGGGACGCCGGCCATCCAGCAATGCCACACCTACGGGCTTTCGCTCTGGTTTCCATATCACGGCTCTGGCCACGGCGAGAGCGGTCCCTACTGGTTCCGAAGCTGCATCTTCCCGGCCTCACGCGTCGGATGGGACACGCGCAAGCTGGACCTTGATTACGCGTTGCTGCGCCGGATGATCGCTGAGTTCCATCAAGTCCAGCCTTACTTGCTCGGCGACTTCTACCCGCTCACCGCCTATAGCCAGCAGGAAGACGGTTGGATCGCGTGGCAATACGACCAACCCGAGTTGAATGCCGGGATGGTGCAAGCCTTCCGGCGCGAACAAAGTCCCTACGAAGTGGCGCGGTTCAGACTCCGAGGCTTGAACGAAGCTGCGCGCTACGAAGTCATCAACTTCGACCACCCTGAAGCCCCGCAGGAATTCAGCGGGCGCGAGCTGATGGAGCGAGGACTCCCAATCACGCTCGGCACACCGCGATCCGCTGGCCTTTTGACGTATCGCCTCCTGAACAAGTGATTTGGTGCGCAGGACGGCGCGAAAGCTGCGGGGCTTCGTGTGGACCTCGCACCAAACTGCGGCGACACCGTCGGCCTCATCAACGGCTGGGGCGACAATGGGCCTGAAGCGTCTGCCCGACGACACCCGCCGGCAAGTGCTCCGCGACATTGAATCGTTGGTAAAACGGTGACTGCGATGAGGGCGGTTTCACTGATTCGTTGCTTGACCCTGGGCCGCTGGTTCGCACACTGGCGGCGGGAAACGGAGATCATGAAGACAACCAAGAGCCAATTCTCCTCCCG
>CAZWJC010000366.1:0-3965 GCA_964634255.1 uncultured Verrucomicrobiota bacterium | reverse complement strand
CGAGGTGCCGAGCCTGAAGCCGTTCGACCAGATCGAGATCGCCTGCCAGAAGCTCGCCAAGACGCCGCACACCCGCCGAGCGCAGGCCATCACTTGGAAGGTTTGGGAAGACAACGACTGCTACGACCCGGCCTGCATGCAGAGCATTTGGTGCCGGATCCTGGAGCAGGACGGGGAGCCGGTGCTCAGCATGGATGTGCGTTTCCGCTCGAACGACGCCTACAAGGCGGCGTTTATGAATATCTTCGCGCTGATTCAACTCCAGCGACGCATGGCCGCGCGTATCTCCGAGTTGTCCGGCAGGAAGATCGTCGTGGGCCGCTATGTGCACATGGTGGACAGCTACCACATCTACGGGAGTTATTTCAAGGAGTTCGAGGGACGTTTCCTTGGCGCGATGCAGAAACGCAGCTTCGAGCAGCGTTCGATGCGCTACGCCGACGTCAAGGACATGATGGAAGAAGCCAAGCCGATGATTCTCGAAAAGGCGCGGGACATGGCCAAGTCATGAGTGCTGAAGTCCTAATTGCCGAATTGAAACTGGCTTTGCCGCCAGCACCAAAGCCGATGGGCGCGTATCGGCTCGTGATGGTTGTAGGTAACATGGCTTACGTTTCCGGCCACGCGCCGTTGCGCCCGGATGGGCTGCGCATCACTGGACGGCTGGGGGCGGAGTTGGACGTGGAGTTGGGTAAGGCGGCGGCGCGTCAATGCGGGCTGGCGATCTTGGCGAGTCTGAAGGCGGAGCTGGGCGCGCTGGATCGCGTGCGACGGGTCGTCAAAGTGCTCGGCATGGTCAACGCCACGCCGGATTTCGAGCAGCATCCGCAGGTGGTGAACGGATGCAGCGAGCTGTTCATTGAGGTGTTTGGACCGGAGCGCGGTGTTGGCGCGCGGAGCGCAGCCGGCATGAGTTCGCTGCCTGGCAACATTGCCGTCGAGATCGAAGCCATCTTCGAGTTGGTGTGAACCGACGTTCGGCAAAGGAAGCGACATGAACTTCAGACAAATCCAAGCCGCCCGCGAACGTCTCCACGGTCACGCCCACGTAACGCCGGTGATGACCTCGCGAACGCTTGACGCGCGCTGTGCGGCACGGGTCTTTCTGAAGTGCGAGAATCTCCAACGTGTCGGGGCGTTTAAGTTTCGGGGCGCATTCAACGCGATTTCACAACTCTCGGACGAGGAGAGGCGGCAAGGCGTGGTGACGCATTCCTCGGGCAACCACGCTCAAGCCGTGGCGCTGGTTGGGCAGTTGCTGGGAGTAAAGACCACGGTGGTGATGCCGCACAACGCACCGGCGACAAAACGACAGGCAACGGAGGCATACGGGGCGACCATCGTTGGCTGCGAAGCGGCTGAGCGTGAAGTCGTGGCCGCCCGCATACAGGCAGAGCAGGGGAGCGTGCTCGTGCCCCCGTTCGATCATCCGCACATCATCGCAGGGCAGGGGACGGCGACGGCTGAAGTGATGGAGCAAGCAGGCGAACTCGACGCCTTGCTGGTGCCGGTTGGAGGTGGCGGGCTGATCAGTGGTTCAGCACTCGCGGCGAAGCATCTCTGCCCGCGCTGTCAGGTTATCGGCGTCGAACCGATGTTGGGTGACGATGCGGCGCGTTCGTTCCAGAGCAAGACGCTGCATACAGTTGAGAACTGCCTCTCGATCGCCGACGGCACGCGGACACGCTCGCTGGGCAAACTGACGTTCCCGATCATCCTCCGGCACGTGGACGACATCGCCACGGTTTCCGAGGAAGCCATCATGGAGGCAGTGCGGTTCTTGTTCTTTCGCATGAAGATCGTCGTCGAGCCCAGCGGTGCGTTGGGCGTGGCGGCAATGTTGAGCGGCGCGTGGAAGGGGCGGGGACGGGTTGGCGTAATCCTGAGCGGTGGCAACATGGACGCGCCGACGATGACCGCGATTCTGAAGGGCGATTGATCTGTTCGCGCAGCAATGATGTCGAATCAGTCAGATTCACACCAACGGCGTGCCGACGCAACGGAGGACAAGTTTCAGGAGGCTCACCACCAGGTGAAGTTCGGATCAGGCGGTGGCCCGGTGTAGTTCCACTGGTAGGCTTCTTTGGGGAACTTGAAGAATTCCGTGTGCGAGTCGCCGAACATGACATTCATGCGGTATTGGCCCTTGTAGTTGTGCCATTGGCTCCACGGATCGTTCTTGTCCCGGTCCGCCCACCAAAGCCAGTCTCCTTCGATGAGTTTGTTCGAGGGGCGACGGGCGACTTCGGACATCTTTATTGGCGTGGCCTCCTTGCTGCCTTTTGGGGCGAGTGAATCGCCGGTAACGTGCTTGATGCGCAGCGTCTCGACCGCCCAGACGGCCAGGTAACTGTTGCCCCAGCCGTCGAAGCAGCTCTGAATGCCGGCGGGGAAGGCGCTTTTCCAGAGCGAGTCACCTTTGTCGCCCGGGCAATGAAACGCCTCCGGGGTTGGAACATATTTGTTCAGCGGCCGGCGTTCCATGGGCACGCGTCCGCCGTGCAAAGTCATCGGACCGGTTTTGCCACCCCACGCGCCCCAGTCCTCGTAGACCGGAAAGAAATCCGCGTTGTCGGTTGTGTACATGTTGAAGCCCAGGGCTAGTTGACGGTGGTTGCTGTTGCATTTGGTCCGGATGGCTTTTGCCTTGGCGCGACCGAGGGCTGGCAAAAGCATCCCGGCCAGGATGGCAATAATGGCGATGACCACCAGCAATTCGATCAAGGTAAACGAGGCGTGCTCGTGAGGCGCTCCGCGGGGGTTCATATGGGCCTAAGCTAGTCTTCGCGCTGTCCACGTCAACACCTGCTTGGGCCGGTTTTGGCGGCGAGGGTGCGGGCCGGTCGTGGGTCAGAGCCGGCGCATGTGGAATCCGCCATCCACGTTGATCACCTCACCCGTGCTGAAAGGAAATGAACCTTGCGCGAGGGCCGCAACGGCCCGACCAATGTCCTCGGGCGTGCCCCAACGCTTGATGGGCGTCAGTCCCTCAGCGATGAGCTTGTCATACTTCTCCTGCACCGGTCCGGTCATGTCGGTAGCGATGACGCCCGGGCGGATTTCATAGACGTTAATGCCGTGTTCCGCCAGGCGGGCCGCGAACAACGGTGTCAGCATCGAAAGCGCGGCCTTGCTCACGCAGTAGTCGCCACGATTGGTCGAGGCGGTGTACGCGGAGATGGAGGACACCGTGACGATCTTGGGACTTCGGACTTCGGATTTCGGATTTCCGACTTGTTCGATCATCCACTTGGCGGCGAGTTGGGTGAGGAAGTACGGTCCTTTCAGGTTGATGGCAATCAGGCGGTCAAAGCTCTCTTCACCGGCGTCAAGAATGTCCGCACGGACGTCTGGCGCGACGCCGGCGTTGTTGACCAGCAAATCCAGCCGACCGAAGGTCTGGCGCGTATACTCGACCAGCTTCTGTCGGTCCGCGGGCCTGCTGATGTCGGCCTGGCAAGTCTCAGCGCGGAGTGACCGGTCGGCAGTTCTGCCCCTCGCCACGCAGTCGGCCGCGGTTTGGTGTGCGGCTGCCGCGTTGCCGGCGTAGTTGATAACGAGGTCGTAGCCGAGTTTCGCCAGTTCGAGGGCGATGCCGCGTCCGATACCTCGTGACGCGCCTGTAATGATTGCCGCTGGATTCATCGCGGAAAAGGATAAGTCACATCGCCTGCGGCACAACGCTGTTTTTCCCACGCGGTCCAGCGGGCCAGGGATTTCAATTCGGGTTGATCTTGAAATCCATTGTCGATCGGCTCGCACGGCGCTACGATTCGGCTGCTTGGCCACATGCAAAAGATCAATCTGGGCGACATACCGCTGACTGAGACCGCCTCCCCCCGGGGACGCTACCACCGGTTCAGCCTCGATCTGTCTGCGGCGCTGGCCGCAAAGCGCAACGGCTCGCCCCAGCCCGGGCACTGCCCGTTCGAAGTAGAACTGGTGCGGCTGCCGCCCCGGGCCAC
>CAZWJC010000365.1:0-3973 GCA_964634255.1 uncultured Verrucomicrobiota bacterium | reverse complement strand
GGGGCCGGGCTGAGTCGCCCGGCCCGTGTGCTGTACCGGGGGCGAGGCGCTAACCGCAGCTCCGCAAGAGACCAGGAATTCGCAAGAAACCGGCGCCACCCCTTTCACTGCCCGGTTGCAGGCTTTATTTCCCGACATAGCGAGCCCAAGGCTGCATGGACAATGCTTCCAGCGTCCGGCCCGCAAGAGTTCACCTCGCCGTAAACGTGACCTTTGGCACCATAGAGGTAGGGTGGTTTCACGTCCCACTCACTCTTGGGAATCATGTAGCCCAGTTCGTCGTTGGCGAGGCCGATGACGAACTTGATGCGCCCGGGCATCAGTTCGCGCAATGACGGCACCTCCACCGGTGCGATGTCAAAATCAGCCCCCTCGGGGTGCTCAATGCCTCCGTTGACGATCTCCGGGTAGATCTCGCCCGGCACGCAAGCGATACTTGCCTCGCCTATGGTCACCAACGCCACTTCTGTTCGCATCGCCTTCCAGCGCACATGACCGCGGTCCATCAGACCGAGATAAGCCCCCGCGAGAAACATGTTGTTCTCGATGGGCATCTCGATCGTGCGCGCGCGAATGCCAATCGGCGCGGCGGCGATCGGTGTCGGGTTCGCTTCCGCCAGCTTGGGCAGGATGCGAGCCGCGAGCTGGTGGGCCACCGCGCGCGATTTCTCGTGGCTGGGCTCCTTGAAATCTTCCTGCAAGTAAGGGTCACGTACAGTGACGCTGGGATGCGTGGTCATGAGCCCGCCGACGGCGCCGTTGACATAAAGGTGGATGCCGCCCACTCCTTTGGCCAAGGAGCGGCCCTCGTGAGTGAAACCGTGCTCCAGTGTGTCGCGCAGGTAACCGCAGAAGTCGGCGGTGATCTCCGTGTTTTTTCCCCACGGGGTTTCAGGATGGTTCGCCCAGCCGACCATGGTTCCGATGGTTGCGCCGGTGGACGGACTGGTGAAATGCATCACGCGAACGTCGGGATCGAATACGGTCGGCTTGCGCTTGTCTGCCACCAAACCCTCGGGAGGCACGGCAATCTCGTGGAACGCCACGTGTGCCGGCTGCAGCGCCGTTACTGCGCCACCCAATGCCTCGATGGCGGCAGCGATGACGTGGCCGCGGTAACGCGGGTCCACCCCCGAGTGCAAAGCATCCGGTCCCCACAGCCCCATCAAGTCCGGCGTTGAGTGGTTATGCATGGAACAAACGATGGCGTAATCCAGTTTCCACTCCGCAGCACAGCCCCGACGCACAGCCACGACGTCATCATGGAAGAACCCGATCGCGTCCAAGCCAACAATCCCGACCCGGGAATAGCCGTCGTCCACCACGCAGGCGATTGCCCAGAGGTCATCGTGGATGGCGGTGGCGGCGCGATTCTGGCTGAAGCCGGCGATCCAGACCGGGTGGTTGGGATTAGAGAGATCGGGATTGATCTTTACCCGTCCAAAGCCGACTCGAAGGGGGCGCGGATCGGCCGCGGACTTCGTGGCATCAGCCTTCAGGTCGAGTGCGTAACCCGGCGAACGGTCGCGGAAGGCGTACCAGCCGCGGGCAATCAGAGCCGCGAGCAGCACCGCGACTACAACCGCCGCCCACCGGATAATCCTAAGCAACACCTTCTTCATGGCGATCCTGTTTCGTATTGAGTTGAGGAACGGCGCGAATGTCGTCGTCATCGGATTGAGTGTCAACCTCAGGGAATAGCCGATTACGAACACGCTGTGGTTTGCCTGAGAGCGGGGAGTATTGCGGACTGGCTCTACCAACCTGTGAGCAACCGGCTTCGTGGGCTCAGGCAGATTTGATCTCAATGAACTGACGCCGGATCTCGCCAGCCTCCGCGGTGCACAGGAAATACCCTTTCGCTGTCGTCCCGTCGTGGTTGCCGCGGCTAATCGCGCAGCAGCAATTCGTGGTCAGTGTGGTCCGGCCGGCGCGGCGTTCCGTGAAACCGTGAAAATGTCCGTTGAACACGGCTACAAGGTTGAAGTCCAGTAATCGCGCCAGCAACGCGTCCGCATTAAGTGGTCGATAATGCACCCCCTCACCCAGCGGGAAATGGGTGAACACCACGGTTGGGGCAGCGCGCTCCAGCTTGGGTGCGGCATCGTCCAGCCAGTGAAGTGTAGCCGGTGGAATCCGCGTCTGATTCCACTTTGTTCCCTCGGTGGAGTCCAGGCCAATGAACTGCCAGCCACGATGACGGAACACGTAATTCAGACTGTTGGGAAACACGCGGTCCCACGCTGACCGATCCGAGTCCGACATGTAATCGTGATTGCCGATGACCGCATGCCAAGGCATATCCAGCCCGCCCAACACCTCGCGCATGGCGCCTAGTTCCGCGGGCGTTCCGTGTTCGGCCAGATCCCCGACCATCAGGCACAATTCCGGTCGCGGCTGCTGCGCCCGGATGCTGGCGCGCACCCGCTCGAACCACTCCGCACAGCGCGGGCTCTGGAAATGCGTGTCATTGATAACCACGAATCGGAAACCGCTGCCGCGCCCGTTTCCGGCCCAGCGCGCGCAACCCGGCCAGGCGCCGAGCGCCAGAAGTGCCGCCGCGCCGCGCCGCAGCCATGCACGGCGAGATACCGATCCTGTCGGATGTCCGTTCATCTGTTGCCCAGGATGATAACGTGGGCACACGTTGTTACAACGACAGGTTTGTTCGCACTGTCTCGAAAGCCACTTCGGCGGCAGAAGCAGGATGGCTTGCCCATGGCTAGACCAGCGGCGCGACGAAGATCAAGCACTCGCCTGGTGAAACGGCACGTTGATCTTCTTGTGAAAGACTTCATACAGACACTCCCGCGCATCGGCGACGGCTTGGCCGGACCAACGAAGCCGGGTCGTCTCTTTCCGAAGATGAGCTACGCGCTCGCGAAAGGAGTGACGATGCGCGACGACAGCATCCTGGTGCAACCGCCACCCCACTCCTGGTATCACGCAGAGATGCCCGAGAAATCCTGGCCGCGTCTGGCGGTCATCTTGGAACACCAACATTACACCGGCCATCACCGCCGAAGTTCAGAAGGGGCACACCCATTACCGCTGCACCGCAAGAACCTCCCACGGCGGTGTCAACAGCCTTTCATCCGCGCGGAAGCCCTCGACATCCAGATTTCGGCATCGCTCACACCTTTTGCACTTCGGGCGGATTGGGCGGAGCCAATGTTCGAAGGCATTGCTCAAGAGAGGCGGGAGACCGCCCAGAAGTCCTCACTTGCCGCCGTTGGGAGACGGGAAGAGATGGAGAGAATCAGGGTGCACCTCAAGCGGCTGCCCTCGAAAAGTTGTCCTGTTTGTGATAGCGTGGTTCTGAAAGCCCGGGCACTGCCGGGCCGGTTCAACAATCAACCAGCCACACACAACGAAGGAGCTACCATGAATGTGATCGCCGAAAATGAGGAAGTCTGGGTCGCCAGCCTGACAGACAAGCCGGGTGCGTTGGGGGAGAAACTCGCGGCCTTGGCCGAGGTCGGTGCCGATCTTGGCTTTATCATCGCCCGCCGTTCCCATGAAAAAGCCGGAACGGGCGTGGTGTTTGTCACGCCGCTGCGCGGCGACCGGGAAATCGAGGCCGCGACCGAGGAGGGGTTCAGTGTCAGCAGCCATTTGCACTCGGTCCGGTTGGAGGGGCGGAATGAGCCGGGCGTCGCCGGCAAGGTAGCGCAGAAGATTGGCAAGGCCGGATTGAACCTGCGCGGCTTCTCGGGCGCGGTGATCGGGACGCAGTTCGTCCTGCACCTGGCGTTCGACACCGCGGAGGCGGCCAAGAAAGCCATCGCGGTCTTGCAGTCGTAAGCGAGCGGGCCAGGGTGCTGCGCTCGTGCTCGGCTAGCAGGGGAGTTGGTCACGCCCCCCCCGGCTTCCTTGCTGTCGGCTCGAACCTGGTGCTCGACGGCAAAAAAGCCCGTAGTTGCTGCATCAAACCGTGGTCGTTCCTCCTCGAACCCGTGACTTGTGGCAAAGT
>CAZWJC010000364.1:0-4047 GCA_964634255.1 uncultured Verrucomicrobiota bacterium | reverse complement strand
GTTACCTTCGCGGCTGAATTTGTCTCCGCGCTGAAGGCTGGGGTGACGTAAACGAGTATGCAAAGCAGCAAAGCACTGGTTGCGTAGCAACGGAGACTTTGACCCAGATTCATGAGTTCGCGCGCTAGAGGATTCACTTGCCTGTTTGAACCGTGCCGATGAGTTCGCGCACATCCTGGACTTTCTTTCGCTCCATGAACTCACGGATGCCGGCGACCACCTGCAAGGCTGTTTGCGGCTCGTAGAAATTCGCCGTGCCCACGGCCACCGCGCTCGCGCCAGCCATCAGAAACTCAATGGCATCCGCGGCGCTTTGGATGCCGCCCATGCCGATGATCGGTATCTTTACGGCCTTGGCGGCTTCCCAAACCAGCTTGATTGCGATTGGCTTGATGCACGGCCCGGTCAGGCCGCCGGTGATGTTCGCCAGCTTTGGCTTACGTGTCTCGATATCGATCGCCATGGCCGGAAAGCTGTTGGTGATCGCCAAGCCGTCGCTGCCGGCGTCCTCCGCGGCTTTCGCGAACGGCACGACGCTTGGCACGTTGGGGCTGAGCTTGGTAATGAGCGGCAGGCGCGTCGCTTTGCGGCAGGCGGTCACGACCTCGGCCAGCAGCTTGCAGTCGGTACCGAACTGGGCGCCGCCTTCCTTGATGTTGGGGCAGGAGACATTCAACTCCAGTGCGCCCACCCCGCCAACTGCATCGAAGCGGCGCGCGACCTCGGCGTATTCCTCGACGGTCGTACCCCAGATGTTGATGATCGTGGGCACCTTGAGCGTGCTCAAGAACGGCCAGTATTTCTTGATGAACCCATCCACACCTGGCCCCTGCAGGCCGATGGCGTTGAGCATGCCGCTGGTGACTTCGGCGGTGCGCGGCGTGGGATTGCCGCGAACGGGATTCAGCCGGATGCCCTTGACCGTGACCGCACCGAGTTGGTTGAGGTCGAGAAGCTGCGCGTATTCGACGCCATAGCCGAACGTGCCGGAGGCGACCGTGACCGGATTCTGCATCCGGAGCTTGCCAATCTGGACGGAGAAATTCATATGTGCACTCACTGCTTCAATCGAGGGAACTCTGTCACGCGGATGTTCGTACAGCCATACGGAATGAGCGTCAGATCTTCGAGCGGTTCCGCGGACTCGTGCGGCCCGCCGAGAATCTCCCCGGCCCAGCCATGCTCCAGCTTCCATTTGGGCAGCTTGCGGCCCTTGACCTTTGCGGCCATGCCCGCCCCGTTCGGAGCGAAAGGTTTCTCGCCGACCGGTTGTTCGTGGAAAGCGATGGACGTTTCGGGGCGGGCCTCGTCCACGAGCAGGCCGTAGTTCCAAGCCGTTGTGGGTCGGACTTCAAAATCCCCGTGTGGCAATTCACGATGCGGTTTGTCAGCGTTCACACGCTTCCACTCCTCGCCGAGTTTCAACGAATAGACCAGCGGGCCACGTTCAATGGCCAACGCCCCGTTGTACCGCCGCGACGTCTTCACGCGCATCGGCAACCGCAGCGTGAGTTTGACGGTGCCAGCCCATTCGCGATCCACGGCATGGAAGGTGCCGGGCTTGAGCGGTTTCTCCGGGCCATCGGCGATGCGGAGAGTGGCCCCGTGTGCCCAACCTGGGACACGGAGCAACAGCGGAAAGCGCGCTGTCTTATCCGCGCTGACCGTCAGTTGAATCGTTTCCCGGAATGGATAATCCGTATCGCAGGTCACGCGAACCGGTGCTCCGCGGACTTCAAAACGAGCGGCGCTCGGCGCATAGCTGATCGCGGCAATGCCGTCCTGGATCGTCCGCATCCAAAGATGCGCGGCGAACTTGGGCCAGCCCTGAGGGAAGTTGGACGTGCAACAGCCGAAGTTGGGTTCGAGGCCGTAGAGATTGGACTCCGGCCCGTTCGTGGACCACAAGCATTCCGGGTTGATGGTGCATTGAACCTGGTTGGCCTGCTGAACATACTGGTGCGCCCACATGTCTGGCGAAAACGTGGCGGGCAGGGCGTTGAAGGCGATGCGCTCCAGACGGTCACCATAGGCAGCGTCCCCGGTGAGAGAGATGAGATGTTCAAGCGAGTAAAGGGCCTCAACGACGGCGCAGAGTTCCGTGCCCTGCAGCGGATTCGTTCCGGCGAGGCACTCATCCCCGCTGAACATGCCCGTGACCTGGCCGTGATACCGGTCCAGGATTTCCAGCATGCGAGCGGGAAAAGCCAACTCGGTTTCGTTTCGCGTCAGCCGCCAGGCGAGCGCGTAAGCCTTCAGCGCCATCGCCGTGTTCACGACGTGCTTGTCGAACCGCCACAGTCCCCGGCGCGGGGTGGGTGACGTGACGTCCACGCCGCGGTAGAATTCCATGTAGTCGAAGCCCTGCGCATGAAGCTTGCGCGCCAAGTCCAACAGCCAGTCCTCGCGCGTTCGTTCATAGGCGTAATAAACCGGGATGAGGCCCTCGAACCAGCGGAAGCGTCCCCAGTCGAAGAGCGGCGTGCGGTCCAGCGCCGTCAGTGTGGCTCTTAGGTTGCGGACCACCGCTTGCAGCACGGCGTTCTCGCCGGTGGCCTCGTAATACTGCACCAGCACCTTGTTCGCGAGCAGAATGGACCACACATCGTAAGACTTCGCACTGGCGTCGGCGGGGTAGGGCGCATACCAGCCATCCGGCCGTTGATGCGAGACGATGTGCTCGACGTGGCGTTTGACCTTCGCCTGCAGGGTTTGATCGCCCAGCATCCAGGCCAGCGGGATGGCGCCGTCCAGCCAGTAGGGCGCGCGCTCCCAGCCTTCGGCCTTGCCTCCGAACCACTGACTCTGCGCGATGTCCGGCCAGAACTCGTCCAGATGCCCGCACAGACCGTCGGCTTGAAGGCGCAGTTGGCGGCGCAGCCAGCCTCCGGGAGTAATCGCACCCAAGGGTAACGGGCGGAACATGGGCTCGGCCAGACCACCAAGACCAGGGCGGCGTTTCACGGGCCGGGGTGATGCGGGCGTGGCTTGGGCTGCGAGCAGCACCGGTGACGCAGCGATGGCGGCGGCGCCGCTGGCGAGACCGCCGAGAAACTTGCGACGCTTGATGACGGTGTTGGGCGCGTTCATGCGCCGGAGATTATCCAGGAAGCTCCGCGGAAAAACCAGCCGCGATGCGTCCCTTGGGGCGATTGGTCCAGGCAATAACTGCGAGGGTATAATCGATTAACACATCCCGAACGAACAACGTAGAATCCGGAGCACTATGAAAGCGGTCGTTACACCCATTGGGAGCGAACGCACCGGCGTGTTGCTGCCTTGGGCTTCCATTAGCGGCGATGCCTGTCTTGTTGGAAGCCGCAACACGATACGACGAGTGACAAGCCGAAGGATGGACCGTTCCCCATGGGACGCTGAAATCGTGAGTCGGGTGAAGGGAATCACCGGTCCACGACGCATGTAAGATTGAAGTAACCGGCAGAAGTGGTCATTGGCATAGCAGGCCGGGCTAGCGTGATCGTGAATTTGAACACGCCGCTTTCGTGGTTGCCGGGCTTGGCGGGACCCGCAACCGCGAACAACGAACAACCCGCTGCAACAGGCAATAAACGATGAAAACCGTCAATCACAACAAGAGCTGGAGCTACGGCCCCGGCGATCAGACGCTTCGGAATCAACGTGGAAGCCAACGCCACCTCTGCAGAAATGCTGTGGGCCTGGCGCTGATCCTGGGCGGCCTCGCGTTTGCGACTTCCCCCGCACTTGGTGAACTCGGCAACCGAGCGGCGTGCAAATCGACCCGCTTCGCGGTCATTTCCGACCCGCACTTCTACGACACACGTTTGGGCGTTTCCGGCGCCGCGTTCGAGAACTACTTGATGACCGATCCCAAACTGCTCCGGGAGAGTGAGGCGATTCTGGATGCGGCATTGGAGGAGGTGACGAGCGAGCGCGCTCGGTTTGTCATCATCCCCGGTGATCTCACAAAGGACGGCGAACTCGTCAATCATCTGCGCGTCGCACAAAAGCTTGCCAAGCTCGAACACCGTGGGGTCCAAGTCTATGTCGTGCCCGGCAACCATGACC
>CAZWJC010000363.1:0-4180 GCA_964634255.1 uncultured Verrucomicrobiota bacterium | reverse complement strand
GCGACCCGGACATCGAGTGGTATTCCTTTCACAGTCCGCGCGTCAGCACCAAAACGGTTGCGAATTGACGGGCGACTGCGGTCTGCCCGCAACAGCGAGGCGACCGTTCTGCTCCGAGTCAATTACTTCGTTCACATGGCCACTGTTGCAACAGTAGCCATTTGTTTGCCTGACGGAAGTAGTATTCCTGCGCATTTCGGTGGTGATATTGTCTCGGGAGGCAAACGGTTGCCCCCTCCACATTACCAACCAGCCAGGCGGCGTGTGCTGGATGGCTTGCGAAGCCTGCAGTCTGGTCAGCCTAGCAGCCCTGCGCCGTCATTTTGGCAGTAGTCTCACGTCAGGATTCTGAAACACACAGCGTCGCAAAAAACTCGAAGCGACCACGGTCCATGCTCTCCCAAACAAGTCGTCCCCAATGCAGACGCAGCGAGTTCGCGTTTACTGACAACTGCCGTAGCCGCGGAAGAAGCCAATGCACTGCGCCACGGCCGGCACGTTGTTGTCCCACTGGGTTTCGTATTCGATGGAGATATTGCCGGAGAAACCCTGCTGCTTTAACTCGTCGAGAATGCCTTTGACATTGCTGATGCCGGCGCCGAAGGGCACATCCTCCGTCTGTTTGCCAATGGCAGGACGGTCCTTGAGGTGAACGCTCACGATGCGGCCCTTCAGCGTCTTGATCCCATCCAGTGGCGTGATGCCCGACGTGGCCCAGTGGCCGGGATCGGCGCACGCACCAATGCGCGCATCACGGTCTTTCACCATGTATAGGACGTAAGCCGGATCCCAGACCTTGTAGTTCGCGTTGTTCGGCTGGCGCGGGTGGTTGTGAATGGCCACGCGGATGTCGAACTCCTTGGCCAGTTTCTCCAACAGATCCAGCTGATCCACGGCTTCGGTGGTCACGGCATAGAGGCCGAGCTTCTTGGCAAACTCGAAGATCTTTCGCCACTCGGCTTCGTCTTTCGCGCCGACGACTCCGCAGTTGACAGCCCGGACGCCAAACTTGGCAAGGTGCGCCTTCACCTGGGCAATGACTTCATCCGCGGCGTTGTGGTCCCACTTCACGTCCGGTTGTTCCTTGCTCAACTTCTGCCCCGGGAAAAACTCGATGACCTTGGCACCGGTGAGCGCCGTCTTCTCGACGGCTTCAAATGCGCTGAAGCGGTTGAAGGTCCACGCCTGGCAGCCGATGGCGAAGCCGCCGGTCTTGGCGTCGTCGGGAATGGGAGCCGCCGCCAGCGGCAGCGTCGTCAGAGTCATGCTGGTCAACACGAGCGAAACGAGGGTCAGTGCTTTAATCATAAATCACGTGCTATTGGTTGTGTGCGGCCCAAACGACCACACGCGCAAATATGCGCGCTCGCGATGGCAACCGCAAATGCGTGGCGTGTCAAAAGGAAAACCTCACGCCGCCGCCACGCGCAAGCCGCCGGGCAGCAGGCCAAACGTGGCCGGCAGGTGGCCAACCAGTTCGCCGTCCAGTTCAAAGGGCACGCGCGTCTCGCTCGTCAGCGTGAACGCGGGTGCGCGCAGTTCCCGACACCTGCCGGAAGGCAGGCGTTTGCACGCCAGCAGCACCGGCCCGGCGTGGCACAGCGTGCCGAAGCCGACCTGCGGAAACACGCGCGCCTCCAGCAGTCCATCACTCAGGTTTGCTTGCGGGAACACGGCGTAGCTGCCGCCGTAAAACCGGCCATTCCCCAGCAGGACCAGTTCGCCCGTGGTGGACGTCTGCCCGTCGGACACTGTGATGCGGGGCGCCGGTTCGCACAACGCTTGCAGGCCGGCCACAATGTAGGCGAGCGGCCCGACCGCTTTCTTCAGCCGCCAACTCACCCGCTCCACGGCCCGCGCATCCAGACCCGCGCCGGCGAGTTGCGCGAAATAACGGCGCTTCGGATCGCCATCGCCCGACCATTCGACCCACGGCAGGTCAACGCGGCATTCGTGGTTGAGCAGGAGTGTCTCCCAGGCACGCTCAATGGCCAACGGGATTTGCAGTTCCCGGGCAAACACGTTCACCGTGCCCAGAGGCAAGACCCCGAGCCGCGCGCGGGTCAACCCCTCGGGTGCGTCGGCCAAACCGTTCAGGACTTCGTTGACGGTGCCGTCGCCGCCGGCCGCCACGACCAAGTCGAAACCCTCGCCCACAGCCTCCGTCGCGAGCCGGCGCGCGTCTCCGGCGCACGTGGTTTGCTTCAAGGAGGCCCGCGCCCCAATGGCGTCGAGCTGCGCGCGAAAACGCCGGGCTTTGTTCCCCTTCGCAGTCGGGTTGAATATGACACAGACGCGCACGCGCGAATTTGGCGGGCGACGTGGGCGTGTGTCGAGCGGAAAGCCGGGGCATCCTCGCCGTGAATCGCCGGACGCCGTTCATCCCATCCCGGTTCGCTGCAAGCAGTTGCTCAAGTTTCCTAGCAGTACACCGATTAAGGTCAAGGTGCTCCATGCCCCGGCGGCAGGTGTGGAGACCGACGGAAACCAAACGATGCCACCAGTGTGTTTCAGAGGGATGCGTATGATGGGACTGACGAGCCGCAGGTCGGTTGGTTTGGCGATGCTGATCGCTTCAATGCCCGCGTGGGCGCAGGTGTTGACGCCCGAAGCGCATCCCCTGCCCACGGGCGTGCAGGGCACGCTCTACGCCGACACCAACCAGACCGGGCGGGCGGCGGCTGTGACTTCCATCTATCAACTGGCTGGGTTCAAGAACCACCTCTTCGTTGCGGTGACCGATGCGGCGAGTCACGAGATTCTCGATGTCTGGGACACGCGTAATCTCTCCAAGCCGGTTTTGGTCAGCTCGCTCGACTTTGGCTCGGTGCTGACCAATGGCGTCATGTTTACTCCACTGGCGCTCGTCCCTTTCGACGGCGGGCTGTTGCTGCAAACCCGCACCGGGCTGGCGCTCTACCGATTTCAGCCGAATGGTCAGTTGGCATTCGATAAGACGCTCCCTACGCCGGGCACAGCATTGGGGCTGGGCATGACCCAACTTCACGTCGCTGGCCGGCACGCAAGCCTGTTGCAGCAGGTGATTCCCAACAGCCGCATCACCGCGCAGAACCTGGATCAGGTGCATCGCCAGGTCCTGCTGGATGTGGCGAATCCCGAGTCGCCCAAACTGCTCTGGGGCGGCTCGGATGGGCCTTCCGTGATCAATGCCGATCCGATCAACAGCCTGTTTCAGGGCAACCCCACCAGCCTCACCTTCGACGCCACAACCAACAGGCTGCGGATGACCGTCTTCGAGTCCGCACGCAAGGCACAACGCGATACGTTCTGGATGCCGAAGCTGCAAAAACTCTTCGCCGCCGGGGCGCTCGAACGTCCACTCAAGGGACTGATCGAGCAGGCGCTGACGGCGACGAACCTCGCCGGCTTGCATACGCGCGGGGTGCAGGTGTTCGCGCAATCGAACGGTCCGGCAGCCACGCTCCTCACAGCTTCCATTCTCGACCATCATGTCGGCACGCGTCAGCTCAAGGATGTATTCGCCCATTACGGCATCACCGTGGACGATCCGCTGGAGATGGCGTTGGCCAAGGTGATCGCGGGACACCTCGACTCGGGTCTCGAAGCCCGGCTCGGCCAGGAATGGTATGCGCCCGCGCTGCAATCCTGGCTGGACACGATCCTCGCGCCGGGAGTGAAGCTGAACTCGGCGGCGGAAACCAAGGCGGCAGTGGCGGCGGTGTTCAACGCAGAGATCGACGAGCACACGCTCGCCCGCTACCTGACGCTGCACGTGATCAGCCCGCTACTCGGCAATCCCGATTTCATGGAGGTGAAACTCGGCGACCTGCTGAACCAACTCGCAGCGTCGCCTGCGGGTGAATTGGTTGATGTGATTCTCCAAACGGCTGGTGGTTTCGGCGCGGTGAACGCCGTGCTCGACAGCGTCCGCAGTTTCCTCGACTGGGTGCCGGGCGTGGATTTGCCCAGCTTGCCCGCTTGCGCGCAGTTTCCGGATTCCACCGAGAAGCTGATCAACCTGGCGCTCTTCTCCTGGAATGATGCCAGCCGCGGACTCACGTTGGATCGCGACGGGCTGGCCTGGTTCGAGTTGCTGAAGTTCTACCGCTACCTCTCCGGCCACACGGACTTCCCGGATTACACGGCGGAGATCAATGAGCGCTTGCGCACGATGCAGCAAACGCTCGGCAGCAACCTG
>CAZWJC010000362.1:0-4182 GCA_964634255.1 uncultured Verrucomicrobiota bacterium | reverse complement strand
GGCCGGCGGGCATCTCCATCGAGTTCACAATGTGCAGCACCGCCACCGTGATGGCCGTGGAGATGTAAAACCAGATCGCCACGTACATGTGCTTCTCACGGCGACGGAGGATCGTGCCCATCAGATTCACCGTGAACGCCACCCACACCAGCGCGATGGCGATGTCAATCGGCCACTCGAGTTCCGCGTACTCTTTGCTCGTGGTAATACCGAGCGGCAGCGTGAGCGCAGCACTGACGATGATGGCGTTCCAACCCCAGAAGTTGAACCAGCTCAAGGCATCGCTGAACATGCGCGCCTTGCAGAGCCGCTGGAGCGAGTAATAGATGCCCATGAACATGCCGTTACCGACGAAGGCGAAAATCACGGCGTTCGTATGGAGCGGGCGCAAACGGCCGAACGTGGTAAAGGGCAGATCGAGATTCAACGCGGGCCAAAACAACTGGCAAGCCACCAACAAACCGGCGCTGGTGCCGACCAGTCCCCAAATGGCCGTCGCAATCGCAAAGGCTCGGACGATCCGATTGTCGTATTTGAAGGTTTCAACGTTCATGGTGAAAGCTTGCGAGCATTGGCGGCGACTGGCGCTGCAGGGGCAGCCGGCGTTTCCTCATCCATGAGGATGCGCATGGACGGCGTCTGGGTGTCTTCGTATTGCCCCGACCGCACGGCCCAAATGAAAGCCACCAGGAAGCCCGTGGCGACCGCCAGGCTTGCCAATATCAAAATCGAAATGACGCTCATGTCCTGCCAATACAACCCGTCATGCCGCGCCAAACAGAGGCAATGCGTCGGCGGCGATGGCCAAAAGAATGCAAGACGGCGCCAAAAACCGCCAGTCCAAATCTGTCATACCTGAACCTCCGGTGCGGCCTGCTCCTCCAGCAATCCAGCCCGCCGCGCCGCCCACGTCGTCGCGCCGCACGCAAACGCCACCACCGTCACCGAACTCACCGGCATCAGAATCGCGCTCACCAGCGGCGAGAACAGCCCGCGCGCGGCCAGCGTGATTCCGACGATGTTGTAGAGGACCGAAAGGGCAAAGCTCGCATACACGACTCCCACACACAGCCGTGAGAACCGCAGCAGCGCCGGCAGCCGTGGCACCATGCTCGCCTCCAGAATCACGTCGCTCGCGGGCGAGAAAGCACCGACCTTCTCCACGACCGCCACACCCACGTCGCTTTGCCGCAACGCGCCCGCGTCGTTCAAACCGTCACCCACCATCATCACGATCCGCCGGCCCCGTTGGAGGTCGCAGATGAAATCCAATTTCCCCAGCGGGCTCTCATTGAAGCGAAGCTTGGCCCGCTCGCCGAACAGCACGCGAAAGGACTGACGTTCACGTTCATTGTCTCCGCTCAACAACGCCAGTTCCTGCCGCGCCGAAAGCTCGCCAATCAAACTCTCCGTCTGCGGCCGCAGTGTGCTGCCGACCTTGAAATGCCCGCGGTACGCCCCGTCCACCGCCAAATGCACCACCGAACTTCCGCCCGCCGCCGCTTCCGGCACGCTCGCACCACGTGACTCCAGCCACACCGCCGAACCCAGCCATAGTTCCTGACCGGCCATACACCCTTCGACACCCTTGCCGGCGTGCTCCACAAACGTAGCGCAGGATGGCAGACTCCCGGAGCGCGGACAGCCTTGTCCGCGCGGGTCCGCCGAAGGGGTTTCACTCGCGGACAGAGCTGTCCACGCTCCCAGCGCCTCGTAGATTTGCCGCGCCAGCGGATGCGTCGAGTGCCGTGCCAACGCGCGCACCTGCATCGACTCCGCTTCGCTGAGCGGCACGCCCACAAAACTCACGCCGCCTCGACGCGCCTCCGTCAGCGTTCCCGTCTTGTCGAAGACGATCATGTCCACACGGGCCAGTGTTTCGAGCACTTGGGGGTTCTTGAGGAAGATGTTCCGCCGCGCCAGCCAGCGCTGTCCCGTGCCCAGCGCAAACGGCGCGGCCAACGCCAGCGCGCACGGACACGCCACGATCAGCACCGACGTAAACGCGCGTCCCGCTTGGCCGGGATCATGCGCCAGCCAATACCCGACCGTCCCGGCAGCGACGAGCACCACGGCGGCCACGAACCACCGGCTCAGCCGGTTCGTCAGCGTGTTCAGCGATTGCACCCGCTCCTTGGCAAACGCCGCGTGACTCCACAGCGACGTCAGGTAGCTCTGCGAAACCGGCTTTGCGATCTCCACCTCGATCACCCCGCCTGTCTGCTGGCCGCCAGCGTAAAGATAGTCGCCCGGTTTGCGCGTCACCGGCTCGGATTCACCGGTCACGAAGCTGTAATCCACGATCCCCTGCCCGTTCACCAGCCGCGCGTCCGCGGGAATCAGCTCGCCATGCCGCAGCAGCAAACGATCGCCCACACGCAACCGCGCCAACGCCACGGTTTCCTCTCCCCGCTCGGTCTTACGCACGACTGACAGCGGAAAGAACGATTGGTAGTCCCGGTCGAAGGAAAGTCGGTCGTACGTCTTTTGCTGAAACAGGCGACCGCAGAGCAGAAAGAAGATCAATCCGCACAGGGAATCCAAGTAGCCCGGGCCGATCCCGCGTGCGATTTCCCAGACGCTTTGCGTGAACAACGCCACAAACCCGATCGCAATCGGCAGTTCAATCGTGAGCATCCGCTGGCGCACACACAGCCACGCGGACTGCCAGTAATGCGACGCGCAATACGTCACCACCGGCAGCGCCAGCGCCAACGAAAGCACGCCAAAGAACAACCGCATCCCCGGACTGTTGCCGCCTTCGAGTCCGAGATACGACGGAAAACTCAGCATCATCACGTTCCCGAAGGCGAAGCCCGCGATGCCGATTTGCAGCCACAGCCCACGCACAGCCGCCGTCGGCTTGCGCGCACCGAGATCCGCCAGGTTGAACACCGGCTCGTAGCCCAACGAACTCAGCAACGCCACCAACCCACTGAGCTTGAGCTTCGCTGGATCGAACACGATGGCCACCTCGCGTTTGGGGAAGTTCACGCGCGATTCGCCGATGGCCGCGTTCAGGCGGAACAGGTTTTCGAGCAGCCACAAGCACGCTACGCAATGAATGGCCGGCACGCGAAACGTCACCCGGCTCGTCTTGCCGTCTGAGAAATCCAGCAGCTGCTCGCTCACGGCGGGATCGTCCAGATGGGCAAACTGATCCTCCCGCGCCGCCGCCTTCACGCGGATGCCGGCTTGTTTTCCAAGATCGTAGAAATGCCCCAGCCCGCTTTCCGAGAGCAGCTCGAACACTGTCGCACAGCCCTGGCAGCAAAAAGCCCTTTCTTCCCGCCTGACCACGACTTCGCCACACGGTGTACCGCAATGGAAACAGGCCACCGCGCTGTGCGGGTCGGCTCCAAGAAGCAAGCCCGCCGTTTGCGTTTCAGGCGGCGCGGCTACCGGCGCAGGCGTTTTGGTTTGCGGTTTTGGCATCGGTGGCTTTCGCGGGTCATTTTCTCCCAGCTCATACTCTGACGCAAGTCAAGGGGAACAGAGCCAAGCGACCGCAGCAATAATTCCGCTTGTCGGGAACGCACCCTTGGGACGAGGATACGACGCATGAGACGCCGCTCATGCATCCCCAAGCCGCTTGCAGTGATCGCAATCGTTTGGACAACAATCGCGATGGGTTCAGCCCACGCCGATTCCACCACGACGACGAACGCGATCTCGTCCGCGTTTCGCCATTTGCCTTTGGATCGTCTATCCTCAGGCGCACTCCTTCGACTGGATCGCGGTGGCAACCTGGTCCAATTCCCGGTCGCGAACTCTCCTGCGGCGAAGTCCAGGAAGCGGTCCACGGATCCCACGCTGAACGCCGGCTTGGACGCGCGCGTCGGTTCAAACCTACGCCTGGGCGAAGACCCGGCGGCGCTGCCAGAGTCTTTCCGCGCGCAGGCGGAGCCCCACATCGTCCGGAATCCTCACGCTCCCGACATCTTGGCAGCAACCTTTCAGGAGGGCCGTTACACGGATGGCGGCGCCGTGAACTGCGGTTACGCCATCAGCCACGATGGCGGCCTGTCTTGGACGCGCGGCTTGATCCCGTCCCTGGCCATGTCCAGCGGCGGCCCGTACTATCGCGCCACGGACCCGGTCGTGGGCATTGGACCGCAAGGTCACATTTACTTCAACAACCTGGTCGCCGGGGATACGAACTTTGATATCGGGGTGGTGACC
>CAZWJC010000361.1:0-4316 GCA_964634255.1 uncultured Verrucomicrobiota bacterium | reverse complement strand
CGATGGCTTCCTCGATGCCCGCCACTTCCTTGAAAGTGGTCTTGTTGCGCTCCTTCGCCAGCATGCGGGCCTTGCTCTTGCCAAAACTGAGCGCGCCCTTGCCCGCCATCTTGATCTGACGAATGAAGAAGAACCAAATCAACGCGCCGATGATCACGATGGGCAGAATGCTGAGGAGCATGTTCGTCATCACAACGCTCTGCTCGTGCGGCTCGAACTTGTCTGAGACCAGCAGCCGGTCCCGCATTTTCTCCGTCAAATCGGCTTTGGCGCGAAAGGCGACTTGCTTGGGCTTGCCGTTCTCCAGTTTGCGCTCGCCCTTGGCATCTGTTTCGTAATACGAGCCCGTAATCTCAGCCAGCACAGAGGATTGAGGGCTGTAGCTGATCTTCGCGCCCGGGGCAATCAGGTCCGCCTCGACCAGTTGGAGGAATTTCCACTGGGGCAACACCTGCACCGGCGTATCAACGCGCGACTTGAGCAGCATGAGCGCCACGACGCCGCAGACGATGGCAGTCCACACCACCCACGTCTTGGGTTGCATCCGGAATTCCGGCTGCTTGCGTGAACCTTTGTCGTCGTCCCGTGATTTGTTTGACTCGGCCATGTATCGTAAAAGTCGCGGGAAGGTAACATGCGCGCGAAACCACCGCAACCAACCCCATTAAAGCGGGTGCCAGCGCCATTGCAAGCGGCGAATCGTGCGGGGCGTGAGCTTGAACGGCTCGCCGATGCGCAATCCTTCCACCCAGAAGAGCCGGCCGTCTGCCGCCGCGGCCACCACCAACCCCCGCCGCCGTTCCCGCGGGATGCGCGCGTTGGTCAGCAAGTCCTGCAACTTCGCCGGACGCGGCAGGCCGATAGGCTGAAACCGGTCGCCCGGCCGCCAATGTCGCAGCGTGATCTCCGGACCGACGGCATCGGCATCAAAGAACTCGCAGTTGGGCGCAGGCGCAGGCCTGGCGTCGCCGCACGCGCCCGTCAAACGCCACCGCACACGGAGCTTGGCGAAGGATGCTTCCCCCGCCCTGCCCTGCAATTTCAACGCGGCTGCGGTGTCATTGAACTCGACCGACTTGTTCTCGTGGAGGTGTACTTTCCCTGTCTGGTCTCGTGAGACGCTCAAGTGCGCCCCAACCGACACGCGCTGCCCCGCCTCAGCCAGTAACTGTGCCACCAAGTCGAAGTCGGCGACAACGCCCCGTTCCGACAACTGCTCCCGCAGGCTGGCGCGTTGCACCGCCAGTGACAGCAGACGAAAGTCGCTTCGCCGCCGCTTCCGCAACCAAGACTGCGCCAGGGCACGCACCGTGGCCGATTCCTCACCCAAGATGTCCATCACACGCAAAACGGTCCGCGCCAGCGCCGGCTGGTAGCGACGCTTCAAGCGCGGCAGCAGTTCGTGGCGGATGCGGTTACGCAGAATGTCGAGAGAGGCGTTGCTGGCGTCCTCGCGGTAACGGAGGCGGTGCTCAGCGGCAAACTGCTCCAGATCGCAGCGCGGGATATCCAGCAAAGGGCGGACGAGCGCGACATCCGGGCTGGCCGGCGAACGTGACTGCCATTTCATGCCGCCCAACCCTTCCCCGCCGGCACCACGAAACAGCCGCACGAAGAACAACTCGACCTGGTCATCAGCATGATGCGCCAGTGCGACAGTGCTCGCCTCCCAGTTTGCAGCGACGCGCGCCAGGAACGCATGGCGGACTCGGCGAGCGGCCATTTCGAGCGAGAGCTTGTGGGCTTTGGCGAAATCGCGCACCGCCGCCCGTTCGACGAAGACCGGCAGGCCGGCGCGTTTCGCCGTCCGTACCACCAGTCGTTCATCGGCAGCGCTACTGCGGCCGCGGAGTTGGTGATTGAGGTGGGCTACGGCCAGTTGCCACCTGTGCGCCGACGCCAACGTGCACAGCAAGTGCAGCAACGCCATGGAATCGCAGCCGCCGGACACGGCGACAACCATCCGCGTTCCGCGCGTCACCTTGCAGCGCCGGCGCAGGCTTTCGTCCACGTGAGCCGCCAAATCCATGGCCCCCATCGTAGCCGGTCGCGTCCAACCGGCAAGGGGATAGGTGGAGTCGGTTCGTGCAGGACTGGTATTTCGCAAACACGGAGCAAGCGGCGTTCTGTGTGAACGCCTAGCAGCCTGTCGGACTTAGTCGGAGCAAGATTTTTGAGGCTGGTTTGAACAAAAGCCAGGCGGTACGGATCCAAGGGTTATGCCTGCACGTTTTGTGACTGCGGACCGCCAGACGCCGATGTTCCTGCCCTGCGATCTGCGCGACTGGTGCCCGCCGATCATATTGTCCATTTCATCCTGGACGCCACGAGCAACTGCCGCTGAACCATTTCCACGTCAACGCCCGCGGCCCCGGCAGCGAGCAGAGTATCCGCCGGCGATGCTGCTGGCCCTGCTGATCGACGGCTACGCCACAGGTCGGTTTGGCTCGTGCAGCATCGAAGCCGCGACCTTCAGCGACGTGGCGGTGCGCTATCTCTGCGCCAACCAACATCCCGATCACGCTTCGATCTGCGCCTTCTGCACCGCCAACGAGCCGGCGTTTGTCGCCGCTTTTACGCACGTCTTGCACCTCGCCCACCAGTTACGCCTGGCCCAACTGGGCAGCATCAGCGTGGACGGCTCGAAGCTCGCGGCCAACGCCAGCAAGCACGCCGCCGTCAGCTACCAACGGGCCGGGGAAATGATCGCGCAACTGCAGTTGGAAGTGCAGGAGTTGATCCCGCACGCCAAACGAGCAGATGCCCAGGAAACGAAGACCCCGGGCCTGGACCTTCCCGCGGAACTGCAACGGCGGGAACAACGCGTGACGGCGTTGCAGCGGGCGCGGCAGGTGATCGAGGAGCGGGCGCGCGAATGGGCGGCAGCGCAACAACCCGGATACGAAGCCAAAGTGGCGGCCCGCGAAGCCCAACGCGCTGCCGGCAAAAGGCCGCGCGGCCCTGAGCCGGTGCCGCCGAGCTCCGTCCCGGAAGCGAAGGACCAATGTAACTTCACCGATCCGGAGAGCCGGATCATGAAAGCGGGCAACGGGCAACATTTCGAACAAGCCTACAATGCGCAAGCGGCGGTGGGCGGCGCGATGCTGATCGTGGGCGCGCGGGTGAGCGACGCGCCCAACGACAAGAGAGAACTGCCGGCGAGTGTGGCGGCGATCAGTCCGGTGGTGGCGGCGGTGGAACAGAAACCAGACGGCACGCCCAGCGGCGTGACGGTGTATGCCGCGGTAGAGAAACATTCCCACCACAAGACGGTCGCCGACCTGCTGCCGCATCCGGAGCCTCCAGTCCGCGGGCCCGCCGCGAGTGCCAAACAACACATGGCGCACCAGCTGAAGACGGCGGTGGGGCAGGCGCGGTATCGGTTGCGCAAGCAGACGGTCGAGCCCGTGTTTGGGATCACTAGAGAAGTGATGGGCTTCCGGCGGTTCCGGTTGCGCGGACGGGCGAAAGTGTCGCTGGAATGGACGTTGGTGTGCCGGAGTGACAACCTCAAACGGCTCTTCACGCCCCAACACCAAGCGGCGGCGAGCTAAAAGAAAGCGCCAACGCCTCTGGTGGGCAAAAAGGGCGATCGCCCGCGGCCAACAGCCCACCGGAGCGTCCGGGAATGCCCGCAGCGGCCCGGCGAACGGGCCGCATACCCTCGGTATTAGCAGCGACCGGAGACCGCAATAGACTCCACCCCTTCAAGCCATTTTCTAACCACGACAAATTCCTAGGGTTTGCGTATCACACAATGGCTGCGAGCCGACCGCGTTTGACGGCAACCGGCTGGTGCAACGGCTGCGCGGCGAGTTTGCCGTTGAATCTGCACCGATTGAGGAAGCCGAGATGGCGGTTTTCCTGGGCTGCAGCTTCTCGCAACAGAAGGAAAGCGAACTGCGCGACCGCATCAACAAGCTGGTGGCTGAACCGCATGCGCCGTTGGTGGTTGTTAGTGGTTGCCACCTGTCCACTTGCCAGCAGCATCCCAAAATCCACTATGCGCGCACACCCGATGTGCCCAAGGTCATCGGGGAATACCTCAAGAAATCCGGCCGGACAGGGCGTAACGGAAACCGAAGCGTCAGCATCCTTCCTCCACCGAAACCGAGCCCGATCATCTCCATCTGACACGATGTTCGCCCTGTTGCAAGAGAGGAAGGCGAGACCGTTAGACATGCAAGAAAATCAACAAAGACGGGCTCTTCGTGGGGATATCGTTAAAAAAGTGGAGCGAGCGAAGGGATTTGAACCCTCGACATTCACGTTGGCAACGTGACGCTCTACCAGACTGAGCTACGCTCGCTTCCGTT
>CAZWJC010000360.1:0-4401 GCA_964634255.1 uncultured Verrucomicrobiota bacterium | reverse complement strand
AACCGACTCCATCTTTTGGGCCTGCAGGAGTTGGGTCTGAAGTCGGACGCGTTCCTCTTCCGCCCGCTTCCGTTCGGTGATGTCGTGGTACACCACGATTCCTGCGGTGATCTTGCCTTCCGCATCGCGAATGGGTGACGCATTGGCAAGAACCCAGAGGGATTTGCCCTCGGGATTGCGGACCAGCACCTCCTCGTTGCGGGTAGTCTCGCCGCGTTGGACCGCGCGCGAAAGGGGGGACTCGGCGGTCGGATAGACCGTTCCGTCTGGCTTGAAGATTTCCCAGCCGATGCTTTGACGATGGAGATCAGATTCGGTCAAGGGTTCAGTCACCTGCCCCCGAATGCCCAAGGCCGCTGCATTTGCCCAGCGGATGGTCACATCGGGAGCATCGGCGATCAAGATGCCGGCGGGGGACTGGGCGATGGAAGCCTTGAGCAGAGCCAGTGCCTTCTGACTTTGCGCGGTTCGCTCGCGCACCTCCCGACGCAACAGTCCAATCCACGCAAGAGTGGCGAGCATGACGACGAGTACCCCGCCTCCCAGTGTTTTGACACGCCGGGGCGTCCACCAAGGCGGGCGTTCGAGCACCTTGACGTCGTCGGGAGATCGCAACCACAGTCGCCCCATTTGGGCTTGCGGCGCGGCATCGGGCGGGAGAGCCCAAACACCGCTGAGCTGCACCCGGCTGCCGACCGGGATGAAGCGCCACGCCGTTGGAGAGACCTGGGCAGATTCCACCGCGTCAAAGATCAAGTTGTCCGCCTGGCACAGCAGGATACTGGTATTGGTGCGCGTGCGCCGTTCCAGCAGTCGTCCTTCCAACGTGACGAGGCGGTTGTTTAGGTCGCCAGCGGCCAATTCCTGTCCCGTCACGGGCTGCGGTTGTGGTTCCGCGCCCGCACTGACACGCCGCAAGCGAGGTTCGATCAACCCAGCCCCAGGCCGTCCCGGCTGCGGAAAACCAATCACCTCCACGACATCTCCCAGCCTGAGTGGCTCCGTTAGTTCGCTCGGGACCAACAGGCCTTCGGTTTCGTCCTGCAGAAACAGACCCCAGCCGGGAGTGTGAAGCGTCACCACTCCCCGTACACGAACCCTGTGACGCGACTCGTCGTCCGCCAGATCAAACTGGGAAAGACTGCGGATGGATTGCAGCGGACCGGCGAACGGATCCTCGGGAGGGGATTGGATGACTTGAAGATCCTCCCAGCGGGCAACATTCAGACTCACGCCCAGCAATTGCCGTTTGGTATTGAAACTGGTCCCGCAAACCCCATCCACTCGTACCGTCGCATCCACCAGCCGCTCAGGGCTCAAATCGCGCGGGATTTCCGCCACCAGTACGTCCACCAGACTGCCACCGACCAACACGGTGATTTCTGCGATCCCTTCGGACGCCTGAGCCCGCACAATGCTGCCCCGGACGCGCACGCGCTGGCTGTCTTTGCGCCCCGTCAGCAGCTCCTCGATGCTCGCCAGTCGTGCCGCTGGTAGCGGCGCTTCCCCAAGGATCGTGAGATTCGAGCTTCGGATCACTGGAGCATAGTCGCCGGGATCACTGTTTCCCTCCAACTCCACCACGCTGCCCGCGCGACAGGCCGCTTCAACAGTGTCCACGCGGACGTAGATGCCCGCCGTTCCATCCTGCACGAAGAAGCGATAACTGCCATCCGCGAATCGGTGCAGGAAGGTGACCACGGCCCGCACTCGCACGGGGTAACCTCGCGCGGCTTCCTCGGCCGAAAGCCGGCGCACCTGCTCGACCTCCTCCAACACTGGCAGGAACTGGTTTGTCGGGTTGGTTGCAGATGTCGCGGTCGCCGGAGACGTCCACGCCGCCCGGCTCAGCAGCGAAACCCGCGCGTGCTCCAGTCGCGGTGACCCCGAGCCGCCCTCGGGAAAGCCGACGACCTCGACGGTCGTGTTGGTCATCGCTCCCAGAGCCGGCGATGCCAAGCCCAGCTCGATCCAACCGGTTTCGTCCCGGAGCCGCACCGAGCCGGTGGGCTCCCTTTCCAGCATGCCCCGGAGGCGGACGCGGTGGACGAACGTGTTGGTCGGAAAATTCTCCCGCAACCAGCCTGCCGTGCGTAGCGGTGACTGCAGTGCTGGAATCGCCCGCGCCCGCAACTCCAAGAATCGCGGATGGGGAACATGGACATCGAGGAGTAGGCCTTCGGTCGAGGTTGCGGCCAGGGCGCCTGCCACCCCACGCAACCGCACTCTGGCATCCACCCACTCGGTCATGTCGTGGAGGGACTCGCCGGGTTCAGTCACGCGGACCAGAATGCACATTCCATCCGCCGCCAACACCAACCGCGCTTGGTTCGCTCCGATTTGGACTGACCGGACCACACCTTCCGTTTCGATCCAGTTGGAATCCTCCTTGCCGATGGCCAGTTGTCCGAAAGTCACAACTCGGCTCTTGGGAAAGGAAGTCACTCCGCGGTCCACCACCGCCGCCTTGGCTACGAAGGGTAAGTGACTGCCTGGTTGGACGACGCCGTGCACCTCCACCCGTGTTCCGGCTGGAATCCTCCCGGGCGACTGCGGCGCAACGTAGATTCCTCCGCTCTCGTCCTGAACAAAGAGCAGTCCCGCTTCGCCGTCAGAAAACGTGACGACTCCTGTCAGTTGGACTGCGTATCCGCGGCCCGCTTCGTCCTCGCTCAGCGCCCTGATTTGGGAAACGCGGACCAGCGTCGTCTCACTCGGGGGGGGCACGGAAGCCGGATCTGCCGCTTGTGCGCAAGAAAGCGTCCAGCGCAACAGGGCCGCCAACATCCACCAACGTCGTGACAATGCACTCATCCAAAAACCGACACTAACCCATGGTGGTTACGCAAACACCGTGACTATAGTCGCTCACCGTCGAGTAAACCAGCCCTTAACGTGAAACCGGAGTTGCGCGTGGTGGCGCCGCCGTCGCCACCACCACTCCGGATGTCAGGAGTTTCTCGTGCCAGGGCGGATCGCGTGGGCCGCGTTTGTTGGAGACGAGAGTAAAACAACGCCGTCCAAGAGGGAGCCGGCTGGACGGCAGCAAGTCCGCCGCCCTCGTAACTCTTGGCGGCGGCGAACGCTGACGAATCCAGATTGCCCGGTTCTACGGAGCGACTTTGGTGACTATCCCAGAATCCCGCCCTGGCTCGCGTTGGTGACGAGTTTCTGGTACCGCGCCAGCCAGCCGCCCAGGTCGCGTTTCACCGGCTGCCAGGTCTTCTTTCGTTCGGCCAGTTCGGCTTCGCCCACGAGGATGTCCATCTTGCGATTCGGAAAATCAATGCGGATCCGGTCGCCGGCTTTAAGCAGGCCGATGGGGCCACCTTCGGCGGCCTCGGGAGAGACGTGGCCGATGCATGCGCCCGCGGTGCCGCCGCTGAAACGGCCATCGGTGACGAGCGCGACTTTGTCGCCGAGCCCCATGCCCACGATGTAGCTGGTGGGCGAAAGCATTTCCTGCATGCCCGGCCCACCGCGCGGGCCTTCGTTGCGGATGATCACCACGTCGCCGGCTTTCACCTTGCCGTCGAGAATTCCAGCGCAGGCGTCGTCCTGGCTCTCGAAAATCACGCACGGGCCTTCAAACACGAAGCTCGGGCCGCAGTTGGCCTTGAACGCGTCGCTGATGCCGGCGGTCTTGACGACGCTGCCTTCGGGCGCGAGCTGGCCGTACAACACCGAGAGACCGCCGTCGGCAGTGTAGGCAGTGTCTTTCGTGCGAATGCAATCGTTCGCGTCGAACATGAACGCCGGATCGTAAGGCATGAGGCCGGCGGGCTGGGCTTCCTTGAGCTGAGCTTCGCGGTAGTCGTGATAGACCTTCCCGAAGGTCCAGCCGCGCAGGCGTCCGGTGCGGAGCAGGCAGGCCATCTTCTTCTCGCCACCTTGGTAGTGCCAGATGACGAGCACGGGCGAGCCTTTCAGATTGCCCAACTCGGCGCGAACCAGTCCCTTGAACTCGACGAACTTGGCCGCCAAACCAGCCTCGATCTCGCCCGGGCCTTTCCAGGTCAACGTTTCGTTCACCTGCAACTCGGCGTCGTCCGCAAACAACGCCGCACACGCAGCTGCGTCACTCACGTTGAACGCCGCGGCGAAACGCCAGAGCGTGATGGCGCGCACGTCGGCGGGGAAGAAGAGCATCGGCTTGGGCGCGAGGTTGCCGCTCGCGGTGCGGGCGGCGGGGCCAAGCTTGTCGTTCGGGTCCACCACGATGGCGGACGAACCCGAAACGCGCACCGACTTGGCCCATGCCGTGCATTTGTCGGAACGCACATCCCAAGCGTCAATGTTCTCGCCCAGCGTCTTGCCCGTGACCGTCTTGCAGCCTTCATTCAGCACGCCCATGCGCTTGAGTTCGCCGAGGATCGTGTGGATGCCGCCGGCGCGATGCAC
>CAZWJC010000359.1:0-4492 GCA_964634255.1 uncultured Verrucomicrobiota bacterium | reverse complement strand
CATGGGTTCGGGATCCGCTGCCTGATCCAGAATCCGCCGCAAGGCGGCCCGCCCTTGAAGACTCAACCGTTGTATCAAGTCCTCGTCACTTCGATCTTCTCCCGCGACCACGACGCGCACCAGAGGAAAGGCGAACGGTGGACATTCGTCATAGAGATGTGCCCGCACCAGTTCTGCCTGCTCCGCCGAGTCCGGGGTCACGCACCAACTCAGCAGTGTCAGCGTCGAGGGTTCTATCCAGGTCTGTTTCGCACTGGTGATCCGCGAGATCCAGGAGCTGGGCAGCCGATGCCCCAATATCCGCGTCTCCCGCGTCAACGCCTTTCCCGACACTTTGTGCTCCGCCATGAAGCCTTTCAATGCCCGCGAAAAGTGGCACACCGGTGCGTCATGGCTGATCGCCGGGGTGTGCACAGCCAGCGCCTCTATCAGTTGCTCGAACGCGGCCGGCTGCTGGGTGAGGCACGCCCGCACCGCCCTCCGGCCCCACCGATTCAGCCGGGCCAACGGATACGCGGCCTCGCCTTCGGGCAGGTCCAACGTGCAATGGATCTGAATCTGCGTTTGGAAGGGCTGCGGGCATTCATCGAGTAGCCGGGCGCGGCAAAGCATGAAGTGCTCGTGGCGATCGATGCTCAACACCCGAGCCAGCCCTTCCAGCTCCGCCTTGCCGACATACACCTGTGGTCCGAACAGGATTCGGGACAGATAGGAAGAAGGAAAACGATGGGCGGTTTTGGTGCTGCGGCGTGTTATCTCCTTGCCCGAAACGCGATACTTCTCCATGAGATGAAGCAGGGCTCGGGCAACATGAGAGTGACCGGTCTTTTGAGAAACTGAAACGATCCGGACGGGTGGATTGGGTGCGCCGATTTCATTTGGAGCGATCTCTTCAGGAGGTTGAACGGGTGGTGCCGGTTTCGAGTTCGCCGGCTCCAGTGGCTGGCCGGATGGGGTGGGAGATCCGGGGACGAGGGTGGAAGCGGAATCGGGATTGGGGGCTACGTTCTTGGAAGTGTGAGACTTCTGCGGGGCACGATCGGCACGTCGCCGCTCACAGGCGTCGCACGGGCATTCACGGGGGTGATAGGCATCGCGCATGCGAAAGCTGGGGTTGTTTTTGAGGAACTTGATGATCGTTGAGAGAAAGAAGTAGCGGCTGCGCATGCCTAGGGTGCGGCGGATGGCGTTAACGTAGGCGTAGCTAAAACCAAGGGCTTTGGCGGCTTGTTTGCTGTTGACGGGGAGTTCGTGTCGGAGAGTACTCATGCAAGTGACCGTGTTCTTAATGCTGGGGGGTGGGTTGATGGGGTAACGGCAGCTTTGATTCAGGGCAGTGGGCATTCGATCGTGCGGGCGACGAAGGCATCCGGGGTGTCGGAGTCTGGCGCTGTGTCGAAAAGCGACTGCACTGAAGGAACTGCATGGAAGTGGAAATATCCCAATTTGGGATATTTGTCAAATATTTCGTACACTGATTGTCATGGGCAAAACCATCCATTCTGCGGCCCACCGCCAACTCTGCGACGCGCTGCGCCAACTGCGGCTTGATGCGGGACTTACCCAGGCGCAGCTCGCACAGCGACTCAAGAAACCGCAGTCTTATGTCAGTAAGTTCGAAGCGGGCGAGCGGCGACTGGACCTGTTGGAAGTGCGGGAGATCTGCCGCGCGGTGGAAGTCCCTTTCCTGAAGTTTGCCAAGGATTTGGAGCGGCTTCTCGGTTAGGCCCTACCGCCTTTGCGCGGCGCGGCAAGGACAATGGCTCAAACTCCCTAGACGTGATCAGTCCCTCAGCTTGCGCAAGTCAAGGGTAGCTGAAGGCGACGGCAATCCATACAGCGGCAAGGCTGTTCGGACACTCGGTCGCCCGGCCCTTCATCTCCCTGCCTCTGGAGGATTCCACCAGCAGTTTCCCTTGCCGGCAATGGCGCGCGCAGCGGCGCCTTCAATTTCACTCATCCTCTCCGGGCTCAACGGATGAAATGACTCGTAGGCGGCGAACACGGCGTCCTGTTCGTTCGGGAAGCTCATGCCCAGCAACGTGACGTCCGGATCCACTGTCAACGTGTAATGCAGGCAATCCGCCACACTCAGCCGCGGCAGTTGCGGCTCGGCCGAGGATTCCCTGCCTCCAGAACTGAACTTGCCCCGTGGCCGCACTTCCAAGGGCTGATTGTAGCCGATTGTGTCCCCCAGCAACTTGCCAGCGCCAAATGTCTTGAAACACACCGTACCCACACCCTTCTGCCGGGCCAGCGGGAGGATCTCCGCCACATACCGGCGATCCACAAATGGTCCCACCGGAAACATCACCACATCGCACAGGCCACTTTCGATGGTAGCCCGAAGCACATCCGGGTGATGGCTGGAAATGCCGCGAAAGCGCACCTTGCCCTCCGCCTGGCACGTGGCCAGCTCTCCCATGCCCACCGCCGCGATGCGTTCCCAGTCGGCCATCTTCGATACTGCGTGAAGACGAACAAATCCACGATGTCTATCCCCAGCGCCCGCAGGCTGGCGTCCACTTGCGGCGTCACCGGGGCGGCGAGATCGTCAATCTTATCAATAACGAACATCCGCTCGCGCCGGCCTCTTAGGGCCGTGCCCACGATCTGCTCGCTGTAACCGTTCTCGTAGCCCGGAGCGGTGTCCACCAGGTTCAAGCCGTGGTCCATCGCGCGATGCAGCGTGGCCACGCACCGCTCCAGCGGTACGGCGCGGTCGGCGATATCGCCGATGCCCAACGTGGAAACCTGGGCGTCGGTTCTGCCCAGCGGTCGTCGTTTGATCTCCTTTGTCCTCATCGTTAAGGCGTTCCCTTGTGTTTCACGCGCACGGGCAACGGCACGTTGACGATTTCGACTTTGCCTGCCGGCCGGTAAAACCACTCCTCACGCCGGTTTCGCCGCGCTTCGATGACTTGCTGGAACGTCTGGGTGTCCGTGCGCAGAAGTTCCAGTTCAGTGCGATCCGATTCGGGCACGTCGGCAGCCACGCGAACCAACCTGATGGGCACGCGTTGCTCCGGCTTTTCGTAAAAGCCCATGTTCCCTGTGCCCCGTGGCAACGCCGAAAGCAATTCCATGCCCTGGACCACACGGCCAATCAGCGTGTCGTTGCGATCCAGATGTCGCGGTGCCTGGCCGATCACCGCAAACAACTCTGTGCCTCCGCCGCTGTCCGGCGCATTGTCGCGTCCCGATCCCACCATGCCATACGCATGGACCAGCCACATCCGGCCGTTGCGCTTGTCACGCGCCACGGGAAAGCCGGCGGAGAAGCCGACCTCCGGTGCATAGACATCGCCGTCCGGCAGTCGCGTGAACGGCAGCTTCCGATCCAACGCGCGATCAAACTCGGCCGGGAGCGTCTTGTGCGCCTGTTGAATCTTGCGCGCCCGTGCTGGAGTTTCCGCGTCCGGATCGCCCCATTGCACGACGTAATTGTCCTGCACCCGGACGATTGCCAGACCGTCAAAGTAATGCTCGCGCGCGAGGGCTTTGACGTTCGCGATGTGATTTGGGGCAAATACCGGAGCCAACTCGATGACGACGCGACCGGTGGCCAGTTCCAGGTAAAGCGTGTTCTCCGGCTCGAGCGCGCGCCAGTCGCCAGGTGGGGAGGCTGCCAATATGTCCGCCAGGATCGGCCCCTTGCCGCTGGTCAGCTTCTCGGCGTGAGCGGAGTTACCCATCGGCCCGACGACAACCAGCACAACGAGACTCGTCAGTCTGAATACTTGGCTCATGGTCTACCTTTCAGGGTGCGGTCATGAAAGTAAGGAAGCACGGCGATCAAACTCTGTTGCAGGCCGCGCCTGCCCGGCTCGCAGGCACCTCAGCGCCTCCACCTCCGCTTGCATCGCGTCCAGCTCGGCCAGGATCCGGCATTGCTGCTTCATACTTGTTTCTCCTTTGAGTACTGCCACAGAGCGCGGTCGAGCGTTCGCATGGAGAGCGCCGCCTTACGAGCAAGGCTGCGACAGAACGCCACGTATTTCTGCCAGAACTGAAAATCGTATTGTTTGGGCACGTCCTTGCCGAGAGACCACAACGCGCGAAAATCAAGGATCGGGTACGGTTCCGCGTGGAAGAGGTGAAGAACGACGGACGCGGTCGGCCAGCTCACTCCCGTCAGCAAGGTAAGCACCTCGATTCTCAGACGCTCCTCAGGAGTGCTCAGAGCGATGGTGGTCACCTCACGGACGAAACTACCCGAATTCAGCCGGCAGCGCGGCTGAGAACGGGGAGACTTCCACCGGCAGACTTCGAGGAATTCGTCCCGTTCCAAGAAACCTCGCTGTTTGACTTGCGGCACCAACCGCAATATCGGGTCCTTCTCCTCCTGGTACCGTGAAGCCCAGAACTGGAGTTCGGTGACCGGAAATCTGAGCCGGAAGTCAAACATCACGTTTTACTTTGGAAGGCGCGGGTAAGGATCGCGAGGAGCAAGTCGCGCAATGATGCGTGCAGGGCTTGCCTGCAGGCGGTA
>CAZWJC010000358.1:0-4505 GCA_964634255.1 uncultured Verrucomicrobiota bacterium | reverse complement strand
TGGTGATGAGAATGGGGCCGTTCGTCACAACGATGCCTTCCCAGTTGGTGTAGGCAGCCCTTGCCGTCAGGGGGGAGGTGAGTGGGAATGCCAGCGCCAGGGCGCCGATCCAGATCAAACGATTTTTCATTGAGCATCCTTTGGGTTGCCGCGGTATGCGGTCATATGGTTTTCCTTCCTGCGGACTTTAGCAAACGCTATAAGTAAAAATAGCGCTCCTCTCTTGACCGACAATGCGAACAGCACACCGGTCACGTCCGCTTTTGTAAGCATCTCTGATGGCTTGTCAAGTGGAATCCCGTTGATGGCACGTCTCGGTCGCGAATGAAACCCAGATGACTTGCGGACCGGCAGTAAGAGAGCCCGATGAAATTCGCGCGACGCGTGTTCGCCCCAGTGATGGCAAGTCCGTTGCCTGCGGAATGGCCGCACGATAGTATCGCGCCATGCGAAGCCGGGCAGCAAGATCAGTCTGGGTGTGGCAAATGCTTGTCGCCCTAAGCCTCGTTTCTGTAGTCCCCCTTGCACGGGCGCTTCTCAAGGACACCAGTTTGCCCGACGCCCTCGGCCAATACAGCATTCGCGTGTGGCAACACGAGGATGGTCTGCCCGACAATTCGGTTCCCGCCCTGCTACAAATGAGCGATGGCTATCTTTGGATCGGCACACGCGCGGGACTGGCGCGCTACGACGGCGTACGGTTTGTGGCCTTCAACCGGGACAACACCCCGCAAATGGTCAATGAAGTCTGCTGGGCGCTGGCTGAGGATCATGAAGGTGGTCTCTGGGTTGGCACCGAGGATGGCCTGTTGTGCCGCCGTGCGGGTGTCTGGCAGCGCTACACAGTGCAGGACGGACTACCGACCACGAACGTTTGGACCTTGTGCGCCACCCGCAACGGTGATGTATGGATTGGAACTGGCGGAGGGTTGGCCCGCTTCCAGAACGGCACGATCGAAGCGCTCACACGGACGAATGAGCCAGGCCCGTGCAAGGTGCTGGCTCTGCACGAGGACGCCGACGGGAGTCTCTGGATCGGCACGTCGCGTGGGTTGTTCCGACGCGATCGGCAGACCGGTAGGTTCGATCAGGATCTGAAGCTGCCCGGCAGCTACAATTTCACCACTCAGGTGCCAGATGGCTATGCTTGCCCAGTGAGCGGTGTGTTTCGTGATCCGACTGGTCGCGTCTGGCTAGCAAGCAATTACGAGGAGACCTACGCACGCCGTATGCACCTCTGGGATGGTAGAAGCTGGACGGAACTGCCCTTCAAGGATGTTCCGGGGGACTGGGAGGTCCGGTGGGCAACTGAAGCGGATGGAACGGTTTGGTTTCCCAGACTCGGCAGCGGCTTGTGGCGTGATCATCAGCGCACGATTTCGCCTTTTCCGCTGCCGATTGATACGAACAAACAATGTCCTCTGGCGCTGGCCGTGGACCGCGAAGGCAGCGTTTGGGCAGGCATGTTCAAAGCCGGGTTATTTCGGCTCTCACCGCAGCGGATGCATGTTCTGGGTGTGGAGGAGGGTTTGCCGCATGAGTTGACCTGGACGGTGTGCGAAGCGCGGGATGGAAGCGTGTGGATTGGCACTGATGGTGGCCTCTGCCGGTGGAAGGAGGGAAACTGCACAAGCTTCACGCAGACCAACGGGCTCTCGCGTAACGAGGTTCGCGCCTTGGCCGAGACCAGCGACGGCACGATCTGGGTCGGCACGCTGAGCGGCTTGGATGCCATCCGCGATGGGCAGATCACGCACGTCCGGTTTCCGGGCGAGTGGTTTGAAACCAAAGTCCGAGCCTTGCTCGCCGCCCGGAACGGCGCGCTGTGGGTTGGGACGGTGCGTGGATTGACACGGCTGCACAATGGAGAACGAACGCAATACGCGCCAGCCGACGGCTTGGGGGCGCAGGAGGTGCGCGCGTTACTGGAAGACCACGCCGGGAATCTGTGGGTGGGGACGTATGGTGGCGGACTCACCCAGTTCGTAGTTCCGCCTTCAGGCGGAGAGCGGGATGTCAACGGCCGAGGTACATTCAATGCCCCCAACCGGCTGAAGCCGGAACTGCGAACCCGCACGACGACGGACGGCCTTTCCAGCACCAACGTTTGGGCGTTGCACGAGGACGCCGACGGCGTGTTGTGGATTGGCACAGACCGGGGCTTGAACCGGCTCAAGGACGGGCAGATTACTGTGTTCACCACGCGCGAAGGGTTGCCCGATGACTTGGTGAACGTGGTCACCGAAGACGACGTTGGACGGCTCTGGATCGGGCATGATCGTGGCATTTATTGGGTAGCCAAGCAGGATTTCGAGGCGGTTGCGACCGGGCGAGCGCGTTCCGTCACAGCAGTCTGCTACGATGAGACGGACGGACTGCGCTCACGCGAAGTGAACGGGCAGAAGAGTTTTCCGGCGGCCTGCAAGACCCGCGACGGCCGGTTGTGGATCGCCACCGCGCGCGGCGTCGCGATCATCAACCCGGCCAAGGTGTCGGTGGACGCCACGCCGCCGGGGGCGATCATTGAAGAAATTCGCGCCAACGGGGAAACCGTGTTCGACAACAGCCGGGCGGCAACCAACCTTCCTTCGGATTTCGCCCTTCACACCTCGCCCTTACGCCTGCCTCCTGGTGGCGGTAGAGTACTTGAGCTTCGTTACACCGCCGGGGCGTTTGTGGCGCCGGAGAAGGTGCGCTTCCGCTACCGGATGACTGGGTTGTCACCCAGCTGGATTGATGTCGGCACGCGGCGCGAGGTCTTCTTCACGGACCTGCGCCCCGGCAACTACGAGTTCGAACTCCTCGCTGCTAACCATCACGGCGTCTGGCCGGAACGCGGCACGCGCATGACGGTTCACCTGTCACCGCATCTATATGAGACTGCTTGGTTTTGGCCCGCAGTGGTCGTGCTCGCGATCGCAGGGTTCACCATGGCAGCGGCCTGGCGCTTTCAGGATTTGCAACAGCGACACGCTTTGGAGCAGCAGGCAGCCCTGGCCCGAGAGCGGGATCGCATCGCCCGCGACATGCACGATGATCTGGGTGCCGGACTGACCCGTCTGGTGCTGACCGGTGGACGGGTGGCCACCACCACCGAGCAGGCGGAAACACGAACCGCCATCCAGCGGTTGAGTGGCGAAGCGGCTGAGTTGCTGGACCAACTCGGTGACCTGGTGTGGTGCACCAATCACCAGTTCGACACGCTGGATAGTCTCCTGGCACGACTGCGCGAGCACGCGGCCACCTTCTTGGATGAAGCCGGCTTGAAGGTCTGTTTCGATCTGCCGCCGCCCGCACCCACGCAATCTATCTCCGGCGAGTTTCGCCGTCAGACCTTCCTGCTGTTCAAGGAAGTCCTCACCAACATCGCGCGCCACGCCCGAGCCAGCGAGGTTCAAATCACGATCCGCCTGCGGCCTTCAGGCGCGGCGCCGAGCGCCATTCTGGAAATGGTGATTGCCGACAACGGTCAGGGATTCGATCCCGAGGCGGCCAAGCAGGCGCACGGTAACGGCTTGACCAACCTGCGCACTCGCGCGGCGACGCTGGGCGGTTCGCTGGAGCTGCAAACGTCGAAGGGACACGGAACCACCATCCGCGTCGAGTTGCCGCTTCACCCGCACGGCACGACCGATGGTGGCCAGAGCGCCAGCCGAACGTGAAAGCCAGATTCATGCAGTCGGACCGCGACCGGTCCCCGGTCGCAGCACGCATTCACGGAAGGCGGCCCCGGAACCGGTTGCGCCGGCGTCCTTCGCTTTCCGGTCAGGCCTCTGGGCGAGGTTCGAGGTCAGAGAAGGTGAGTATCTCCTTCACCATCCCACCCGCTGCGACCGAGGGACCGGTCGCGGTCCGAGGAGGTTGTTCGGTCGGGAGACCGGAGGGGTATGCCTTTTGTATGACTACCGGCAGTCACCCAGTTGAGTCAGAGTCTGGGCTACATGCTCAGATCGCAAGCAGGATATGATTATGACTTCGCCCGCCCCGGAGACGGCCACGCCCACTACGCCCTTCCCCCTTATCCGCGTCGGTCTCATCGAGGACGATCCCGTCCAAGCCGCGGAGATGACGCGCCTGCTCTTGGCCGACAGCCGGCTGCTGTTGGAGGGCACGTGGGCCTCGGCGGAAGCGGCGGTGCAGCCTTTGGCTCAACTGATGCCGGACATCGTGCTGGTGGACATCGGCCTGCCCGGGCAATCGGGCATCGAACTGGTGCGCACGCTCGCGCCGTGTCTGCCGACGACGCAGTTCATGATGTTGACGGTGTACGAAGACCCCGACCGGCTCTTCGACGCGTTGAGCGCGGGAGCGGCGGGTTACCTGCTCAAGAAGACCGCGCCCACCCGATTGCTGGAGGCCATTCAGGAACTGCGTGCCGGTGGCTCGCCCATGTCCGCCGCGATTGCCCGGCACGTGGTGAAGCGGTTCCAGCAGCCCATTCCCCGATGGGACGCTGTCAGCGGACGGTCAAAACCAGCCAGGGAGGGTCGAATGAAAACCAGCCA
>CAZWJC010000357.1:0-4515 GCA_964634255.1 uncultured Verrucomicrobiota bacterium | reverse complement strand
ACGGGGTCGCGGGTGGCGGGAGTTTTTACGAACACGTTCACCTCAAGTTCCTAGGGAACTACCTGCTGGCGCGTACCATTGCTGCTTCGGCAGAGAAGCTCCTGCCCGAGACTGTCCAGCGACACCCGAGTGCGGGCAAGGAGTGGGCGAGCCTGGAACGGTGCGCGCAGCGACTGGGGTGGTCGGATTGGGCGCGCCAGTCGGCCCTTACGGAAATCGTAGGTCGGTTGACCGATCCGCCGTTCACACAACAGTCAGACCATGCTCAACAGCTCGCGCGGATTGAGGCGGAGTTGAAATCACTGGCGCCAGTTCCTGTGCTGATTCAGGAGGCTGAGGCGCGTTGTCGTGCGGCGCTTCAATTCACGCCGCACGACCCGGCCCTGCAAATGCGTTGGGCTGCTTCGCTCGAGCTCTTTGGGAAGTGGGACGACGCGATGAAGGCGCTACACCTCGTCGTGGAACAGCACCCACGCCATGCGGAGGCGTGGATGCAGTTGGGTGTGGTGCTTGTCCAGATGAATCGTAACGCGGAGGCGGCGCGCGCGTTTGAACAGTGCCTGGCGTGCGATCCACAAAACGTATTCGCGCGAAACAATCTGGCGCAGGTATTGGTGCGGCTGGGGCGCAAGCAGGAGGCGCAGCGCGAGTACGAAAAGGCAATTGCGCTCAAACCGACATACGGAACGGCCCATCTGGGCCTGGGACGACTCTTGGAGGAAGCGGGCCAGCGGGCCCAGGCCGATGCGCATTACGCGGCGGCGCGACGGCATCGTGTGAACCGTCCGACGGACCTCGCGGTCCTGGCTCGGTTTTGTCAGGCGAAAGGCTGGCAGACAGAGGCGGCAACGAATTATGCGCTGGCCATGCGGATGAATCCCTCGGACGGTCCGCTCCATGTGGACGCCGGACGGTGCGCAGCGTCGCTGGGACGGTTCGAGGAGGCGCGGGACTATTTTGCAGCTGCAGCCAAGCTGATGCCGGAATCGGGTGAAGTGCATTTTCTATTGGGCCGCGAATTGGGCCGCGCAGGGGACAGTGCCGGGGCGGCTGAGGCTTTTGGCACTGCTGTGAAACTGTTGCCGAACTTGGTGGAGGCAAGGTTGAACCTAGGAGTGGCGCTGATGAACCAGGGGCGTCGTGCGGAAGCGCTGCGAGAATTTGAAGCGGTGCTGACGGAGGAGCCGGAGAATAAGGTCGCGCAAAAAAATGCAGCCGCATTGCGAGCCATTACGCCGTAGCGGTTAAACAACAGCCGAGGCTTCTGGGGAACAGCCGGCAGTTGCGATCGGGAGGCAGGTGAAGTCATCTTCGTCCTCCATGTGCCCGGGGGTATGGGGCATTCCGCGGCGCTGCCTGACTTCGCGCGAAGCGTGAGTGGCTGGCGGCATCACGCAGATCCGAATATGTGCTCCAGTTCACCATGCGGCAGCTCTTGGGATTGGTGTGACCTCGGATTGCGGGCGGGGCTGGTCCTGGATCGGCTTGGCGCGGGGAGGTGACGTGCAAACAAAAGAGACCGGACTTGCGTCCGGTCTCCTGTCAATCCAACCAAACCGTCAGTGGAAACTACTGGCGGGCGCGGAAGAACACCGGCCCAGCAGCAGTGGATGTGGTGTACGGCGAGATGGCTCCGCTCACATCCGTGTAGGTGCCGTTCACCGTTGCCGAACTTTGCAGCGTGCCAGTGTAGGTGATGACCACATTGGCGGCATTGCGAACAATCGTCAGGCTAGGCGGGGTCATCACCGGCAGGGTGTCCGGCCCGGCGGTGTACGCGGCTGCGACCTGTGCCGCTGTGAGCGCGCCCTCGTAGATCCGGAATTCGTTGACCGAGCCTACGAACACGTTATCGCCCCACTGCGAACGACCAAGCCAGTTGTTGACATCGTTCATGCTGCTCAACTGAACAGGAGCGGTGCCGGACAGTGCAAGCACACCATTCGTGTAGAAGCGGGACACGTTCGAGGTGAAGTCATAGGTCGCCGTTAGATTGTATTCGACCCCGTTGGGAGGGCCATTGTCACCGATCGGACTCAGGCTCACCGGTTCGCCGTTGGAGGGAATGTCTCGCACGGCAAAACGCAGCGGATAAGTGTTGAGGAACATGTACCCTCCCTCGCCGTTGGAATAGTTCTCACCTTGGTTGGAGGTGCCAAAGTCGATGATGCGCTGCCACCAACCCGAGCCCTGCCACGTCGCCCAGACTTGGAAGGTCACATTGACCAACGGACTGATCATGTAGTTCGGGAAGTCAACGTAACCCGCGATGGTCAACGGATCCACATTGGAACTCGTTCCGCCTGCCAAGGTGACCTGACCACCGCCCAATGTCGCGGCGTTTGCCGAAATCCCGCCGGCGAGCGTGCCATGCGCCGTGCCCACGGAGTCGGCAACGTTGGTGCCGCTGGTCTCACTGAAACTGTATCGGTGAACCAAGGTGGTTGCCGGCGGCGCCGTGACTGTGATGGTGTTCGTGGCATTCAGCCCAGCATAACTGGCAATGATTTTCGCGGTGCCGGGCGCGACCGCCGTGACATAGCCCTTGCCATCCACGGTGGCCACATTCGTGTCGCTGGAGGAGAAGGTGGACAATGCGTTTGCCACGAGATATTTCCGGTTCGCGTATTCTGGGCGGACCGAGGCCAACGTCTTGAATCGACTTCCCGGAAGGTTGGTCTGGGCAAACGTGAGGACAACATTCGTGAGCGTGCCCGGTGCGGTCAGTTCCACGCCGTAGAGATAGTTGTTGGCGACGTCGTTGTCGCTCAACAGGCCCGTATGCACACGGGCCATAGCGACGCTGCCCAGAAGAGCCTGGCCGAAGTCCACGGTGCCGATCGAATCTGCGTTTTGCGCCCCAATGCGAATCGGTAGGCCGGCGGGACTCGAAAGGTTACCGCCGACGGTTAATTGGCTCCTGAGTGCACCGTCCAAGTACACTTTCGCCAGGCGGCTGCCATTATAGGTCAGCGCGTAGTAATGCCACGCGCCCTTGACCGGAGCGGGACCATTCCATCCGAGATCGTAGCCGCCGCCCCAGAAGGAAGCAGCTCCGTAAACGGGATGATTGCCGGCACCCAAGACGACATCCGCGCCGCCGACACCACGGTAGCCCCACGTCACAATTCCGCCTTCAGCCTTGGGAGAATCAATGAACGCCCATGCCTCGATCGAGAAATCACCGTTGGCCGTGATGGCGGCGCTGGCGCCGGGCCCAACGTAGTCATTCGTGTTGCCGATGAACGTGACACCCGCGATGCCATCGGCCACGTTGGGATTGTAAATGGGGGCACCTTCCGCGGTGAACGTGCTGCCTGCGGCCGCGCGGTTGGTCCACGTTGCCGTGCTCGCGCTGAGATCAGTCGCACGGAGGTCCACCTCGAGACCGCCCGCCACGACCACACCGAGGAGGCGGGGATTGACGGTCACGGCAATGGGGGTCGAAGTTTGGCCCAAGTAGCTGACGGTGACGTTGGCACTTCCCGGGGCAACCGCCGTGAGGTTGCCTTTGGCATCCACGGTGAGCACTCCCGTGCTGCTGGAGTTGTAGGTTACTCCCGGGACGCCAGCCAAGCTGACTTCTGTGATATTGACAAAATCAGCAGTGGCCGTCGTCGCCTGGACATCTTGAACCGTCATGATGGTCACGGGCACCGCCAACGCCACGCTCGAAATGCCACCGAGCGAATCCACGCTGGTGCTGGCATTGGTCACGCCGTTGAAGAAGCTGGCAGCCGCCTCCACCGGGTTAAGAGCGTTGTTGTAGATTCGAAACTCGTTATAGGAACCGTTGAATATGGGGTCGTTCCACTGTGCACGCCCCAGCCAATTGTTGATGTCATTGATGGCGCTCAGGGGGGTTGGGGCGTCATCTGTCGCCGCTAAAGCGCCGTTCACGTATAGCCGGGCAACATTGGCGCCCGGGTCGTAGGTCGCCGTCACACAGACCTCCGTGAAGAGGGGTAAAGGCGAATTTGCGGTGCATTGAGTGAGCTCAACTCCGTTTACCGGCTCACGCACGGCAAAACGCAGGTTTGCGTTGGCAGGTGAGGAAATGAATAGATAGTTGCCATTCCCGCTTGAATTCCCTTCTATCCCGTCTCCGGAGACGCCGAAGTCCAGAATGCGCTGCCAGGTGCCGCTGCCGTTCAGGGTGACCCAAGTCTCGAATGTCAGATTCGTCAGTCCGTTAACCAAGTGATTCGGCAGGTCCACGTAGCCGGAGATGACGTTCGATGCATCCGCAGAGGCGCCGATGCCCGAGAGCACCAACTGACCTGCGCCGTCAAAGTCCCCATCATTACCGGCCTTGACCCCGTTGGCACCGCCGACACTGTCGGCGACGGTCTTCGTTCCGGGGGCTTCATCGAAACTGTAGCGATGGATGATTGCTGCCGGCGCCGACATGGAGCCGAGCAGCAGTCCCACCATGAACAACTTTAGGGCATTCTGCTTCGTTCTTTTCATAGGTTGTGGAGTTGGTTTTGTGTGTTGATCACAGTGTCCGTGAAT
>CAZWJC010000356.1:0-4529 GCA_964634255.1 uncultured Verrucomicrobiota bacterium | reverse complement strand
CGAGCGCGTGATCCGCGACGCCATCCAGCGCGAGCTCAACCGCGGCGGGCAGGTGTTCTTCCTGCACAACCGCGTGATGACCATCGAGGACATGCGCGCCAAGCTGGAAACGCTCGTGCCCAACGCGCGCATCGTCGTCGGCCACGGCCAGATGCACGCCGACGATCTGGAAGACGTGATGACCCGGTTCGTGAACGGTGAGGCCGACGTGCTGCTCTCCACCACAATCATCGAGAGCGGGCTCGATATCCCGAACGCCAACACCATCATCATTGACCGCGCGGACCGGTTCGGTCTTAGCGATCTCTACCAGTTGCGGGGGCGGGTGGGCCGCTACAAACACCAGGCCTTCGCCTACCTGCTCCTGCCCCGGCACGCGCGCCTGCTGACTGACGTGCGGAAGCGCATCAGCGCGATGAAGCAATACTCGACGCTCGGCAGCGGCTTCAAGATTGCCATGCGCGACCTGGAAATCCGCGGCGCCGGCAACCTGCTCGGCTCGGAACAAAGCGGCCACATCACCGCCGTGGGCTTTGATCTCTACTGCCAGTTGCTCAAGCAAAGCGTTGGGGCGCTCAAGGGCGAGAAGGTGAAGCCACGGGTGGAGGTGAGCGTGCGGTTGGATCTCTTGTCGCTGAATGCAGAGGGAGTCAGCAGTCAGTCGTCAGTAGTCAGTGGTCCTGCGCACGAACGAAGAACTACTGACTCCGTCGCCAGCCTTCCCCACACCTACATTCCCGAGCCGCAACACCGTATCGAGATTTACCGCAAGCTGGCGCAAGCCACAGACAAGCCGGCACTGGACGCCTTACAAAAAGAACTGCGCGACCGCTTTGGTCCCTTGCCACAACCGGTTGAATTATTGCTCGCCGTGGGTGAACTGAAAACCCTGGCCAGTGGGAAATCCGTCACGAGCATCGAGGTCGAGGACGACAAACTGATGCTCACGCGCCTGGGCGAACTGATCATGCTGGGCGGCAAGTTCCCGCGCCTGACCAAGAAGGACGCGAAAGGCCGGCTCAAGGAGATCAAGCGGCTGCTGCTGGCCCTGTGAAGGGACCGAATCCCGCAACCCGGCGCAACGACTCGCTCAGAACACTTCGGCTTTGAGGCCCGTGATCTGCCGCACGGTGTGGGCGATGCGTGAGAGCGCACGCAGCGGCAGATGGCCGTACTGGGAGCGGGGCGCGGGCCGGGTGGCCGAGTAGATCTGCACCAGGGAGATCTGGGCGCCGCCGCTCTTCAGGTCCAACAACCGCTGGGCAAACGCTTCAATCTCCCCGGGCGGCGGTTCATCGCCGTGAATCGCCGGGAAGAGGCTTTGAATGACCACCGGCCGTTGACGCCCTACCGCGAGGATGTTCGCTAGGATCTTCTCCAGCGGAACGGGAACCTTGTTCACGCTGTCCAGGTACGCCTGCGAGCCACCGTCGAGCTTGGCCCAGATTTCGTCACTGCGTGTGAAATGCCGCAGACCTTCCTGCACTTGGGGACGATCCAACTCGGTCGCGTTGGTGATGAGCACCATCTTGAAGAACTCGCCCAAGGCGCGGACGTGGACCACCGCTTCGACCGCTTCGGCGAAGTTCGGACAAAGGGTTGGCTCGCCATCACCGCTCAGGGTGACGTGGCGCAGTTCCAGCAGTTCCGCCGGCACGGCCTGATACCGCGCCCGCTCGCGCAACCGGCCGGCCCGGACACATTCCAGCGTCCGATGCAACTCCCCGGCCATCACCGTCACGTTGAGATTCTTCTCGCGGATGGGCATCGCGCGATGCACCTCGCAATAGACGCAGTCGAAGTTGCAGAGCCGGTCGGGGTTCATGTTGACCCCCACCGACAGCCCTTGCGCCCGCGGAGAAATCACCGCGTACACAAAGCGGTTATCCAGGAAATCGCGCGGCGAGCCGAACGCGGTTTCCCCATCCACGGTCGAAAGCGGTCCTGTTCGCTTCTTCCTCTCCGGATGCTCGACCGTGATGGCGGGTTTGTCAGTTACCTGTTGCACAAGCTACGCGCTCAACGTAGGGGCGTGGTTAGGGCACGCCTACACGGGCGTTGCCAAAAAACACCCTTTTTTTGCAGACAGCGGCGCCTTTCGTGCTCGCCTGCGGGACGATTTCGGAGTAGCAACACCCTGCGAATGACTGCCAATCTGCCCGAGCTCAAGCAAGCCGCGCTGGTCAATTCCTTGCGCACCTGCCAACTCTTTGCCGGCCTGCCTCCGACAGATCTTGCCGCTGTGACCAGCATCAGCGTCGTGCGACGGCTGGAGAAAGGCGATTACCTCTTTCACGAAGGCGAAGCCGCGCGTGGCTTCTACATTGTCCAGAAAGGTGCCGTCAACGTCCACCGCGTCAACGCCGCCGGCAAGGAGCAGGTCATCCACATCTTCCGCGCGGGGGAGAGCTTCGCGGAAGCCGCGCTGGCCACGCCCACCGGTTATCCCGCCGACGCCCGCGCTGTCGAACCCACGCAAGTGCTGCTGGTCCAAAAGGACGGCTTCCTGGCGCTGCTGCGCCGGCAGCCGGAGTTTGGCCTGCGCATGCTCGCCTCCATGAGCCTGCATCTGCGCGTGCTGGTCGGGCAGTTGGAGGATCTGACGCTGAAGGACGTGGAGACACGGCTGGCCAACTGGCTCGTGAAACGATGTCCGAATCCGGATGCCGACCAACCCACCGCCATCGAGCTCAAAATGACCAAGCGGGTCCTGGCGGCGGAACTCGGCACCGTGAGCGAAACCCTTTCGCGCACGCTGGCGCGATTCCGGGAACAAGGCTTGTTGTCGGTGAAAGGCAACACCCTGACCGTGCGCTCCCCCACGCGCCTGCGATCCCTCCTCCGACGGAATCTGGGCGAGTAATTTGTCGCCGGGCGCGCTTCTTCGGCGTTTCTTCCGTGCAATTCGGCACGCGTCCGGGTACAAGGACTGCCCGTGAAGATTCACGGCATCATTCCGGCCCGCTACGCCTCGACGCCACCCAGTGGCGTTTGTGAGAAGGTTCGGACCGCATTGCATTACCCGAAATGGAAGCGGTGTCTGGCCGTTGGAATTCTGGCCGCCAGCATCACAGGATGCCGAAATCCACAGTCGGACGCATCGAGCTCTTCCGCTGCAAGTGCCGGAATCGCTCAGGCCACCAGTAAACCTGAAAACCAAACGCCAGCCCTGCGGGCCTACGATGCCAAGCTATCGGAGGCAGTAAGACAACGATGGTACGCTTTGCTTGACGAAAACCGATTCCGATCCGCGGCCGAAGGCACGGTCGTCGTCAGTTTCGCGCTACATTCTAGTGGACGGATTCGTGACGTGAAAGCCGTGCAGAGCGACGTAAGCCCGAGACTCGAAAGAACATGCTTGCAGGCTGTGATGGATCCAGCGCCCTATAGGCCGTGGCCGGAAGAAATGCGCCGCACATTAAAGCGAGAGGTTCGTGAGATCACATTCACTTTCAACTTCGGCAGCGAATTGCCGAAACAGGACTGACTCGATGAAGATTCACGGCATCATTCCGGCCCGCTACGCCTCCACCCGGTTTCCGGGAAAACCGCTGCACCCCATCGCCGGCAAGCCGCTCATCCAACGCGTCGTGGAGCAATGCCGCAAGGCAAAGTCCCTCAGCGAAGTCATCGTGGCGACGGACGACGCGCGCATCGCCGAGGTGGCGCGGGACTTTTGCCGCGTGGAAATGACCCGGGCCGATCACCCGAGCGGCTCGGATCGCATTGCCGAGGTGGCGGCCCGCTGTGATTGCGACGCCGTGGTCAATATCCAGGGCGACGAACCGCTGATTGACCCCGCGGTGGTTGATGCCGTTGCCGAGGCGCTGAACCGAAGTGAGATGTCCACGGCGGCCACGCCGATTCGAAGCGTGCAGGAGTACGATAACCCGAACGTGGTGAAAGTCGTTGCCGACGTGACGGGCCGCGCCCTATATTTCTCGCGGCGCACGATCCCGTATCTGCGCGAGGCCGCCAACCGTCCGGCGATGGAACAGTTGGCGGCGTTTCCGTTTTTGAAACACCTCGGCATTTACGGTTACCGGCGTGCAACATTACTACGGCTGGTGCAGTTTCCGGTGTCATCGCTGGAGAACGCGGAGAAGCTGGAGCAGTTGCGGGCGCTGGAAAACGGTATCGCCATCGCGGTTGTGAAGGTGAACTACGACAGCGTGGGCGTGGATGTGCCAGCGGACGTGGCGCGGGTGGAAGCGTTGTTGGCGGGGCGTGAGTAAGAGCAAGAGCAAGATTACGATTAAGATCAAGTCAACGGAACGGCTTCTTGATCTTGCTCTTCATCTTAATCTTGATCTCGGCGTGAAGGAATTTGCAGACCATGAAATACATTTTTGTCACTGGCGGCGTGGTGAGTTCGTTGGGCAAGGGCCTGACGGCAGCCTCGCTGGGCACGTTGCTCGAAAACCGCGGCTTCAAGGTCGCGCTCCAGAAGTTCGACCCCTACATCAACGTCGATCCGGGCACGATGAGCCCGTTCCAGCACGGCGAGGTCTTCGTCACCGACGACGGCG
>CAZWJC010000355.1:0-4701 GCA_964634255.1 uncultured Verrucomicrobiota bacterium | reverse complement strand
CCGCCCTAAATCGTTGGCGAGTGGTGATGCTCTCACAGTCCCGGGAGGGAGCGGGTTGTTACCGCCCCCACCCCGGTAATTCTCACTCGATCACGTCGGTCACACGCCCGGCACCGATGGTCCGGCCGCCTTCGCGAATTGCGAATCGTTGGCCGCGCTCCATGGCGATGGGCGAGATGACTTTGACTTCGACCGAGACGTTGTCGCCCGGCATCACCATTTCCACCTTGTCACCGGTCGGCGACTTGATGTCGCGCACGTCACCAGTCACGTCGGTTGTGCGGAAATAGAACTGCGGACGGTAGTTGATAAAGAAGGGCGTGTGCCGGCCACCTTCTTCCTTCGACAACACGTAGAGTTCGGCCTTGAAGTGCGTGTGCGGCGTGATGCTGCCAGGCTTGGCCAGCACCATCCCGCGCTCGACATCTTCCTTCTTGGTGCCGCGGAGCAGCACGCCGACGTTGTCGCCCGCCGTCGCCTCATCCAGCAACTTACGGAACATTTCGATGTCCGTCGCCACGGTCTTGCGGGTGTCCTTCAAGCCGACGATCTCCACATCGGTCATTTTCTTGAGCACACCGCGCTCCACACGACCGGTCACAACCGTGCCTCGGCCTTCAATGTTGAACACGTCTTCAACACTCATCAAGAAGGGTTTATCCACTTCACGGGCCGGCAGCGGGACGAAATCGTCCACCGCTTTGAGAAGGGCCGCTATAGCGGCTTCGCCCGCGGGCTCTCCCGCGATTGCGGCTTTCGCACTACCACGCACGATCGGGGTCTTGTCGCCCGGGAAACCGTACTTGGTAAGCAAATCGCGGAGCTCCATTTCCACGAGGTCGAGCAGTTCAGGATCATCGACGAGGTCCACCTTGTTCAGGAAGACCACGATGGCGGGCACACCGACCTGGCGCGCGAGCAGGATGTGCTCACGGGTCTGAGGCATCGGACCTTCGGAGGCGTCCACGACGAGGATCGCGCCGTCCATCTGGGCCGCGCCCGTAATCATGTTCTTGATGTAATCCGCGTGGCCTGGGCAGTCCACGTGAGCATAGTGGCGTTGCTCGCTCTCGTATTCCGTGTGCGAGACGGCAATCGTCACCGTTTTGGAGTCGTCACGCACGGTGCCGCCCTTGGTGATTTCGGCGTAGCTCTTCATCTGCGCCATACCCTTGCGGTTCTGCACCATCACGATCGCAGCCGTCAGGGTGGATTTGCCGTGGTCAATGTGACCGATCGTGCCGACGTTAGCGTGCGGCTTGTTGCGTTGAAATTGCTCTTTTGCCATTGCGATTCCTACGTTGTTGTTCTCGTTATCGTTTTATTGGACGCTAAACTGGAGCCCATGATCAGGGTTGAACTGATGACCTCGTCCTTACCAAGGACGCGCTCTGCCAGCTGAGCTACATGGGCGACCGTTCGCTCTCGTTTCAGTCTCGAACTCATTCTCGATAGCAAAAAACGACAAAAAACCGCCACCCCAAGCTCTTTTCTTTCTGTGGCTAAAGGGGTTGGCAATTCTTCAAGTTTTTGCTGCCCAACGACCGCGGCAGAAACTACGTAATCCGACAAGCAGTGTCAACGAGGTTTTGTGAGTTTTTTACTGTCCCAATCTCGCCCGCCCTATTCACTGCCGACCCCGAGGACGAACGGCACACTCCAAACCTCTTCAGGCCAGTTCGCCGACAGTCTTGAAGTGCAACTTGGCCACCTCAGCGAGAGCCGCCCGGCCATGCTTCGAAATAAACTCGCGCCCAGCCTGTTTTGCCGTGTCGGAACAACCCTTCGGCAACGCTACTCCGTGTTTCTTACTCAGGCCGGCCAACCGCGTCACGAACTCGTCTCGCGCCAGAATGGAAGCCGCGGCCACCGCCAGGTCTTCCTCTGCCTTGTGGCGTTGAACCAGCTCAATGGTTCGTCCCAGCGACATGAGCGCCCGGGCCACCGTAGCCTTGTTCGCCGCAAATTGGTCGCTGATGGCGCGCACCGGTGGTGGGTTCATGCGGTGCTTCTGGCCCATCAGATTCTCGATCACCCGCGCGTGCCCCCACGCCAGCAGTTGGTTCACCGTCCGAAATTTCGTGTGCAACCGGTTGTAGGCCTCGTTCCCAATCGGCACAACCGTCGTCACGCAACCCGGCGTGTGGCGGATCAACTCCGCCAAGTCCGCGATGCGCTTGTCGCTGGAGATGTTCTTGCTGTCCCGGATGCCGCTATCCTGCCACGCCTTGACGACGCTTTCGTTGACATAGACACCCGCCACGCAAAGTGGCCCAAACAAGTCGCCCTTGCCCGATTCGTCCACTCCCAACCGGGGCAGCAGCAGCTCCGGGTTCAACACCGCCTCGTAGCCCAGCCGCGCTTCCTTCAGGATTTCTGGCTCCAGCACGAATTCGATGAATTCCTGAGTACCCTTGCCTTGCACAACCAGTTTGCCGCTTTCATAGAACACCACGTTGGTCTTCTCGCGCTCGGCAGCAAAGCGCGCGTAGGGAACGTCGCGAAAACTGTAGCCGTGCGAGTCCAGCCAGGCGCGCAAGGCCTTGGCTTGGGCGTCGGTCAATTTGCTGGTGTAGCTCGTCAGGGGCTTCACAAAGTTGGCGCAGCCTAGGGGTTTCGGCTGACGTCCGCAAGCCGATGCGCCGTTCGGTGTTCGCACCCACAAGAAACCACACGTTCGGCGTTCCACACTCAAGCCCGGCTTCGTGGTATCAAACCTGATGGCCCGAACATCGCAGAGCCCCGGTTGTTGGCGATGAAAGCCCGCAAGCAACAGGCAAAGGAGGGCAGCGGAATACCAGACCAGACCGTACCCGGCGTTCGACGGGCGGGTTCAACAAAGGAATGTAGTTCGCCGTCATTGGGCGATCCAAGCCCCTATTGCTTGCCGTTCAATCTCTCGAAAAGTATCTGCTCCCGGAGAGGCACGCGCCGGCGGATGCGTTCGCGAGCATCCGCAGGAAACGCGGTATGATGAACAAGGTTCATGGCATACCGGTCTCCGCCGCCGACGCCGCCCGTGTAGCTATAAATAGGCATGCGGCGAATCTGGTCCTTGAGTTTCTCCATCTCACCCTTACTGGAGCAAATCACCCCAACCACAAACGGGAACTCGGAATCGTCAATTTCGAGTTTCTTCAAGGATATGTCTGCGGCTCCAGCAGCGGCCTGCAAGGCGCTAATCAGCCCTTCCTTGGTGTAGGCGGATGGCATGTTTGTTGCCACTGCCACTGGAGCGCCTAGATAGTCGTATATGGCCTTGTTTGCCCCGAGCGGTGGTGCTGGCTCAGCGGCGTGTGTCGAAAAGCCAGCAGACATGCAACCGAGCGCCACCGCGATGATGAGTGTGATGTGCTTATTCATAAACATGGAAAACGGCTAACACTGCTATTAACCGGAAGTCCGCCTGAGATGGATTGGGATGACCAGGTCTCGGTTCACGGGCCGACTCTAGTACTGCGGAATATGCGGGTCAACCACGGAGTCAGGGGTTGACACATGCGCACGGCTCAAGGCGAAGCGCCGGGGCGTGAGCCGTGCTCGGTTATCGTCGTAGCGAACTTGCGTGTCGGAGGTCTTTACCAGTATTTCGTGTGTGTGTCACCGCACCAGCGAAAAATCAGCGACATCGTTTCTAAGTTGCTGGAATGGTTTTCCAACAACGCCAGAGACCTGCCCTGGAGACGGACGAACGACCCTTACCGTGTATTTGTCTCCGAAATCATGCTCCAACAGACTCAGGTGGCCACGGTGATACCGTATTGGGAACGCTGGATGCGCGAGTTGCCGACAATTCCATCGGTGGCCAAAGCCCGGCCCGCGAAGCTCCGCAAGCTCTGGGAGGGCCTCGGCTACTACACCCGCGTCCGCAACCTCCAACTGGCCGCGCGGCAAATCATCGCCCGGCATGACGGCGAGTTCCCGCAAGATTTCGAGGACATCCTCGCGCTGCCGGGTGTTGGGCGTTACACGGCTGGCGCCATCGCGAGCATCGCCTTCAGCCAACCTCAGCCCATTCTCGACGGCAACGTGATGCGGGTGCTGACGCGTCTGTTTGCGATTTGCACCGATCCGCGAGAACGCAAGACCAACGCCCGCCTCTGGCAATTGGCGGAAGAACTCGTCGTAGCAGCGGCTCGGCAGAGTGCCACACTCTTCGTCGGGGGTCCCGGCAATTCCGGCGCTCCGCCGAGACACCCCGCCAGCGGAATGGTCACGCCATTCACGACGGGTCCTTGTTCCGCTCTCAACCAATCGCTCATGGAACTCGGCGCGGTGGTTTGCACACCGCGCAATCCGCGCTGTCATGTGTGTCCGGTGGCGAGGTCTTGCGCAGCACGCCGACTCGGCGTCGCCGATGCGTTGCCGAAGACAGGCCGGCGAGTTACGGCCGAAAGCCAGCGCATCGCGGTGTTCCTCGTGGAGAAAGAGGGCCGAATCCTCGCGCGGCAGCGCCCGGCGGGCGTCGTCAACGCGCATTTCTGGGAACTGCCGCAGATCGAACTCCGCGGCAAGCGCCCGAACCTCGCCCGCCTTGCCCAGGAGACGCTGTGCATCAAGCCGTCAACCACCACGCCGCTCGCGACCGTTGCACACACCATCACGCGCTACCGGATTCGAGCAGAAGTGTACGCCGGGGAGTTGCTGCGCCCGCTGGCAAAGGCGCGCTGGCTCACGCGCGCGGAGTTGCGCAAGCGAGCC
>CAZWJC010000354.1:0-4735 GCA_964634255.1 uncultured Verrucomicrobiota bacterium | reverse complement strand
GGGTGGTTGAGACCGAATTGGATGAAGTTGGACTCGTCCCAGCGGAGCAACAGCATCGCCGGCGATTCCGCGGCACCGGCTTTCAGGCCGACACACACGCGCACGCAATCCACCCCCAGCGGTCGCTCGACCCAAGCACGCGTGCGGGCACGAGCCCGAAACCGCAACACGCCGTCAGCAGTTGTGACGGAGTTGCTGGTGTCGGCCTGCACGCTCCACTCCGATTCGAGCGAGCCCTCGTTGAATCCCTCCGCGAACGGAACGCTGCATTTCGCTGCCTGCGGGCTAGCCGCCGAAAACGCGTTGGCCGATGCCAAGAGGCCGAGCGCGGCGACGAGCATGCGGGCCAGGATCGGGATCGCGTTGGGCATTGGGGAAAGGGTGCGTGATGCGCGGTTCTTGTCAACCGTGCTGACGCCTGGGTCGTGGCCACCCTGGTTCTGAGCTGATTGCTGAAGTGTGGCGTCCATTTGGTCTCAACTTCAGCGGCTGAATCGGCGCACCACTTCGATGATCTCGTCGGAGAGACTATTGCAGGCGAAGAGACAGAAGCCCTCGTAACCCTGGGCCTGCACTTCGCGCAACTCCGCCTCCACGACGCGCGCCTCGAGGGGACGAACGACCTTCTCTCCGTTGACCGTGGCAGTCGCGTAGATTTGCAGTCCGGGAAAGACACGGTCTCGCTTGTCCGGCGGTGTAAAGCGGATCTGAGTCTCCAGCATCTCCGCCAGCTCCGTCGGATCGGGCGTGTAGTTCATCGGGAACAGGAAATCGTTGCTCCCCTCGGCCAGCCAGCGGCCGGAGTCGCGATAACAGGCAAAGAAGCCCGAAGGGTCGGTCCCGCCCGAAGACGTCACGACGAGTCTGGCGTCCTTCCGTTTGACCGCCTTGCTCAAGTCGCGAACCAGTTGAGTGACCTGTTCGCCCCGCCAGTTCACCCAGTCGGTGCGCTTGGCCGCCAAACGGTCCGGCTCACGAACGCCCGCCTGTTCTCGGCACCAGCGCACCATATCCCCAACCATCGAAACGGCGTGACCCGCCGTGCTTTCCATGACGTCAAATCCCAGGGCCAACACGCGCCCCTTGCCCGCCGCCTGCTGGAGCGTGATCGCCGGTCTGCCATTCTCCAGCGCCGCTATCAGTTCGGCGCCGTTCAGCGTCGTGGCGCAATTCACGGTTGCCCTAAAGGAATTATCCGTCACGAGTCGGGCCAGCCGGTGGTCGCCCACCGGCTGGAGCCGAAGGCGTTGCTTCGCCTTCCATTCGCCCCCGCTCAGACCGGTGAGCTGCTGGAGTTGCGTGTTGGTGCGCAGCATGCCGGTCGGCAGATCCGACCAGAGGATATTGCCGCCGCGCGACACATAGGCGTCCAGGGCGCTCAGCATCTCGGCCGAGATGGCCGGGTAGGAACTGAGGATCAACAAGCCCGGCGTGCGCAATGCCGCGATTTGAGCCGGGCTTTCCGAGAGAAAGCCGAAGCCCACACCCGCTTGATCCAAGTTCCGCTCCAGCGCGGTGGTTTCCCAGACTCTTTCCACATGACTCCGCGCGTGCAGGACGCGAACCGGAAATGGCTCCTGATCGGGCGGCACAATCCGCTCCACGTGATCCAGGAAATCTTGCGGATCGAAGCCTTTCGCCACTTCAAAAGCCCTGCGGGCCGGCTCGGAGTAGTCGTAGGCGGTCCCCGGATAGCGGATATAGTCCAGGTGAATGCCGTCGATCTCGTAGGCCAGCAGGTCGGAGATGACCGAGAGCAGGTACGGATTCACTTCGGGATTGCCCGGTGACAGAAAGACCTTGTCGAAAGGCCGTCCATCAAAGGATCGCACCTCCCACTCCGGTCTCAACGGCTTGGCGGTTCCTTCGTAGTAAACGCAACACCACGGCTGGACCTGAATTCCGATCGCGTGCGCCTTCAGAAGCAGATAGCCCAGCGGATCAAAACTGTCGTTGGCCAACACGCGTCCCTGGAAGTGCGAAGACTTGAACGAGACTTTTCCGTAGCACATCACGTTCGGCAGGATCGTGTTGATCCCGGCGCGGACGCATCGGTCCAGGGTGCGCTCGGTGGCTTCTGCCGAGGCGAAGCTTTCCGGATCCACCCACAGCGCACGGGTCTTGAATGGCGGCGCGGCGGCATCAGCAGCCACAACAAAACCAACCAGGCCTGCCAGGCCAATGCAATTTCGAATCAGTCGCCTCATGCTACTCTGTCGCAGTCCCGCGTCCCGCGTATCTTGTGCTTCACCACCGGTTGCCTTACCACCAAAGGAACTTCGGATCCGGCGGGGGCGAATAGATCCAGTCCTTGATCTGCTCGGGGAATCTGAAGAACACGACGTGCCCATCTCCGAATAGCATGTTCTGCCGCCGCTGGCCGCGGTTGTTGTGCCACCAGGCGCTGGGATCATCCGGTGGGTAATCGTTGTTCTCCCACTCCCAATCGCCTTGGATGATCTTGTTCACCGGGCTGCGCGCCACCTGACTGGCTTTGATCGGCTGGCTGCCGGGATACGCCGTGGGATCGCTATCCGCGGTCACATGCAAAGTCCGCCAGGAATCCACCGCGTGCTGCGTGACGTAGCTGTTGCCGTATTCGAGGAAGCAGTTCTTCGCGCCGTAGTTGGCATCGCCCCGGTCTGAAGGACACCGCCAGGCTTCCACCGCAACCACGTATTTGTTTAGGGGGCGATTGGTGGCTTCCACCGCGGTGCCAAAAGCCCGCTCCAGCCAGGCGGTTGTGGGGGTCGGTTTCCCACGCTGGCCACCAGCCCCGCCCCAGCCGCGAATCAGCGGATGCGAGTCGTTGTTATCTTGCACATACATCAGCCAACCCAACCCGATCTGGCGCTGGTTGCTGGCGCACTGGGTCTGTTTGGCCTTGGCCTTCGCTTTTCCCAAGGCCGGCAGCAGCATGCCCGCGAGGATGGCGATGATGGCAATCACTACGAGCAGCTCAATCAATGTGAAGCCGGAAATCCGTTGTGCCGGAGGCACGCGCCCTGCCGTCCGATGGCGGTTCGCCTGGGGAGCGGGAAGTGATTCGGGGGATCTCATCCAAGTTGGAAATCGGCTGTCATTCGACCACACCGCACGGTGCGGATCGTGGGTGGCGTCCACTAAAGGGGCAAGCTGCATTACCGGGAGCCGTCCACATACCAGAACGGATGGGTGGGCTGGTCGCGGACCACGCCCCAGAGTTTCTTGTACGCGACTCGCTCGACGTGACCGTCCGCAAGGGCCGCATTCGCGGCGTTGGCGTGGACGGTCGGTCGCGCGCGGTTGAAAGGATCCGTTCCGCCCGCCCCCATCGGCTCCCCCACGCCATCGCCGTTCGAGTCCGCAAAGGGGCGGTCCAGTGGCGAATACACGAAGTAATCCTCGGAATCCATGAGCAGCATTAGTTGCGACGGCCGTTTGATCTGGCTGCTCTTTAGCGGCGGCGAGACCACACCGTTGTACTCGCGGTAATAGAACGGCGCACTCGGGAACGCCCGGTTGCCGGACCACTGCGCCAGGCCAAAGATGCAGCCGATCCAGCAGTTCCAGTTGGTGGAAGACCAATTGCCTGATCGCCCCGCTTCTGCCGAGGCGGGCGGGGCGCCGAAGTTCCCGCCGGGACACCGCCGAAATTCCATCCGGTAAGCCTCGGAGTTGATGTAGCCCGCCGTGGTCGTCTTGGCCACGTACGGCGCGAGCAGGTCGGACCAGTAGGGTTTGTTGAAGTTGTAGTATTCGTAAGCGAAAAACGGCAGGGCGTCCTGGTTGTCCGCCAGGTACATCACCGCGGCCGTCCCCCAACCGCGCATGTTGGAGGCGCAGTTGACCGCATGGGCCTTGGCCTTCGCCTTGGACAACGCCGGCAATAGCATGCCCGCCAGGATTGCGATGATGGCAATGACCACCAACAACTCGATCAGGGTGAAAGCGCCGCCGGTCTTGCTCCTGCCTTCTACGTGCCGTGTCGTTTGGCTGCTGCGTTGCATGAGACAACTTCTTCGCAGAACCGTCTGTTTCATTCCATGTACCACCACGGACTGACCATTTCCCCGCGGGGGGTGACGCGCCACAGTTCCTTGTAGCTCACACGTTCCACGTGGCCGTCCACAGCCGTGAGGTTGATACCGCCTCCATGCACTGTAGGCCGCCCCCAGTTGTAAGCCACACCGCTCTCGGAGCGCGAATCCAACCGGCCGTCTCCATCCATATCCACAGTGAAGCGATAGTTCGGTTCCATCGGCGAGTAGAGGTAGTGCGTGATGGTGTCCGTAAACATCATGGCTTGCGCCGCCCGTCGAATCCGCGATACCGCAAGCGCCGGACGGCGGTCGCCGTAAAAGAACGGCGCCGAAATGCCGCTGTAGTTATTCACCTGCGCCGTGACCATTTCCCCGTACGCGCCAAAGTTGCAGCCGATGTAGCAGTTCCACTCGGTCTCGCCCGGCGTTTTCGAGAGCGGCGCCGGTCCGACCTTGCCGCCGGGACACTTGCGCAGCGCATCCAGCGCGAACAATTCGTCCTTTGTGAAAAGCTCGTTCCCCGTCTTCGGTTTCCGCGCCACGTATGGGGCCAGCGTCTGAAACCAAAACGGTTTCGTGTAATCGGTCGAGAGTTCGCCGAAGAACGGAAACCGGTCGCGGTTGTCCCCCTGGTACATCAGCGTGGCGTAACCCCAGTTTTTCATGTTTGTGGCGCAGCTCGTGGTCTGCGCCTTGGCCTTGGCTCGCGACAG
>CAZWJC010000353.1:0-4779 GCA_964634255.1 uncultured Verrucomicrobiota bacterium | reverse complement strand
CCGACTCTTACCTTTGGCATCGAGGTGACGTGGTCGTTGAGCGCAGTTTGGGTGGATTTTCCAGCCTTCTCTCGTCCCGCCAGATGTGCTAGATCGTCCTTGCGTGAGCGCTATGAGAAGAAGAACGAACGGCGGCGCTGCAAGCGAAGGCTTTGTACGCTTGCTGAAAACGTGCCGCCGCTTGCGCTTCGAGCCGCATGACATCGCGCGGCAGCTGGATGAACAAGGGCGGTACGAGGTGGAACTGAACCGCGAGTTTCCCTTTTTGATCAAACTGTTCCACTACACTTCGCGACGGCACACCCGGGGCGCAACCTGGCATGAGCGGCTGGAACTGTTTCTGCCGCTGGACGGCCCGACGCGGTTCCGCATGGGTAATCGCGAGGAGGAACTGGCCGCCGGGGACCTGCTGGTGGTGGACAACTTCAAGCTCCATCACGTGGTGGATTTTCCGGGTTTTGACACGCGGGCGATTGTCATCAGCTTCCTGCCGGAGTTTGTCTATAGTCTGGGCTCACCATCTCACGATTACACGTTTCTGCTGCCTTTTTACACGAAGGCGGAGCATCGTGCGCACGTGCTGCGGCGCGCCGACGCCGCAGGGGTGCCGGTATACCAGGCGCTGACGGAACTCCTGGAGCGTTACTTCTCAGCGGCGGGGGCGCAACTGCGGGAGGCTGGATGCAAAGCGCATTTTCTCACGGTACTGTACCATCTGGCCGGGCATTGTTCGACCTCGGAGGTGATGCGATGGGAATTTGAACGGGCCCAGCAACGGGCGCTGAGACTGAAGCCGCTCTTTGAGCATATCAGCCGCCATTTTGCTGAGAAACTGACCTTGAGTACCGCTGCCACGCTGGTTCACATGAGCCAGGCCCAATTGATGCGAACGTTCAAGAAGGTGGCGGGCATGACACTGGTGGCTTATCACAACCACGTGCGCCTCTCCCATGCCACCCGGCTGCTGAAGGAAACCGCGCTGTCCATCGCGGAGATTGCGAACGCAGTGGGTTACGCGGATCAGAGCTATTTTGATCGACAGTTCAAGCGGGCGTTCGGCTGTCCGCCCAAGCAGTTTCGTGGCGGCGCGTAGCGTGGTGGCCTATTGCCGAGTGTCAAGATTGTCCAAGAGAAGTATCAGACTCTTCTAGCGGTCCTGCGCACCCGAGAACAGAATGCTGCCGATGCAATCAACTCAAAAGGTTTGAGAGGCCCAGGCTGCCTTCGTTTGCTGGCGATGGCGCGCCAGACCGGCCAAGTCCTCTGGGACAAGGAAATCCTCCGGCAAGGGCCCGGGCACAAGGGAGGGCGGAACGTCGGGCCAACTGAACCCAGGTCTTGCTTCGGCATCTGTCCCTGGACCATCCAGGATGTCAAAATCGTCCAAAAGATTAATCAGGTCCTTCTAGTCAGCGGATGCGGATTGAAGGCAAGCTGAGCTCCATGAAAAACGCCATGCGCAGTCGGATTGTGCCCGCCCTTTGGCTGGCGGGGGGTTCCCTGGTATTGCTTTCGCAAACTGGCGAGGCAGCCGTGCCACGACTCAAGCTGAGCGAGAACAAGCGCTTCCTGGTACAGGAGAACGGGCAGCCCTTCTTCTGGCTGGGCGATACCGCCTGGGAATTGTTTCACCGGCTGACCCGCGAGGAGGCGGACCGATATTTGGAGAATCGGGCAGAGAAGGGTTTCACGGTCATCCAGGCGGTCGCGCTGGCAGAGTTAGACGGTTTGAATGCGCTCAATGCTTATGGGCATCGCCCGCTGGCGGGCAACGATCCCACCAAACCCGAGATCAAGGAAGGGCCTGCCAACGATTACTGGGACCAAGTGGATTACGTGGTGGACAAGGCCAACGCGCTGGGTTTGCACATTGGTTTTCTGCCGACCTGGGGCGACAAGTGGAACAAGAAGAGCAACGAAGGCGGGATATTCACTCCAGAAACCGCGGCGATCTACGGCGAGTGGTTGGGGAAAAGGTACAAAGACAAGGCCATTGTGTGGATTCTCGGCGGTGATCGTCCGGTCCAAAACGACCAGCACAAGGAGATTCTGCGCGCCATGGCGCGGGGGTTGCGGCAGGGCGATGGCGGCGCGCACCTGATCACGTTTCATCCGCCGGGCGGCAACGGCTCTTCGACCTGGCTGCACAACGAGAACTGGCTGGACTTCAACATGCGGCAGAACGGGCACGTGGCCGAATTCACCGGGCGCTACGATCAAACCAAGCTGGACTACGACCGCACGCCCGCGAAGCCGGTGTTGGATGGCGAGCCGATCTATGAGGATCACCCGGTATCATTCGACGCCAGGAAGCTGGGGCACTCGAATGCTGCCGATGTGCGGAAACCGTTTTATTGGGACACGTTCACGGGCGCGTTCGGCCACACTTACGGCCATCACTCGGTTTGGCAAATGTGGGCGCCGTCGCGCGGGCCAATCAACAATCCGCTGATGCCGTGGTCCGAGGCGATCGATCAGCCGGGCGCGGGCCAGATGCAGCATGGCAAGAATCTGCTGCTCTCACGCCCGTTTCTGACGCGCATTCCCGACGATTCCATGCTTGTCACCGACCGCGTGCCGACCTCCGTGCCGGGCGCGGGGCGGTACCGGTTTGTGGCCACGCGCGACGAGGCGGGGACCTACGCGATGGTTTATGCGCCGCTGGGCCGGAAGTTCAAGGTGCGGATGGACAAGATCACCGGAGCGAAAGTGAAGGCCTGGTGGTACAATCCCCGCACCGGGGCAGCCACGCCCATCGGTGAATTCCCCAACACCGGCGAGCGCGAGTTCATCTCCCCGGATCCCGGCGAGGACCTCGATTGGGTGCTGGTGCTGGATGATGCGGCAAAGAACTACCCGCCGCCGGGAACGCATTGAAACAACGTCCCTCCGCACCATCAACCACCGAACCTCATGAGCCTAATCACACCCACACTGAACCGCCGGACTTTTTCGAGAACGGCGCTGCTCGCGGGCGCCGCCCTCTCCGCCAAAGCGCTGGACGTTCTGGCCGCCGCGCCGCCGGCCCGCCGCGTGCGCACCGGCGTCATCGGTTGCGGCAGCGTGTCGAACTCATACTTGCCGGTGTTGACCAAGTGCCCGTTTGTGGAGGTCATCAGCGTTTGCGACATCAAGCCCGAACGGGCTAAACAACAGGCGGAGCGGTTCAAGATCGCGCATCAGTATCCGCACATTGACGCGATGCTGGCCGGGAAGCCGTTTGAGTTTTTGGTGGACCTGACCGAGATGCAGCAACACGAGGGCATCAACCGCCGCGCCCGCGAAGCCGGCTAGCACGTCTGGAGCGGCAAGCGCATCCCGCTGATCTCGACCTTCAAATGGCCTATTGTGGCGTAACGATACATGAAACGAAATTGTCTCGCTTCCTTCTGCAGATCAACCGTCCGGCGTGCGCAGGCCTTCGCGCTCCTTGTCGGTTGTTGCTGCTCATTATCAGCCGCCAATCCGCTGAACTATGCCGTCACTTGGGTGGGCAATTCGTTTTCGGGCGCCAGCAACAAGTGGGTGCAGAACTTCTTCATCCACACGAAAGTGCAGCCCGACGGCACCGTCAACACCTGGAGTCACTGGGACGAGGGCGGCAAGAAGTATGGCGTCTATAAGGACGGCGACGTGATCGGCAACCAGGATGTGAAGGTGAACAGCCTGGAAACGCGCGACCGCCAAGGGCGGTTGTGGAAGCTGGAGGTGCAATACACTGATCCCAAGAACCAGGAATGGGAGTTCATCCCCAAAGGCATCACGGGCGACGGCCAGCCGGTGTCATTTCCCGACCTGCACCAACCCACGGCGTTGGCCCTGGCCAACGACGGCGCCCTGATGATTGCGGATTCACTGACCGGCCCGCGCCAGCAGGTCTTGTTCTATGATGTCCATGCCCAGCCTCCCAAATTGGTCAGAACGTTTGGCGATTATGGCGGGATTGGCTCCGGGAAGCCGGGTGAGATCACACCCACGAAGTTTTGGGGAATTCGCGGCGTCGGCATGGATGCCGCCGGCAACCTGTACGTGGCGATGAGCGAGCAGGGAGCGGTGCTGCGCTCGTTCACCCCGGAGGGCAAATTGCGCTGGGAGGTGCATGGCGAGTTTTTCTGCGACGTGGCCACGGCCGACCCGGCGGACGATGCCGCGACGGTCTGGGGCATCCAGGAACGTTACGCGATGGACTGGTCCCAGCCACCCGGGCGGGACTCGCGCTGGGTGGCCTACACCTTGAACCGCCAGAGATACCCCAACGACCCCCGCGGCCTGATGTTCGTGAAACAGCAGGGCGAGCACGGGCTGACCTCGCCGCAGGTGGTGTATATTCAGGGCCGGCGGTTCCTTTTCGTGGGCGGCATGTTCGCCAGCAATTTCATCAACATCTTCCGCTTTGATGGCGACGTGGCCATCCCCTCGGGCCTGATCCTGCAATGGGGAAACAACCTCTACCGCACGGAGCAGAAATGGCCGCCGCATAAGCCGGCGGGCAAGACGTCCATTTGGCGGGATGCGAATGGCGATGGCGATTATCAGGCTGAGGAGTTTGCGCCGAACTCGGAGCGTGTGCGGCCCGGCCCGTTCTGGGTGGACAAACAGGGGAACATCTGGATGGCCTACGGCTTCTTCCGCTACGATTGCCAGGGGCTTGATGCGAACGGCAATCCGATCTACACGGCGGAAAAGACTACGGCGCTCGAGAAGCCGCATGGCGTTAAAACGGTGGCGCGAGTGGTTTACCTGGACGACTCCGATACTTTGGTGCTGGCGGAGTAAGGC
>CAZWJC010000352.1:0-4790 GCA_964634255.1 uncultured Verrucomicrobiota bacterium | reverse complement strand
CGAAGAACTACAAAATCTTGGGAACGGCCAGCCTGGCCAACAGCCCTTCGCTCACCTATCTGGGTACCGGATGGCAGACAATCGTGGAGGACATCGCCGGCGTGGATGGGCCGGTCGCGGTTAAACTCGACATCTCCGGTGCTCTCCAGCAGGCGTACCTGCAGGTTGCGCAGGTGCCATAGACGCGTTCGCCCTTCAAACAAAGACGGGGCGCTATCCAGATCACCGAAGAGTTCACGCCTCCGCCATCATGGCAGGGGCGTGATTCTGGCGGTGGTGCGTTGCCTGACCCACTCGATGTCTGCGTTCTTGGACTGAAACGTCGCATAGGGAAAGGCCGCCCGGTAGGTGGCCCGGAGTGCAACCGTGCGACCGTCCTTCCATTTCCGGATTTCCGCATGGCCGTCGGCAAAGGTGAAACCACAGCCCCCACCATGAAACGTGGCGGGACCGTCCTGCCACATGGTTGAAGGCCAAGGCGTGTCCATTTTGACCGCGAAAGCGGCGTCGTTCACGCTGTCCGGGTTCTCGTCAATTGTGACCCAGAAGAGACTGGGCTTGGGATTCGTGATTTCAGAAAGCTTCCTGTAGATACGCCACGGCGGTGAAGTCCAATGCCCACCCTCGGTGCCGACGAAGCGGATGGCCTGGTTCATGGAGATGCTCCGGACGCGAGGCTCACCGGACCGCCCGTAGCTGAGGCTCATATCGGCAGGGCATTTGTACACCGTAACGCTTTTCAAGTAGCCGCCCAGGAGGCCGGTGCGCAACAGCGAGGTGTCGGTGTTGTCGGCCGCGCCGCTGTAGTTGAGCCAGCCATACACCCAATAAAAGGCGCTGGCCACCTGGTCCTTGTTGTCATCCGCGTACATCAACCAGGCGATGGCAATCTGTCGACCGTTGTTCATGCAGGCGATGCCCTGCGCCTTCTCTTTCGTCTTGGAAAGCGCGGGCAAGAGCATCGCGGCCAGAATCGCAATGATGGCGATGACCACCAGAAGTTCGATCAGGGTGAAGCCGCGCTCTGGACGCTGGGGCAAACTCGGCTTCGTCGGGGGCATACCATGGGGCGCGGGTCGCTTTTCGATCACGGTTGCGAAGCGGTCTCTCATCGTCAACACGTCGCTATTGCGCTCAAAGGCTGGCGATAGTGGGCGGGAGTGGTGCGGGAGGCGGCGGCTTGGAGCAGTTGCGCGGAATTCGCGGTGTGGAGGGCCGTGGTAAAGTGTTCCAGGGTGTGGATGGCAGTGCGGCTGGGCTCATCCTGTTTCCAGCGCCAGAGGCCGATCGTTACAGCGTTGAGTCCGTGGAGCAATCCGGAAGGCAGTTCCACGTAGTTGGTCACGCCGTTTAAAGTGACCTGCCCGTTGGTGATGGAGGCACCGGCCCTGAGCGCACCGTGAGCGCTGCCGACGCTGTCGCTGACATCACTTGTGAAGCTGTAGCGGTGAAGCAATTCGGCGCCTAGTGTGCTTCCGGTTTGGACCCACACGGTAAGCGCGGTGGCGAGCAGCGAGATAATTCGTGACGTGTGCATCATGGGTCCTTTCTCAACGGCATGCCGGCCTGTAGGATGCCACGGGGCCTGCAAACGGGAAGGGAGTGGGGCGTGGACGGCAGAGCAGCGGTCGCCAAGCCATCGGCAGCTACACATCTCGGCTCGTCCAGGCTGCGCCGCGAGAGTGAGATCGCGGAGGTCACAACGAACGGGAGGGCCAGCACCCCAAATGCGTGACGTGCTTTCATGGGTTGCCATTCTGTTTGGTCTGTGAATGGATTAGAACCGAGAATCAGGCCAGCGACAAGGGGAATTGCCGGCGACTGGAGAGAAAGGGAGAGGAGTGGTGGGCCGAGTTTTGTCGCCCGGCCTGTGTGCTATACGAGGGAACGACGAGCGGTGGATCAACCAGAGAATCGGCGCCAAAAATGCAATCCGAGTCCGGCACACTGGGTGAAGCGCCGCCGCTCCGGTTGACACTGGCTGCCGTGTTTCGGGCGTACGTTGACAGAAGGACCGTTGAAAGAGCTTGAAACACGGGCAGCTCAGGCGATCGCCGGCAAAGGCAATCGCTCCCGGCGGGACACGTGTGACGTCGTGGGCCGCGAGATTGGGGTGTTGGTTTTGGGCTTGCCATCAATCGTGCAATGCAACAAAGGTTGGTACATGCAGGATTTGAGCTATCAACTGGGCGGCCCGTTGGACCAGTTCATGGCTTCGCTCTCTCCCGTAATAGGCGGGCTGGGCGTAATCTTCTTGCTCGCCGTGTTCTGCAAGGCCTTCGTCGCGGGAAACACGAGCGTCGGTGATTACCTGGATCGGCTCTGGGTGTTCAACTACTCGATTTCCAAACGCCCGAAGCAGGGCAAGACCTACCGGCATCCCCCACGATCCAGAGTCTCCCTGACCCAGGCGATGGTCGTGGTCGGGTGTCTCGCCTTGGGCCTGATGGTGGTCGTGGGTTGGACGATGTGGAGTCTGAGCCGAACGCTCATCCCCTGAGCCGCCCGCAGAATCGGTTTACGCACTTCACGCGCACGCACGCGCGCGCACCGTTCCCACCAGCTACTCGCCCTTGTATTCCGGCTCGCCGTAGCTATCCCAATCACTTAAGCCGGGCTGAATGCGGGGTTGCTTCGGCGGTGGATACTGCGCCATTAAAAAGTCGATCACGGCCCGGTCATGCAGTCCCTGTTGCGCGCACAACCAGTGCGACGCGTATTCAGCCAGACCCGGCGCGCGCTCGTTCCGCGCGTAGTGTGCCTCAATCACCATGAACAACCCGCGCGCCTTATCCGCCACGCTGCCGCCCTGTGCATACAACTGCCGACCCGCCCGCTTGTGTGCTTCGCGTTCTTCCATGTTCATAACTTCATTGCTCTCTCTTGCGTTCTAATTGGCTTCCCGTCCTCAGCCCTGCATCTGCACGTTGAGTGCTACCGGGTCAATAAGCCCCGCACCCGCAGCGCTGCCGCTGGAATCTCAATTCAATCCGGCATGCTGCACCAATCCAACGAACGTCTGCTCAGGATCGGCCGCCTGTTCCAGGATGCGCCGCAGTGCTGCCTGTCCCCGCAGGCTCAGCCGCTGCAATAGCGCTTCGTCGCTCCGGTCTTCTTGAGCCAATACCACCCGCACGAGTGGAAACGCAAACGGCGGACATTCATCATACAGATGCGCCCGCACCAACTCCGCCTGCTCCACCGGGTCGGGCGTCACGCTCTGGACCAACACCGTCAACTTCTGCGGCGCAATCCACGTCTGCGTCGCGCTCGTCACCCGCGAAAGCCACGAACTCGGCTGCCGACATCCCGCCGCTTGCGTACGCTTCGTCACCTCCTTGCCCGTCACCCGGTGCTGCGTCATGAACCCCTCTAACGCCCGGGCGAAGTGCCGTACCGGCAGGTCCGCCTTGGGTGCAGCCAGGCTCGCAGTCAGCGCTTCCAGAAACTGCTCGAACGCTGCCGGTTGGTGCATAATGCAAGTGCGCACGGCAGCGCGCCCCCACGGACTCAACCGCACCAGCGGATAGGCTGCTTCCTTCTCCGGCAGGTCCAGCGGGCAGAGAATCTGCAACTGCGATTGATATGCCTCTGGGCATTCATCCAACAACCGGGCCCGGCACAGCGTGAAATGTTCGCGCGGATTGCAGGTCAGCACCCGAGCCAAGCCGGTCAGATGGGCTTTGCCCACGTAAACCTGCGGCCCGGACAGAATGCGGGAAAGGTAGGAGGAAGGGAAGCGGTGGTCGGTCTGGGCGCTCCGGCGGGTGATCTCCTTCCCCGAAATCTGGTGTTGTTCCATGAGTTCGAGCATCGCGCAGGCGAGATGCGAATGGCCGGGCTTGTCTCGACGTGGAGACGTTCCACGGAACGGCTTGACCGGTGAGGTCACGGGGTCTGTGTCGGTTTCTGAGATCACCGGTTCGGGCTCATGAACCGCGGGCGGCGGCGTTGGTTGTGCCGGCTCCAGTGACTTGGTTTGGGCGGGCGGCGCGGTGGCCAGACCGCCGTTTCGCTGCTGGGCAAGTCCGGCACCGACGGCCGTCCGCTGCTTTCGCTCCGCCTGGCGAGCGCGCTTGGCGACACAATCGGGGCAAGTGCAGGTGGGCGGATGATAGACGTCGGCCATTCGAAACGTGGGGTGCGTCTTGAGGAATTTCCGAACCAGAGAAAGGAAGACGAAATGGCCTCTCAGGCCCATGGCACGGCGGACTGCGCTAAAGTAGGCAGTGCTAACGCCGAGTTCTCGGGCGGCTTCTCTGCAGCGGACGAGACGCTCAGGGGTTGTACTCATGATGTGGCTTTTGATTGGACGTGTTGGTGTTTATGGATAAGGCGAAGGGGTTCAGTTTTGCGTCGCCTGCGAACGGTCAGTGGGTTGCGTTGCAGGGGAAGACTTCAGGTTTTGGCCCTGCGGCTTGGGTGACTCCGACACCAGATCTCGCCGCAGGAGGTGCAGCACATACTCCGGGAACGAGCGTCCCTGGCGTCGGGCGCGTTGCTGGGCAACTCGGAGGAGGTCCGGGTGGAATGAGACTTTCACAATTCTGGCTGGATTCATACTTGCAAACATTTAGCAAGTGTCGAAAACGTCGTCAACTGAAAGTTGCAAATACTTTGCAGCCAGATCATCCTGTTTTGACAATTACATGAAATACCGCATCCAAGGCGTCAGTTTTCCGGACGAAGAACTGCACCGCGCCGCAATGGCGCGAGCGAAATCACTGCGTCGGAATTTCTCGAACTACATCTGTTGGCTGGTGGAAGCTGACTTGCGCTCTGCGGGCTTG
>CAZWJC010000351.1:0-4793 GCA_964634255.1 uncultured Verrucomicrobiota bacterium | reverse complement strand
CGAGGCCATGCGGGCGCTCATCGCAGCGGATGTTCCTCTGGATTTCGAAGCGCGAATTGAAATCCCAGCCAAGGGCCTCCGGTGGTTTCGCGCCGTCGGGCGGGCGGTGCGAAAGAACGGCGTTTGCCTGTGTGTTTACGGAACCATCCAGGACGTGACCGAGCGGAAACTGGCGGAGGCCGCGCTGGTGGAGAGCGAGACACGCTTCCGCGCCATCGCCACGACGGCTCCGGACGCGATCCTGCTGATAGACGCAAATTCCCGGGTGAAGTTCTGGAATCCGGCTGCGGAGCGGATCTTCGGCTTTGCCGAAGCGGAGGCCCTGGGGGCGGATGTCCTGAAACTCGTCGTGCCCGAAGAGGTTCGCCCGGTATACGAAAACGCCCTTGAGGGGCTCTGGGGCGGAGGTGAGGAGTCGGGATCGAATCGGACCATCGACGTGCGGGCACTGCGAAAGGATGGAGCAACGTTTGACGCGGAGCTCGCGCTTTCGGCGGTGGTCTTGAACGACTCCCGCCACGCCGTGGCCATTGTGCGGGATGTCACCCAGCAAAAGAATGCGATACAGCAACTCATGCAGGAGCGCATCTTGTTGCGCACGCTGATGGATGCCCTGCCCGACTGCATCTACGCCAAGGACCGGGAAGCGCGAAAGACCTTGGCAAACCAGGCCGACGTGCGATCGCTGGGGGGCAACGCCGAGGCGGACATCTTGGGCAAGACCGATTACGAACTCTTGGATCGCAAGATCGCTGCCGGCTGTCATGCCGATGACATGCGCGTCATCACGCATGGGGAGCCCGTGATGAATCGGCAGGAACTCATCGTCAATGCGCGCGGTAAGGAACGCTGGCTCGAAACCACCAAGCTGCCGCTCCGGGACGAGACGGGGAACATCGTTGGCCTCGTGGGCATCGGCCACGACATCACGGAACGCCGCCGCGTCGAGGACCAGTTGCGCAAGCTCTCCAAGGCCGTCGAGCAAAGCCCCGCCAGCGTCGTGATTACCGACACCGCCGGCCGGATCGAATACGTCAACCCGAAATTCTGCGCGCTCACGGGCTACTCGCCGGAGGAAGTCTTGGGGCAGAACCCGCGGGTCCTCAAGTCCGGGGAGACGCCAGCGGCGGAATACGTGCGGCTGTGGCGGAATATCGCAAGCGGCCAGGAATGGCGTGGCGAATTCCACAACCGCAAGAAGAATGGCGAACTCTACTGGGAGTTCGCGGTCATTTCGCCGATCAAGGACGAAGACGGGAACGTCACCCATTTCCTTGCCGTGAAGGAAGACATTTCCGAACGCAAGCAGGCTGAGCAGGAGCGCAACTTGATGGAGCTGCACCTGCGCCAATCCCAAAAGCTCGAATCCATCGGCCAGCTCGCCGCCGGCATCGCTCACGAAATCAATACCCCGATGCAGTACATCGGCGACAACACGCGCTTCCTCCAGGATGCCTTTGGAGATTTGCGCCGGGTCGTCGTCGCCTTCCAGGAATTCGCCCGGCGCTTCCACGGTCAGCCCGCAATCGCGGAATCCCTCTCACCGGTCGAAGCCGTTTTGCGATCCGCGGACGTGGATTACCTGATGGAGGAAATTCCCAATGCCATCGAACAGAGCCTTCAGGGCGCCGAGCGAGTGACGAAGATCGTGCGCGCGATGAAGGAGTTCTCGCATCCGGGTTCAGAGCAAAAGACCGCAGTGGACCTGAACCACGCCATCGAGAGCACCATTACCGTCGCCCGCAACGAATGGAAATACGTCGCCAACCTGGAAACGGATTTTGATCCCCAGTTGCCGCCCGTGCCCTGTCTCCCAGGCGAATTCAATCAGGTGATCCTCAACCTCATCATCAATGCCGCCCACGCCATCGCGGACGTGGTGGGCAAGGACTCTGGAAAGCAAGGCCGCATCACCATTCGCACGCGCCGGCAGGACAAGCAGGCGGAAGTGCGCATCGAGGACACCGGCACCGGCATCCCGGAGGCCGTGCGCGGTCGCATCTTCGACCCATTCTTCACCACCAAACCCGTCGGCAAGGGCTCCGGCCAGGGATTGCCCATTGCCCGGTCGGTGGTCGTCGACAAACACGGTGGCACGCTCACCTTTGAAACCGAAATCGGCCGCGGCACGACGTTCACTATCCGCCTGCCCCTGACCGCCTCCGAATCCACCCCCACCCCAGCACGCCCATGAAACACCATATCCTCTTTGTGGATGACGAAGGCTTTGTGTTGCAGGGTCTCCAACGCATGCTGCGGACCATGCGCAATGAGTGGGAAATGGAGTTTGTTACCAGCGGCGCCGCGGCGCTTGAGCGCATGAGCCAGGCGCAGTTCGACGTGGTCGTGGCCGACATGCGCATGCCCGGCATGAACGGCGCCGAGTTGCTGAACGAGGTGATGAAGCGCCACCCGCAAACCGTACGCCTCATCCTCTCCGGCCACGCCGACGAGGAACTCATCCTAAAATGCGTGGGCATCACCCACCAGTACCTCTCCAAGCCCTGCGACCCAGATGCATTGAAGACCGCCGTGAACCGCGCCTTCACCGTTGGCGTGTCGCTCAACAATCCCCGCCTTAAGGAACTCGTCTGCAAAGTGGACCGCCTGCCCAGTGTTCCGGCGCTTTACACGGAGATGGTCGAAAAGCTCCAGAACCCAAACGTAGATCTGCACGATGTCGCCGCCACAATTTCCAAAGACATCGCCATGACCGCCAAGATCCTGAAGCTGGTCAATTCCGCCTACTTCGGCCTGCGGCGCGCAGTGACCAGCTCGGATGAAGCCGTCGCTTACCTGGGGGTCACCACCCTCAAGACCCTCGTGTTGAGCATCCATGCCTTCAGCCAGTTCGAGGGCAAGATGAGCGGCGCGTTTTCTCTCGATCAACTTTGGGCGCACAGCCTTCAAGTCGCGACCATGGCAAGGCATATCGCCCAGGCCGAAAACGCCTCGCTGTCGCTGGCAGATGAGGCCTTCGTTGCCGGGATGCTGCACGACGTGGGGCAACTCGTGCTAGCCGCCAACCTCAGCTCGCAGTACGAGGCCATCATCGAACGGGCGCGGATCGAGCAATCGCCGCTCGAAGCGGTCGAGGCTGCCGCGCTCGGGACCAACCACGCCGAAATTGGCGGCTACTTGCTTGGTCTTTGGGGTTTGCCCGTGCCTGTGGTGGAAGCTATTGCACTTCATCACAGCCCGCGACTGCAACGTGTTCCCGGCTTCAATGCTCTGACCGCGGTGCATGTCGCGGAGGACCTCTGCCAGCCCGCCGCCGGACCCGAAGCCGCGCCACCGGAGCTTCTCCCCGATCTCGACTACCTCAACACCCTCGGTCTGGCCGACCGGTTCGACGTCTGGAGAGCCATGCTGCCGGATGCCGACCCTATCCCCACCTGATTATGAACAAGCGCATCCTTCTCGTGGACGACGACCCGAACGTTCTCTCGGGTTTTCAGCGCAACTTGCGCAATCGCTTCAGCCTCGACACCGCCACCAGCGGGCAGGAGGCGCTGGCCAAAGTGGCCGCCAATGGCCCCTACGCGCTGGTCGTAGCCGACATGCAAATGCCGCTCATGTCCGGCCTCGAGTTGTTGACCAAGATCGAGGCCCTCGTGCCGGACACCATTCGCATGATGCTCACCGGCAACGCCGACCAGAAGACCGCGGTAGATGCCGTCAACCGCGGCCACGTCTTTCGCTTCCTCAACAAGCCTTGCGGGGCGGATTCGCTCATCCTGAACATCGAAGCGGGGTTGAAGCAATACGCCCTCGTCACCGCCGAGCGCGAACTCCTCGAACGCACCCTGAATGGCAGCATCCGGCTGCTGACCGAGGTGCTTGCCAGCCTCTATCCCGAAGCTTTTGGCCGGAGCGAGAAGGTGCGCGACTACGTCCGCGAATACGCCCAGTTTTTCAAGGTCAATCAATCGTGGGAACTGGAGGCCGCCGCGCTGCTGGCGCCGATCGGCTATCTCACCATGCCGACATCGCTCATCGAGAAGTCTCGCTCCAACCAGCCCCTGACTCCCACGGAGCATGAGCTGTTGGGCCGGTTGCCGGACATTGGCGCAAATCTGCTCACTCACATCCCACGCCTTGAACCTGTTGCTGCCATCGTGCGCTACCAGCGCAAGCACTATGACGGCAAAGGGCTGCCTGCGGACAACGTCGCCGGCGAGGACATCCCGATCGGCGCACGCATTCTGAAAGTCCTCCACGATCTGGCCATGCGGGAATTGGAAACGGGCGACAAGGCACAGGCGTTGGCAGCCATGAAGGAGCAGGTCGGCACCTACGATCTGCGTGTGCTGGACAGCGCCTTCGCCTGCTTTAACGTCTATCTTCAGACGTCCAGTTCTGGTCAGGCCGTTATTCGCCCGTGTGCCCTCCGCGATTTGTCGGTCGGCCACGTATTGGCTGCCAACGTCGTAACTTTCGACGGCATCCTGGTCGTTTCAGCAGGCACTGAGTTGACGTCCCTTGTGCTCCAACGACTTCGTAATTTCGCCGAACTGAATCCCCTCCGTGAACCTGTCTACGTCCAGAGGTGTAACTCCATGCACTTGGCGTGTTAGCCTGCCTTGCTCTTCGTGGCTTCGTGTGCACCCCGTCCCCGTTTCCCGGCAACGTGCTTTCCCATCCCCATACCTGCTATTCTCCGCTCATATGAACGATCAACACACCGCCTTTCTCCGTTCCTACGCTCATCAGGCGACGCAGTCAGCCGGGTCGCCATGGCCGGATTCCGCTCTCTTCCACAGCCCAACCACCCACCCCGCAAAACGCCCAAT
>CAZWJC010000350.1:0-4899 GCA_964634255.1 uncultured Verrucomicrobiota bacterium | reverse complement strand
CGTGCGGACCTCCGGGGCGGACATCGAGTTGAAAGATTGCCCCATGACGCGGTAGTAAATCTCACGGGCCTTCTCCACGGGCACGCGGTTCGCGCCGCCGAGGAGCGAGCCCAGGATGTCCATCTGTTGCGCGCCGCGGGTGAAGCCATAGCACGCGCGTCGCAGCGTCTCCTCCCGCCCAGCCAGTCGCAACCAGCGCAAACCTGCCCGTTGTTCCTGCGGCGATTCGACAGCGGCCATCTGCAAGCCGATCTTCGTGGCGATGCTGGGCGCTTCGATGGCCAGCAGCGCCAACAGTCCCAACGCCAGCCCGCGCCAGAAGCCGGGCAAGGGCGCGCCAGCGACGCCTCCCAGCCGGCGCAAGTGACGGCGCAAGCCCACCGCAGCGACGAGCGAGAGCATGGGCGACCAAGGCAACAATCCCCAGCCGAGGAAAAAGACCGCGATAATGCCGGGCAGCAGCAGCGGCAGGAAGAGGAACGCGTAGTAACAGGCCACACCGATGGCCGCGCCGTTCACCCAGCCCAGCCAGGTGCGCCGCTCCGACTGATTATCCCGAATGGCCAGCCACGCGAGCAGATTCGCGATCGGCACAAACGCGACAAGCAACACGTTCCAGAACGTCGGGAGCGGGTCGAAGAACGCCCCAGCGCACATACGCGTGGCGAGTTCAAGAGCGAGGGTAATCACCGGCAGGATGACGCCGGCGAAAAGCAACAGGCCGCTGCTGAATCTTCCCAGCTTGGCTGGGGCGGGCGCGGTTTCGCCTGACGATGCCCCCGGAGCAAGCTTTGGCGGTTCAACGGTGGGTGGCTCGGGCGCACCAATCCGAGCCAACAAACGCAGCACATCTTGCTCGGTGACCACGGGCAGATTCGCCGCCGTCACTTCGGCATCCAGATGACGGCGCAAGTCCTCGATGACTTCGTTGGCGTCGGCGCCGGACGCTTCGAGCGTGGGGCGAACGCGGGCGAAGTAGCGTTCCAGTTCAGCGCGGGCGGCTTCAGTCCAGGTCGTCGTCATTGTTCTCCTTTCCCGCGCAGGACGCGCGTTCCTTCGTTCAGCTTGTCCATGTAGGCTTCCATCAGGGTGAGCACTTTGCGGCCGTCGGCGGTGAGCGTGTAGTACTTGCGGGCCGGGCCTTCGGTGGATTCCTCCAAGCGCGTGGTGACGAGTCCCTGCACGCGCAGGCGCGAGAGCAGCGGATACAGCGTGCCCTCGGTGAGGCCGAGGCCCGGCACATCCACGAGGGCCTTCACGAGTTCGTAGCCGTAGCGTTCCTTGCCGGCCAGCGCCCGCAAGATGCACACATCGAGCAGGCCCTTGCGGACCTGCACGGTCCAGTTGTCAAAGTAATCGCTCATGGGGTTTTCGACGGTTCTGGCGAGTTGGCCCAGCTCAGCAACCAAACGGCCACCGCCACGCCGATGAGGCAGGAGTTCATCACGAACAAATTCTCGCCGTCGGTCGCCGGGGAATCGCCAACACGTCCTTGAACCAAGGCGCTCGCGGCGATGAATCCGACCAGGATCAGCGTCCCCAACCGAACAGACTCAAGGCGGCGCACCGTTAGCCAAAGCAGAGGCAACAGCACTGCCAGCGATGGAAAGGCCAGGCACAAGGCCATTCCAAGGACGTCGTTGCAGCTGTGTTGGCCGCCAAGCGCCAGGCAGAAGAAGGTGATTCCACCAGCGACCAGGAGGGCTGCAGTGCAGAGATTCCCGCGCGCCAGTGACATCACAACGCCTCGCCGCCACGCCTGCCAGTCGAGCCAAACCCAGAGCAGGCCCACCGCGAGGTTGCCGGTGATCAGCACTTGAAGCACCCAGGGGCCAAATGGCACGCCGCCTCGCGTGGCCGTTCGCAGATCGGCACCCGGCGTCAGGAGCAGCGTAAGCGTGACGACGAGCAATCCCATGCCGCAAAGCGCCGCGGAGCCCGTTCGAAAGAACCAACAAGACGCGCGCGACTCGCAGCTTGTACCGGCCGTGTTCCCTGGCGTTGCTCCTTGCGACGCCACCGTCATGGATTTGAGGTGGTGGCTCCCTGCCGCGATCGTTGGTTGGGGAACTATCATCGCGAAGCCTGCTCCCGCCAGAGCCAAGTCGTAAGGTTCACCCCGTCGTCAATGAGCCGTATCGCCTTGTCCAGTTCATGCTGGCACAGTGCCTGGGCGTGATCACAAGGTTGTCCGGTGTGATGCTGTCTCAGGGCCGGGAGTGCGCGTCGATCACCCAGTTGCCCCAATGCCCAGATGGCGCGATTCCGTTCCTTGAGATTGAGCGTCGAGTCTTCCAGGCACGCAACCAACGCCCCCACGGCTTCACCCGGGTGATGTTGCTGAGCCCACTTGCCGGACGCCCGAACTTCACTCCGAATGTAGGCGGAGGCGGCGACTAACGCAGCGAAACCAAGCAAGATGCCGAATGCCACGACGCTGCACACCAGCTTTAGCCAACCTCGCTTCTTCGTAATTCCACGCATCTCAACCTCTCTTTCTCAGACCCGCCGTTTCCGTAGTCCACACTGGAGACGTGACCTGAAGCGTTGAACTGCGCCTCGGTTATCACGAATTCGACGTTGGCTTGCGCATGGCGGCATAGCTACCTTGCATTACAAGGTTCTTGGCCACGAATGTCAAGCCCGGTTTTGGGAATTATGTGCCCGCCAACGGAATCGGCGTCGGCAAGGTCGAGGCAAGCCTTACGTCAGTCGCAGAGACCTTTAGACCTTCGGCGCGGCCCACTCCACTGCGTTCTGGAGGATCTGGCGTACCTCGGGTCGGAAGAAGTCATCGTATGTTTCGTGGCCGGGGACGAAGTAAAACACCTTGCCCTTGCCGACCGTCCAGCACAGACCCATGCGGCAAGGTTCCGTCGTCTTGTCCGGGCGCGTGTAAACGCCATCCAGCGGCACAGCTTCCGGCGTTGGTACGGCGAAAGGCTCGCCGTAGAATTCGATCGCGGGCAGCTCGAAATCCTTCACGCCTTTGGAGATGGGATGGTCCGGCAGCTTGACGGTGATCTTCGCGGACGTGCCGTCGGCCTTGTAGTCGCGCCAACTGCAGCGCGTTCCCATGAGCTTCTTGTAAGGCTTGGCGAAGTGAGACGAGTGCAGCGAGATGAAGCCCATACCCTGTTCTTTGACCCGCCGCTCGATGCGATTCACCAATTCTTCCTTCACCTCGCCGTGCTTCTGGTGACCCCACCAAATCAGGACGTCGGTTTGGTTCAACCGGTCGTCGTTCAAGCCCTGGTCCGGGTCGCTCAGATTCGCGGTGACGATGTCCCAATCGGCGAGCGGCTTCAGGCCTTCGGCGATGGCGGTGTTTACGTCCTTGGGATAGACGTTCTTCGGTGCGGTGCCTTCCGACCAGACGACGACGCGACGTTTGCCGGCGGCCGCGAGGGCACTGGGGCTCAAGAGTAATCCCACTGCGGCCGCCGCGCCCAAACCGAGCGCTTCACGGCGTGAAAGGTGAGCAAAGGAGAAATTCGGTTGTCGAGGATCGAGGTTTCGCATGCCCGATCATCCAAAGTGGCTTCAACGAGTGCAAGCGGTATTGTTCCACCATCACGCCATGCCTCACTCCGTGGTCAACGGCCAACCACATGGGAAAAAAGCGCGAGTCTCTTACCCGGCGCTAACTGCAACCTCGACGTGCGTGGGGCGAAAGCCAGCGCGTCAAGCCGAAGCGCCCAGCACTTCGTTGAACCACCCGTGGCGACGTGTTCGGCTTAGACGCTTCACACTGGCAAAGACCCGCTGGGTAATAGGCCGGACCGGGACAATTCGGCAGCGAAGCCCTCGCGGAAGGTTGGAAACCTGAATGCATAGCCCAGTTCCTCTCGCAACCGGCGATTGGAAACCCGCTTGTTCGTCGCGCCCCGTCGCCGTGGGGAATAAGGGTCTTCGGGCGCGGATGGCGGCAGCGGCAGCTTCAGTTTCTCGGCCAACCAACTGTAAACGCTCACCAGCGTGGCCGGCTCGTTATCGCAACCGTTGTAAGCCTCGCCAGCCTTACCGCGTTCCAGCGCCGCAATGATCGCACCCGCGACATCGTCACGATGGATCATGTTGACGTAACGGTCGCCCTTGCCTTCGATCCGCGCCTGGCCGCGAAGGAATTCGCGGAGGTAAAAGCCCCGTCCCGGTCCATAGATGCCAGCGAGTCGCAGCACCACTGCGGGAAAGCCCGTGTCACGAGCGGCCATCAGCAGGGTCTGCTCGGTTTCCACCAACACCTTGGCCGTTTCGGTCAGGGGCACTGTCGGCGCAGACTCGTCCACGAGAGAGCCATCGTCCTGCCCATAGGCACTTGTGCTGCTGGTATAAACGAATTTCTTGGGCGGCGCCGCGGCCAGCCATTCGATCAAGTTGCGCGTGCCGTGCAAGTAAAGCTGCCGGTATTCCTCCGCGCCGCCGCCGCCCGATCCGGCGCAATTCACCACCCAGTCGAAATCGCGCGGCAGTTTGGCCAAACTAGTCGCATTGGTAACGTCGGCGAACACCGGCTGAATACCAGCGGCCTTGAGCTCGCTACCAAAGACAGGATTGCGGCGCACGCCGGAGACAGCGTGGCCGCGTCGGGCCAGCTCGGCACCCAAGGCCATTCCGACGTAACCACAGCCGATGATCAATACACGCATGATGGGAACTAAGCGTAAGTTTCGCGCTTGCGCAAAGGGCAAAGAGATTTTGTCCACGACAGCCTTTGCGGTTAACCTGCGGCGTGGCTGCATCGCCAACAGTTGAGACTCCTGCCGCGCCGGACGCTTCGCCTTCCACGTCCCGCAACGCGCGGCTGCCCGAATTGCTCGCGCCTGCCGGTGACTGGGAGTGTGCCCGGGCCGCCGTCGAGAACGGCGCGGACGCGATCTACTTCGGGCTCGACAAGTT
>CAZWJC010000349.1:0-5027 GCA_964634255.1 uncultured Verrucomicrobiota bacterium | reverse complement strand
GCCCGTTTTATCGGGATGAAATCAATGTTGGCCCAGATTTGACCGGACAGTAGTGCGAAAGGCTATATCTTTAAGAGGAGTCTCCGTCGATACATCCAAAAAAGGATTCCCCATTCGATCAACAACGTGCAGCCCCCGAAGAGAAGTGACTTGTAGGGTGCGCCAAATAGAACGAAGACCGCCTCCCCGAGGTGCGTGCGGAGCGAACTCTCGATGAAGCCGACGGTTAGGTGTGCGAGGCAATACGCGGCGATGGAGTTCGCGCCAATAACCACAAGCGGAAAGGCCCACGCCCGCCACTGGCGCACCTCCGTCAGAAAATGGAATGCCGCGAGCAACAAAAAACACCAGCCGCCGCTGAAAAGCACCCAGGTCGGCGTCCAGATACGTTTGACGTTGGGGCAGACACCGGAGGCATCCAGCATCCACCCCAAGGCCAAGCCAGTCACGCCGGCGATCACCAGTCGGCGGAGCAATGCTCCACTCGGAAATCCAGCGCGCAACCAGCCTCCGGCGATCAATCCCAGAATCATCGTGCCCAGCGTGGGAATGAAACTGAGCGTGGCATAACCGCCGCCGTTGTGCGCGAAAGGCTTCGACCGCGGAAAGAGGTTGAGAAACCAAGTGTCGAAGGCCCACGCTGGGTTCGTGTTCTTGTTCCAATGCGCGGCAAAGCCCGTCAGGTTGCCGGACCAGTCGGCCGCAACGCCCGCCTGCTGCCAGTTGAAGTCGGCCCCCGGCAGCGGATACCCCGCGAAGAGCGTCCAATAGCCAACCAGCACGACGCCGAGCGCTACCCACTGAGCCTTGACTGATCGCTCTCCCAGGAAGAAGAGCGCTGTGTAGCCCAAGCCGATCTGGGTGAGTGTGTCTTCGAAGGTGAAATGGGTCTGCTTCGCCCCGACGGACCGCAGGAAGATGCCGAGCGCCACCAACAAGAAAGCCCGCCAGATCGCGTGCATCCGCATACGAACACGGGTCTCGCCGCGGTTCAGCCGCGCGGCCAGCGAGAACGGCAGCGCCACGCCGACCAGAAACGAGAAGGACGGCTGGATCAGATCGTGCAACGAGCAGCCCACCCAGGCGACGTGATCTTGATGATGTGCCACGAACGCCCAGAACCGGCTCGCCGGCAACGCCGCCGCCACGGTGCCGAGCGACAACACCTCCGCCATCATCAGCAGCATCACGAAACCACGATAGGCGTCTATGGATTGAAGGCGGGGCAGTTTGGGGACGCTGATTGGTTCGGCCATGCGCCCGGCAAAGTGCGAAGAGCAGGCGGGCGGTTCAATCCCAAAGTGCGGCTCAAGGTGCGACCATCCCATCCTCGGCGATTTGCATCGTGTTCCCGGCTCACGCTCGCAGTGTCATCCAGGCTGAACGCCCGGGATCGCGCTCCCAGCCGGAGACCTTACAACTGCAATGCCCCAATTTCAGCGTTCAATTCAGCCAACCGCTGCTCCACCAACGAACGTTCCTCGGCCCGGAAACGATGGAACGGCTCTGCCATGAAATCGTCGCACACGCCCAGGCAGGCCAACGCGCACTTGATGCCCTTGATGATCGCTGAGGAGTGTCGCCCCACCCGGTAGAGCGAATTGCTCATCCGCATGACCACTGCATGGAGCACCTTGGCACGGGCGAGATCACCCGCCTGCGCCGCCTCATGGAGCCGCACATACAGCTTGGGAAACAGGTTCGCGCCACCGTTCACACCGCCGTGACCGCCCGCCAGTACCGCGTCGAGCAACATCTCTTCCGGCCCCATCAGCAAAGACCAGTCAGGTCGGTGTGGCAGCAGCCCCGCTACGCGGTGGAAGTACACCATGTTGCCCGAGCTGTCCTTGAGGCCCACGATGCGCGGCTCATCCATTGCGCGCCGAACGGTCTCCAATTCGAACGACACCTTGGTAAGCGCCGGCATGTTGTAGAGAAACAGCGGCAGCGGCAGCTCGGGCACAAGATGATCGAGATACTCCTGGAGTTCGGGCTGCCCCTCCGGCAAGTAGTAGGGTGGCGCGAGCACGACCGCAGCGGCGCCCCGATCCATCGCATGCCGCGCCAAGTTCACCGACTCGACGAAGGCGGTGTCCGTGATGCCGACGAGCACCGGCACACGTTGGTGGACCAGTCGGCAAACGCGCTCGATGAGTTCGCGCCGCAACCGGTAGCTCAGGCTGGGCCCTTCACCGGTCGTGCCGAGGATGAACAATCCGCTCACACCTCCCGCAAGGATGTGTTCGACGAGCCGCTCCAAGCCGGGCACGTCCAGTTCATCCCGATTCCGCATGGGTGTGACCATCGGAGGTACGATTCCTGTCAGGGGTGTCTTCATGGTGTTTGAGTGCGCTTTCGATTCCACGCGAACCACAACATTGCCGCAACGATGAGCGCCGCCGCGACGAGGTAAATAATACCCCCCAGCGCAATGGCGTTGCTCATGTTCTCAACTTCCGTCGGCTGGCCGCCATATTTGGAGGCCCAGCCCACAAACAGTGGCCCGAGCGCTCCCCCACCCCACCCCACCGTGTTCATCAAGCCGGCCGCCGTGCCGCGCGCCCGCGGCTCAATGGCGTCGAAGAGCGAGGCGAAAATCCCCGAGTCATAAAAGCCTTTGCAGAAGCCGAAGGCGGTCATGGCGAGGATCAGCGTGGTTTTGTCGTCCGTCTTACCAACCAAGACCACGAACGCCGCCCCCACGAGCAGTCCCAGCGCCTGCACCAGCATCCGACCGCCCGCGAAACGGCACGTCAAGCGGTCGGCCAACATCCCCGCCAGCGGCACGCTTGCGGCGCTCGCCAGGTGGATGAACACCGTTCCCGACAAACCGGCGGACGCCAGCTTGAAACCGAATTTCTCGACCAGAAACGTAGGAGTCCACGTGAGAAAGATGGTCGCCACAAAATTGGCCCCCACAAACGCCAGCATGAGCAGCGGCACGACGGGGGACCGGAAAATAGCCCGCAGGGTGTCGCCCAGCGACAAGCTGCCCGATGCAACACCATGACTGGCCAGTTCTCCGGCAGCAGCGTCGGCTTCGCCCCGCTGCGGCTCGCGCAGGAATTTGTAGAGCACGACCGCGAGCACCATCCCCAGACCGCCGAAGAGGTAAAAGCCAAAGCGCCATCCAATGTGCTCCGCGAACCACGCGCCAATCCAGCTTCCGAGAATCGTCCCCAGGTAAACGCTGGATTGATGGAACGAGAGGGCGCGCGAGCGGGTGCGTTTGTCGTGGTAGTCGCTCGTGAGCGACATTGAAGCTGGAAAATAGAACGTCTCCCCAAAGCCCTCGAGGGCCCGCACAGTGACAAAGTGCCAGAGTTTTGAGCACCAGCCGGTGGTCACGGTCACAAAGCTCCAGAACAGGCAGCCGCCCAGGATGAGGTCCTTGCGCCGAAACCGGTCGCAGATGAAACCGGCGGCGGGCGCGCCAAACGCGTACACCCACATGAAGGCCGAACCGATGAGCCCCAGTTGGACTTTGTCGAAGCCGAATTCCTCCTTCAGCTTGGGAAAGACGGCGAAGATCGCCTGGCGGTCTGCGTAGTTGAAGAAGCAGACAAACCACAACATGAAGACGACCCACCACTTGTAACGCGCTGCGAATCCGCCCCCCGCTCCGCCCGCCTTTGCATCTGATGATAATGACGTTTTGATTGGTTGCATTTTCTGATGCCGACCTTGGGCCTCGCCTTGGCAATTCCCGAACTCGCCCACAAGCCAGCCAGGACATTCTTTCAGATTTGCCCGACCGTCGCCACCCCGATTTACGTCCGGTCGCGCTCGCTCGGCGGTGCTGCGACCTGTCGCCGCGGCGCAATCTGTTCAATGATCGCCAACGCGCCGGGTTGCTCCTCAGCCCAAGAGGATTGCTCCGTCCGCCGGATTCGATCAATGTGGAGCGCAGTTGCATGACGACTCGCACACCAAATAGCGCCACCATCGCCGCGTCGCTGATTTACGAACTGCCGTCCATCACGGAGCGGCTCGATCTCCCCTTGTTGTTCCCGCGCAGCCAGCCGCTGGAAGTCGAACTTGGCAGTGGCGACGCCAGTTTTCTGGCCGAATACGCCACGCGCAACCCTGAGAGAAACTTCATCGGGGTCGAACGCCTGCTGGGTCGCATGCGCAAACTGGATCGCAAGGGTCACCGTGCCGGGCTGACCAACCTCCGCGGCGTGCGGATCGAGAACAGCTACTTCCTGGAGTGGCTACTGCCGCCGGGGTCAGCCGCCGCCGTGCATGTCTATTTCCCCGATCCGTGGCCCAAGAAGAAACATCGCCGCCACCGCTTGATCAACGAGCGTTTCCCCGCCGTCGCACGCCAAGCCCTGTCGCCTGGCGGCGTGGTGTATCTCCGAACCGACGACGCGGATTACTTCACGCAGATGAGAGAGGTGTTCGCCGCGTCCCCGAATTTTCGCGAGACAGAAACGCCGACCGACCTGGCAGCGCTGCTGACTGACTTCGAGCGAGATTTCCACGCCCGCGGCGTGCAAACACGACATGCCGCCTACCGGCGGGACTGATTTCAAACGTCAATCACCGGCCCGCCCCCACCCGCTCGCGGCGGCGGAGGCTTGTTGCCTCGCCGAACCACGAGGCGCGACTGGCGATTGCCGGTGGCGACATTCAGAATCCCGGAAACCAGACTGATCAAGAGCGCGCCCCAAAACGCCGACCAGAAATCATCCACCACGAAATGCGGTTTTAAGAGCGCACCGACCAGCCACAGCAGGGCGGCGTTGATGACGAAGAAGAACAGCCCCAGCGTGAAGATCAGCAGCGGAAGCGCGACCAATAGCAGGAGCGGCCGTAAGACGGCGTTGAGAATGCCCAAGAGCAGCGACGCCACCAGCAAGTCCAGCGGCTTCTCGTAACGCAACCCAGGAACGATGTACACGGCCACCAACACGGCCAACGTGCAGATCACCCAGTTCTGGAGGAATTTCTTGAATTGCATACCCGCACCTCGCCGCTCAGCTCCCAGCCACCGCACGCAGGAAACGAGCTTCCGTTCGCGC
>CAZWJC010000348.1:0-5239 GCA_964634255.1 uncultured Verrucomicrobiota bacterium | reverse complement strand
CACGGCTGCCTCAACTTCAGCATCCTCGACGGCTGGTGGCGCGAAGGCTACGACGGCACGAATGGCTTTGCCATTGGTCCGGACTCCCATCCCTCGTCCATCGAGGAACAGGACCGCGTGGACAGTGCGAACTTGTTCAAGACACTGACCGAGGAAGTCATCCCGCTGTTCTATCAGCGCGACGCGCAAGGCATCCCGCGCGGATGGATTCAACGCATCCGCCGCGCCTTCGTCACCCTCGTGCCGCAGTTCAGCACGGACCGCATGGTACGGGAGTACGCGGAGAAATATTACCTGAAGGGGTAGGCCTTACTTGACGACAGCGAGCTGCTCTTGGGCAACACCATGCCATCACTCTTGTGGCTGCATCGGAAATGAAGAGGCGCAGGACGATCTCATTGGTGTTGGCCGTCGTTACAAGTCACATGGTGGCGTGGGCGGACACAACCGTCGTGCAAACGCCCGAGCCCAGTCGGGCTTCTTCGCCCGAGAACCCGCGAGCCCGTTACGAGCCTCCAAAGCTGATGGAATTGCAGCGAGTTGCGTTTCCCCCTCGTGCGACCGCTAAACGCTTGACAGGCGAAGTCGTCATCGAGTTCGTTGTGGACGGTTCAGGTGCCGTGCGGGACCGCAAGGTGAAACGCTCAAGTGGCCAGGATTTGATGGACCTGGCGGCGATGGTTGCCGTCAAGACTTGGAGCTGGGGACCAGCCCAGTCGAACGGGATCGCGGTTTCAGCGCGGTGCGAACAGACCGTGAAGTTTGCCCCTCCGACGGATAGCGAGGTCAAAAAGGCCACCCGAAATGCACGGCGCGAAGAGATTCAATACGATTTCCAAAATCCGCCGCTCCTTATCCTTCGAAGGCCGCGGGACGTTCCCCTGAAGCAGAGGGTCCGGGTCGAGCTACAATTGGAATTGGGCGCTGAAGGACGCGTGGAGACCATCCAGTTGTTCAAGTCCAGCGGCGTGCCGGAGTGTGACTTCGTTGCGCTGCGCTCCGTGTACCAATGGCGATTCAAGATCGGCACGGGGCCGCGCCGGTTCGCGCCTGGCAAGCCCTACATCTTGCCGCTGGAAATCGGCGCGTGACGGCCAACCCGACACCCTCACGTCCAGACATCCGCTCCTTTGAGCGCGATACATTAGTCGCGCACCTTCATGCCTTGGGCGAACCGGCGTACCGCGCGAAGCAGGTGCTCGACTGGCTCTACGCCAGGCGCGTTGCCAGTTGGGACGGGATGACGAATCTGCCCAAGGCGCTCCGCGATAGACTGGCCGCCACGTTTTTGCTCCAAACCTTGGAACTCGTCCGCAAGCAGGGCACTGAGGAGAGCACCCAGAAGTTCCTCTGGCGATTGGCCGATGGCGCGCTCATCGAGAGCGTGCTGATCCCGGCGAACCCCGCGCTCTACGGTGAAGCGAGCGATCGCCACACGCTTTGCGTGTCCACGCAAGTGGGCTGCGCTTACGGCTGCAAGTTTTGCGCGAGCGGGTTGAACGGTTGGAAACGCAACCTCCTACCACACGAGATCGTGGAACAAGTCTTGGCAACCGAGCGGTGGGCCAAGGAGTCAGCCGTCAGCCGTCAACCGTCCGGTGCCGCCGCAGGTGAACCGTTGAAGTCAGCGGACCAAGGGCCGCGGGCCGTTGACAACCTGGTCATCATGGGCATGGGCGAACCGCTGGCGAACTACGATCACCTGCTCAAGGCCCTGCGCATCCTCAACGCGCCGTGGGGCGGCGGCATCGGCGCCAGGAAGATCACCATCTCCACCAGCGGATTGGCGCCGCAAATCCGGCGGCTGGCCGACGAACCGGAGCAGTTCCGCCTCGCCGTCTCGCTGCACGGCGCGACCGATGCCGTGCGCAGCCAGATCATGCCCGTCAACCGCAAGTTCCCGTTGCCCGAGCTGACCGCGGCCCTGGAGCACTACCTGGGGCACAAGGGGCGAATGCTGACCTTCGAATACATCCTCATCGCAGGGGTGAACGATGGGTTGGATCAAGTGCCGCCGCTGGCCACCCTCGCCCGCCGACTGCGCGCGAAGGTGAATCTGATCCCCTACAACACAGTCGAGGGGCTCGATTGGAAGCGTCCGGCCGATCAAGTTTGCGAAGCGTTCCTGGCCGGCTTGGAGCGCCAGAAGGTCATCGCCACGCTACGGCGCGAGAAGGGCGGGGACATTGACGCCGCGTGCGGCCAGTTGCGCTTGAAGACGGAGCGAGAAACATCCGCGGCGAAGACCAGTTGACCCGCGCCAGTCGACCAGAAAGCGGCAGCCACACCGGTGGCAAATCGAGGAGAATACGCCGTGCCGCTGCCCCCCACCGGTCCACGAATTCGAGACACCCTCAAATCGTGGAGACGGAGGCGGGCTGCAAGATCCAACCACAGGAGATCAATCTCATGGACAACGTCGTTTCCTGTCCTTCAAGGATCACGAACGCGACCACGGATGGGGTCGTCGCCTACTTGACCAGACTCCTGAGCGGGCTCCATCGAATACGAGTGGCAGGCCGGTCTATAGTTAGCCTGAGGGTTCGCGCTCAATTCACTACAGGGCCTGGAACTCGGCAAGCGCCTATGTCCCTTCTGCGAGGGCGTTCGCACGTAGGCGATTACTTCGCGAGCCAATCGTTGAGGTATTTTCAGGCACTCGCAAGAGTCATGCGATTCGGCGTCTGGTCGGTGGGCGCGGTTTCTATCACCCAAAGACCGCGCTGCATCAAGGCAATTCCCCAGTTTTGCTGGGTTTTTTTTCCATTTTCCGCTTGCACGCCGGGGCGAAGGGGCTTTAATAGCGTCGCAAGTCGGACAAGTTTGAACCGAATAAAAAAACAAACACACACAGAGAATATGGCAAAAGCACTGTCAAAATCGCAGGTCGCCTCCACGATGGCCGAGAAGGTTGGCATCACCAAGAAACAGGCCGCTCAGTTTCTGGATGATCTCGCCGCGCTCGCCTACAAGAACGCCAAGAACACTTTCACGCTGCCGGGACTCGGCAAGCTGGTGCTCGTTAACCGCAAGGCTCGCGTCGGCCGTAATCCGATGACGGGTGAAACCATCAACATCCCGGCCAAGCGCGTGGTCAAGTTCCGCGTCGCCAAGGCTGCCAAGGATGCGATCCTCGGCGCGAAGTAATCCGCTTTGTTTTCGCGGGGCACTCTGAGCGTTCAGGGTGCCCCTTTTTCATTGGTGGACAGAGTCGGGAAAGTAGGTGCGGCAGATGAAAATCGGCGTGGTGGGATGTGGCGCGGTGGGCAGCTACTATGGGGCGCAGCTTTGTCGCGCCGGCTTGGATGTGCATTTCCTGCTTCGGTCGGATTACGAGGTCGTGCGACGGCAGGGGGTGTATGTGCAAAGTCCCAAGGGGGATTTTCACGTTCAACCGCGGTCTGCCAGCCGACCGGACGAGATCGGCTCGTGCGATTTGGTGCTGATTGCGCTCAAGACGACGGCGAACGATCTGTTGCCCCGCTTGGTTTCGCCGCTGGTCGGACCGCAGAGTGCCGTGCTCACGCTCCAGAACGGCTTGGGAAATGAGGAGACGTTGGCGAAGTTCCTGCCCGCGGCAAAGATTTTGGGCGGGCTTTGTTTCGTTTGCCTCAACCGCATCGCGCCCGGGGTCATCCGACACACCGACCATGGGCAAATCGTCATCGGCGAGTTTGGGCGTCCGCCCCAGCGGCGCACCCAGGAGCTGGCGACGGTCTTCAACGAAGCCGGTATTTCGTGCCTCGTGAGTGATGACCTTGCCCGTGCGCATTGGGAGAAACTGGTATGGAACATTCCCTTCAATGGCCTCGGAGTTGCGGGCATTGCGGGTCGTGAGGCCGTGCTTCGGGGCGCGTTGGACGCCGGTTTTCGGTTGCACCCGATTTCGTGCCTGCCGACAGATACGCTACTGGGCGACCCGGGCTGGGCGGCGCTGCTTCGTGAACTTATGCTGGAGGTTATCGCCGCCGCGACCGCGCTCGGCCTGCCAGTTCAACAGAGCCTCGCAGATCGTATGTTCGAGTTGACGCGGACCATGGGGGCCTACCGAGCTTCGACGTTGCTGGATTTCGAGAAGGGCCAACCGCTGGAACTGGAGACCCTTTTCCTCGAACCCATGCGGCGAGCCCGCAGCGTAGGCGTCCCCACGCCGAGGCTTGCCGCCATGTCTGCCGTCCTCACCGAACTCGCGAGACTGCAGACGGGCGTGGCACGTAACTGCCCAACCGCCCGCGCTTGACCGCCCCGGGAAAAAGCAGTTTCTTTGGCGCGCACCGACCCGATGCAAGCGCCCAAACCCACGCTGGATGATTTGCGCATCGAACGCCGGCCCGTGACGCGTCCCGCGTCCCGCGGCTGGATTGCCGCCGTTGTGCTTCTGGCGCTGCTGCTGCTGGGCGCGGCGGCCTGGTGGTTGCAGCGGAATCGCCCGGTTGAAGTGCAGACCGCCACTGCGCGCGCTGCCACGGGTGGTTCGGGAGATCGCACGGTCCTCAACGCCTCGGGTTACGTGACGGCGCGTCGGGCGGCGACCGTTTCCTCGAAATTTACCGGCAAGGTCATCGAAGTTCTGGTGGAGGAGGGGATGAAGGTGAAGGAAGGACAAGTCCTCGCGCGTTTGGACGACACGAATGTGAAGGCCAGTCTTCGGCTGGCGGAGGCGCAGTTGGTCTCGACGAAAAGCGGCGTGGAGGAAAATCGTGCCCGTCTGGAGCAAGCCGAGTTGGAACTGAAGCGTTATGCGGGGCTGGCCAAAGAGCGCATCGCGTCGCAGGCGGACTTGGATCGCGCGGAGGCCGAAGCCAAGGCGCTTCGGGCCCGCTTGCAGCAGCAGCAGAATCAAGTGACTGTCGCGGAGCGCGAGGTGGCCGTCTGGCAGCAGCAGCTTGAGGACACAATCATCCGCGCCCCATTCCCCGGCATGGTCACTTCCAAGAACGCGCAGCCGGGCGAGATGATTTCCCCGATTTCGGCGGGCGGTGGTTTCACCCGCACGGGCATTTGCACGCTCGTGGACATGGACTCACTGGAGATCGAGATCGACGTGAACGAAAGCTACATTCACCGCGTCGAGTCCGGCCAACCGGTCGAGGCAGCGCTGGATGCCTATGCGAACTGGAGGATTCCCTGCAAGGTCATCGCGATTGTTCCCACTGCTGACCGGCAGAAGTCCACAGTTAAGGTGCGTGTGGGCTTCGACAAACTCGACCCGCGCATCCTGCCGGAGATGAGCGCCAAG
>CAZWJC010000347.1:0-5287 GCA_964634255.1 uncultured Verrucomicrobiota bacterium | reverse complement strand
GGCTGCCGGCCGCACCCAATGATCGCACTCCGCCGAACAAACAGGCGACGCGCGATTCGGACCTCGATCTGCGGCCTTCTTTCGGATTTCGGGATTCGGATTTCGGGATTCGCGCTCGCATCCCGCCTCTTGGCACTTGCCTTTTGGCTGTTCTGCCAAAATGCTTCCGCCGCTTGCCTGACCAATCCCATCATGCAGGGCCAGGACCCCACGGTGACGCTCGAGGACGGATTCTACCACCTGGTGCAGAGTGATGGGTGTGCGATTCATTTGCGGCGGTCGGCGTCGCTCGGCGGCCTGGCCACGGCAACGGACACGGTCATCTTCTCTCCGGGCTGTTCAGAACTCTGGGCACCGGAGATTCACTGGATCAGCAACCGCTGGTATCTCTATTACACGCTCAACACGAACCTGAACACCGGTGGCATTGACCGCCGCGGTTTCGTTGCCGAAAGCTCGGGCACCAGCCCGTACGGCCCCTACACCAGCCGGGGTGTCATCTTCAAGGACTACTGGAACATTGATGGCAGCGTGTTCACGTGGAGCAATCAGCTCTACTACCTCTTCTCCGGCGAACCCGTGCGCGGCCAGCAGAAGATCTTCATCGCACCGATGAGCACGCCCACCAATCTCAGCGCCGCACCCGTCCTGCTCTCCACGCCGACGCAAAGCTGGGAAACCATCGGCGACCCGGACGTCAACGAAGGCCCGTGGGGGTTCCAGCGGAATGGCCGCCTGTTCATCGTTTATTCGGCGAGCGGCTGCTGGACGGACGATTACGCGTTGGGCCTGTTGACGATGACCGGCACTAACCCGCTCAACCCGGCACACTGGACGAAGTCTGGCCCGGTCTTTACCAAACAAGCCGGCGCCTACGGTCCCGGGCACAATTGCATCGTTACGGACACGGCGGGGCAATGGTGGAATGTGTATCACGCGAACAACAACTCCGGCGAAGGCTGCGGCGGCCTGCGGCGCATCCGCGCGCAGCGCATTGCGTGGACGACGGCCAACATGCCTGACTTCGGCACGGCTGTGCCGGCCAGTTCGGTCGTGAACGAGGACGCCGATTTTTTGGCGGCGCGGTTTCGTCTGGAGGAAACGAGCGGCACAACCGCGCTCAGCAGCGTCTGCAATCGCGTCGGCACGCTGGGGGGCGCGCCCGTGTGGATGAACCCGGGCCTCAAGTTCAATGGCAGCGGGGATTACGTGAACTGCAACGCCGCCCTCGGCAACGACGTCCAACACACGCTCACCCTCGCCGCGTGGATTCGCGCCGACGCGTTCACGGACTGGGCCGGCATCATCACCAAAGGCCTCAATGCCTCGCCCTACGCCATGCAGGTTTGGGGCGACGGCTCGCTGCGGTTCAGCGCGAACTGGAACGCGCCCCCAGGCGGCGTGGGCAGCGGCACCTGGAATTCCATCGCGAAGTTGCCGCTCGGCGAGTGGGCGCACGCCGCCGTGACTTACGACGGAACCTCCGTTCGTTTCTACCTGAACGGTGTGCTGGACCTGAACCAACCCGGCGTGGTGCTGCGCTTCGGCGTGGTGAACGAGCCGCTTTTCCTGGGCGCGGACTTCCCCGGCGGCGACGAGTACTTTAACGGCACAATCCGTGACGCTCGCGTGTATGGCCGCGCCCTGTCCGGCAGTGAGATCGCAGCGCTGGCCAACCGGACGCCGGTGCTGTCGCCCGTGGCCGATCGCTTGATGGGCGCGGGCCAGACATTGATCCTCACCAACACCGCCACCGATCCGGACGCCGGCCAGACGCTCGCGTTCAGCCTGCTGACTGCGCCGACCGGAGCGACGTTGGGCGCAACCAACGGCGTGTTCACCTGGCGACCCGCCGTGGCACAGGCAGGCACGACCAATTCCGTCAGCCTTAAAGTGAGTGACAGCGGCACGCCCAGCCTCAGCGCAACGCAGGGTTTCACTATCATCGTGACGAATCTCACGAAGCCCCGCTTGGAAGCAGGAACGGCCAACCAAAGTGGCTTCCGACTGTACGTATACGGCGACTTTGGGCCGGACTACGCGGTCCAAGCCACGAGCAATCTGAGCCAGCCGGTTCTTTGGTCCACACGCTTTTCCACCAGTTCGCCGGCGCTGCCGTTTTACTGGACGGACACCGCGACGGCCACTGAGGCCCCCCAGTTTTATCGGGTGCAGTACGAGTGACCAGGAACAAAACATTTGCCGCTTCTCTCACTTTCCCGTTGAATCAAACCTAGGACCAATCATGAAATTGAACCGAACCTTCACGCTCATCACATTGCTGATCGCAGCAACATTCACCACCTCCGCCCGCGACCGGTGGACGCCAGAGCAGGCCAACGCCTGGTACGCCAAACAGCCCTGGCTCGTGGGCTGCAACTTCGGCCCCAGCACGGCCATCAACCAGCTCGAAATGTGGCAGGCGGACACCTGGGATCCAAAAACCATTGACCGCGAACTGGGCTGGGCCGAGGACCTCGGCTTCACCAGCGTGCGCGTGTTCCTGCACGACCTGCTCTGGCAGCAGGACAAGGAAGGCTTCCTCAAGCGCATGGACGAGTTCCTCGCGCTGGCGGACAAGCATCACATCGGCGTGATGTTCGCCCCGCTGGACGCCGTTTGGGATCCGTTCCCGAAGCTGGGCAAGCAGCGCGAGCCGAAGCCGCACGTCCACAACTCCGGCTGGGTGCAAAGCCCGGGCAAGCAAATCCTCGGCGACCCGAAGCGGCACGACGAATTGAAGCCTTACATCGTTGGCGTGATCTCGCGCTTCAAGGACGACCGCCGCGTGCAGGTCTGGGACATTTTCAATGAGCCCGACAATCCGAACGAATCCGCCTACGGCAAAGTCGAGCTTCGAAACAAGGCTGAGATGGCGAACGCGCTTCTGAAGAAGGCCTTTGTCTGGGCGCGCGAAGCGAATCCTTCGCAGCCGGTGACCGCGGGCGTGTGGGTCGGCACGTGGGGCGATCCGGCCAAGTATTCTCCGATGGAGAAGATTATCTTCGAGGAATCGGACGTCATCTCCTTCCACAGCTATGCGCCACTCGACGAGATGAAGCAGTGCGTCCAGAACCTGAAGCGGTTCAACCGCCCGATCCTCTGCACCGAGTACATGGCCCGCCCGCGCGGCAGCTCTTTCAAGCCGATCCTGGAGTATCTCAAGCAGGAGCGCGTGGCCGCCTACAACTGGGGCTTCGTCGCGGGCAAGACCCAAACGATTTATCCGTGGGACACCTGGACGAAGACCTACACCGGCGAGCCGGAAGTGCCGTTCCACGACATCTTCCGTCCCAACGGCAAACCAATCGTCGCCGGCGAGGTGGAATACATCAAGAGCGTGACCGGGAAGAAGTGACGGCAGTCAGTTCGTTTTTGGCTGCAACCGATAGAGTTCGGCAGCGGCTTCTGGCCAAGGGAGTGAGAGACTCCAGCGTCCGTTCGACAGGGCGGCGGGGTTCGTCACAGGAAACCAGTCCGCCGGCGTGTTCAAGCTCACGGTGCGAGCAAGATCTAGGTTGTAGGCCGTTTGGGGCCAGGAGAAGGCCAGCCCGCTGTCCGAACGCTGCAACTCCACGCGCAGCGGGGCGGCGTTGGTGAACGTCACGTTGTCGAACTGTGCGTTGCATTGGAACGCGCGCACGCCAATCTGCCCGCGCCGGTGCGTGGCGTCGGTCCACGTGATCTTCGGGGTGTTCATGTCGCCCACGTAAACCTTCAGCGCCGAGCCTTGCATGGTGATCTTGAGGTGACGCCAGGCGTTCGTGCCCACGATCACCGGCGCGGACGCGAGTTGAGTCCAGGCGTGGTTCATCCGGCCCAGCATCACCGATCCGGCTGGGTCCAAACCGACGTAGTAGCCTGCCATGTCGTCTGGCCCGGTGTAATCCGGGTTCGTGGCGCGAAAGACCAAACCGGCATTGCCAATGGAGGTAGTGAGCATTACGTCAGCCTCCAGCGTGCCGTCCGTCCAGAAGCCGTCTCCCGTGAGAGCCTTGCCGTAGGAGTTGGTGTGGTCGAGCAGGTAACACCCGTTGCGGACAGTGATGTTGCTGCCGTAGCGAGTCCAGTTTACATCCGCGCCGCTGCTGAAGTTCTCCACGAAAGGATTCGGCCAGACTATCGGCGGCGACAATGCGCCGAGCCGGAGCTTCAGCGTGGGCGCGACCGCGAGAACGCCAAGTTCGTTGGTTCGCGTGGCATACAAGGCGGGCCAGGAGAAGGCGAAGCCGAGATTCCACGCGGGCGGATCCATCTTCTGCCACGTCTCGCCGAAATCTTCGCTGAACGAGACCTCGTTTTCGCACGAGGTCACGAAGACACGTCCATCCGGCGTCGTGGTCACGAACGGCCCGCAATGCTGGCAGGGAATGCGCGTGCCCAAACCCGCGGGCCAGTTGACACCGGTGTCGGAGGTCTTGAAGTAAACGTCGGCGTTGCCCCTCCCGACGATTTCATAGGCCAGGATATATTTGCCGTTTGCCATGCGCGCCATTTGCGACATGCCGGGGCGCAAGCTGCCACCGCCGGGTTGGGCCACCGCGTGAATCTCGCTACCCCACGTGGCGCCATTGTTGTTGGAAATCCGCTCCGAGATGAGCTGGCTGTAAGACGGCGAGTCTGCCTGGTGACGTTCGTTGGAGTAAGTCACCACGAGCCGCCCATCCTCCAGCACCCAAAAGTCCGGCTCCCAGAGTCCGAGTGTGCCTGCCCCCTCGCTCGCGTCAATGTTGCTGAGGTAGCCCCACGACTGGCCGTTGTCGGCGCTCCGATAGACAGGTAGGCGGTAAGAGTCGCCAGTAATCAGTGAACGCATCGTGAGCAGGACATCGCCATTCGGCAGCGCGACCAGTTCCCCGTTGTCAAGCGTCCGCCCAACCTCCGCTACTTGGGACAGCCGGAACCAGGTTCGGCAGTCATTCGTGCTGCGATAGATGGCGAGATAGGTGTTCGTGCCGCTCGGGAAGACCGTGGAGACGCACAGCCAATGACCGCTGGTCAGTTGGATCATTCGCCCCCAGCCACCGCTAGCGACGCTCACGGTGTCGCCCCAGGTCACCGGGCCGGAGGGTCCCCCCAGTGCGCTCTGGGCTAAACCCAGCACCGCGAAAACAGAGAAGCACCGAAGCAACGCGAGCAGCCCTCCGATTCCTCGAAGGAGGTTGGCAGGCTGCGGCAGGTTCATCTGGGACGAGTATATCAAGCCTTGGCTCCGGATGGTATCGGCCTTTTGCGGGCTTGTATACTTAACAAAGGCATAGGCCCGTAGATGTCCGAGGGTGGCGGC
>CAZWJC010000346.1:0-5349 GCA_964634255.1 uncultured Verrucomicrobiota bacterium | reverse complement strand
GACTCGATCACCAGCCCGGCCAAGGTCGCGGGCGTTCGTCCCGGGTCGCCGAATAGAACCGGCCTTCCGAGCGTCAGAAGAAGCGTGAAGAGTCGCTGAGCGCACAAAAATGGCTTTCCGTCGCCCAACGCTTCAGGTAATAGACTCATGATTTGACACGTTGAACCAATGAAACTGATCGCCGAAACAAAAATGAAGTTCCTGACCTTGGCCACCACGCTTGTTGCCGCGCATGCGCTGTTTCTCACCTCCAGCGCCTCCGCTGCGGATGAAAAGGAAGTCCTGAAGCTCGCGCTACCCGCTCCCACGTTGAAGGGCACGCCCGAAGATTTGCCCAAGGGCGACATGATCGAACCGTTGAGCGACAAGCCTCGCCCCGCCTATATGATTGCGAAAGGGGTGCAGAACGTGGCGCTGGGCAAGGCAGTGACTGCCAGCGTCAAGCCCTTCACTGGCGAGTTAAATCAGGTCACCGACGGCAAGAAGGAGGCGTTTGACTATGACGCCGTGGAAATGAAGAAGGGCACGCAATGGATCCAAGTGGACTTGGGCAAGGCGGAAGCTATCCAGGCCGTGGTGATGTGGCACGACCATCGTTACATCCAGGCGATGCATGACGTCATCGTGCAGGTGGCCGATGATCCGGAGTTCAAGAACGACGTCAAAACGATCTTCAACAACGACGTGGACAATTCGTCGGGATTGGGCGTCGGCACGGACAAGGAGTACTTTGAAACCCACGAGGGCAAGATCGTGGACGCCAAGGGCGCGAAAGGCCGCTACGTGCGCGCCTACACCAAGGGCGGCAGCCTGAGTGCTCTCAACTGCTGGCAGGAAATCGAAATTTACGCGCTACCGGCCAAGTAACCTGCCGCGCCCGCGCGGTTCACGGGCACGCCAGCAACGTTTCGGCCCAGGACGGCGGAGAGACTTGCCATGAGAACGAGAAGTCGAACAGAGCTGGCGTCAATTGTTCGACTGGATTTCCGCGCGACGGTCAGCATCGGGTTGCTGGCCGTCGCGTCATTTTTCCCCGCTTTCGCGTCGGAGGAGTTGGAGGAGCTAAAACTGATTCTTCCGGCGCCTACGCTCAAAGGCACTCCTGAAGAACTGCCCAGCGGTCCTACTATCGAGCCATTGAGGCAAACGCCTCGCCCGCCACATTTGGTTGCCAAGGGAGTTCAGAACGTCGCGTTCAACAAACCGGTGACCAGCAGCGTGAAGCCGTTCACCGGCGAACTGCAACAGGTTACTGACGTTAAGAAGGAGGCCTTCGATTACGACGCGGTCGAAATGAAGAAGGGGACGCAGTGGATTCAGGTGGATTTGGGGCAGCGCTACTTCATCCAAGCGGTCGTACTGTGGCACGACCACCGCTACATCCAAGCGATGCACGACGTCATCGTGCTGATCTCTGATGATCCCGAGTTCAAGCAGGACGCACGCATCATCTTCAACAACGACGTGGACAACTCGTCAGGCTTGGGCGTCGGCACGGACAAGGAGTACTTCGAGACACACGAAGGCAAGATCGTGGATGCCAAAGGTCTGGCGGGGAGACATGTGCGCGCCTACACCAAGGGCGGCAGCCTGAGCGCGATGAATGGCTGGCAGGAAATCGAGGTTTACGCCCTCCCAGTGACGATGCTCGGCGCCGCGGAAACCGCGCCACCGCCAACCGTTGCAGTATCGACGCCCATGCTCGCAGTTGAGCCGACGGAGGCCGCCCCAGGCGGAGTGGCAATATCTCCCGAATCCAATAGCAGCGGCGCTGGCGCTGAGCCGGTCGCGATGCAAACCGCGAGTTCTAGAAGACCGTCCAAGTCATCTCCGGCCCCTGCCCAAGAAGTGTCAGAACCTGCGATGGCCACCCCATCACCGAAGAACAGCGAACCAGCCCAGCCGCCGGAGGCTGCCATGACAGGTTTGAATTGGCCCACAGCCTTTCTTGCCAGCCTCGTCCTGATCACTATACTGGGGTTGATTTACGCCCTCAGACGCGGCGCTCCGGCCGCACCACTCGCCAAGGCCAAATGAATCGCGCTTGGGCGTTGGGCTTCTGCCTCATCGCCATCGCCGCGCTAACGCTGCGATGTGTGCGGCTGGACAACCGGCCGATGCACAATGACGAAGCCGTCAACGCCCTGAAGCTTGCCGACCATTGGAGCACAAACCAGTATCGCTACGATCCCAACGAACATCATGGGCCCACGCTTTACTACGCCTCACTGCCCGCCGTTTGGCTGAGCGGCACCCGTAACTACAACGAGCTTAACGAGGGCATCATGCGACTTACGCCGGCCTTATTCGGTGTGGCGCTCGTTATTTTGCTCTGGCTGCTGCGCGACGGCTTGGGACGGGCCGCGACCCTGACCGCCGCCGGGCTTACCGCACTCTCGCCGGCGATGGTCTTCTACAGCCGGTATTATATCCACGAGATGCTGCTCGGCTTTTTCACGCTGCTGGCACTGGCCGGGGGCTGGCGCTACACGCAAAACCGACGAGCCGTCTGGGCCATGGTGGCAGGGGCAGGTCTCGCGTTGATGTATGCCACCAAAGAAACGTTCATCTTCGCCGGGGCCGCGCTGGTGCTGGCGCTGGTCCTGACGGCGTGGATGGACGGCGGCGCGCCCGCCTTGCGTCAGTGCTTAGGATCATGCAAACGGTCACACCTGATCGCCGCACTCCTCACCGCCGCCTTCGTAGCTGGGTTGCTATTCACCTCTTTCGGTACGAATTGGAGCGGGCCGCTGGATTCCTTGCGCACTTACCTACCGTGGCTGAAACGCGCGGGCGGAGACTCTCCTCACATCCACCCTTGGCACTTTTACCTGGAACGCCTGCTGTGGTATCAACGCCCGAAGAGCCCGCTGTGGACCGAAGGGCTTATCTTCGGACTTGCCCTAGTCGGGATCATCACCGCGCTGCGCGGGCGCTGGTTGAGAGGCGTAAACGTGCGGCTGGCTCGTTTCCTCAGCTTCTACACGCTGGCACTGACCGCCATCTATGCCGTCATCTCCTACAAGACGCCGTGGTGTCTCGTCGGCTTTCTGCACGGCTGGATTCTGCTCGCCGGAGTGGGCATCGCTGTCTTGGCGGAGTTGTGCCGACCGCGTTGGGCGAAGGTCGTCCTCGGCGCCGCCTTGAGCGTCGGAACGGCCCATCTGGCCTGGTTAAGCTGGCAGGCCAGCTTCGTCCGCTTTGCCGACTGGCGAAATCCCTACGTCTATGCGCAAACCGTGCCGGATGTCCTGCGTCTCACGCAACAAATCGCCAAGCTGGCCTCCGTCCACCCGGAGCGCGAGGGCATGGTGATCAAGGTGGTTGCGCCCGGCAGCGATTACTGGCCGTTGCCCTATTACCTGCGCCAGTTCACGCAGGTGGGTTGGTTTGACGCCCTGCCGGAGGAGCCATATCCGCCGGTGATGGTCACCGCCGCCAAGCTCAACGCCGCGCTGGATGAACGGACCAACAAACGCTGGATTCAAGTCGGGCTCTTCGAACTGCGTCCGCGCGTCTTTCTGGAACTTTACGTCGAACTGGAACTCTGGAAGCGGTGGATCGCGTCGCGACCGCCGCCCAAGGAAGAGGACGAGTAGTCCAGCGTTGCACACCGCGGCGGTTTCGCCACGGCGGCGCGGGCTCTTGTCTTCAACGGGCGAGGGTTTGGTTCTTGGCCCGGGATTCTTCGGCCAGTTTGACCTTGTACTTGGCCAGCGCTTCGGCCACCCGCGCGTCCCCCACCCCGAGGATTTGCATGGCCAGCAACCCGGCGTTTTTGGCGGCATTGATGCCGACCGTGGCCACCGGCACGCCGGGCGGCATCTGCACAATGGAAAGCAAGGAATCCATTCCGTCCAGGCACTTGCCGAGGATCGGCACACCGATGACGGGCAAGGTCGTAAACGCGGCTGTGACTCCGGGCAGATGCGCCGCCCCGCCCGCGCCGGCAATGATGACGCGCAAGCCGCGTTCGCGCGCGGAACTCGCATACGCTTCCAGGTCACGCGGGGTGCGATGGGCCGAGATGACCTTCGCCTCGGACGCGACGCCGAATTCGGCACACACGTCGGCAGCAGCCTTCATCGTCGGCCAATCAGAATCGCTGCCCATCAAGATTCCAACCTGCGGTTTGTCGTTCGTGGCTTTGCTCATGCGCAACAGTTCGTATGTAATTGCCTGGGGATATAGCGGAATCCATGACTGATGAAAAACAGAATCTGCAGCTCACCGAAGCCAACCTCGTCCACCAGTCTGCCGGCCGCAGCCGTGTCACGCCTTACGGCGACGACTGATAAACCCGAATCTCACCCGGTTTGCCGCCTTGGGCCGGGACTGCCAAGAAGAACAGTCCGCCCTCCTTGACATACAGCGATGTCCGCGCCCCCTTGGCGGTAGGCAAACGTGTCAGGGGCTTGAACTGGTCCGTATTGACCTGTTCAAATACATCAATGAAGCCTTCGCCGCATGAGGCGAGCAGCCACTTTCGCTTTGCGTCGTAGAAAACGTCCCCCACGTCTCCCGCAATCGCGAAATCGGAAACCGGCTTGCCAGACTTCGAGTCCAGCACCACGACCTTGGCCGGCTCGCGGCAACCAATGAACAGTCGCCCTCGTTCCTCATCCAGCACCATGGCTTGGTTATCCATCGCGCCGTCGAGCGGCCAGGCTGCCGTAACTTCGCGACTGAGGCGCTCGATAACCGCCACGTGGTTGGCCGTCGGCACGTTGACGAAAATGCGATCGCCCAGCGATTCAATGGCGAAAGCCTCGGGATGGCCGGCCAGGAGAATACTGACCGTTTGCACGCCGGTCTGCGCGTTCACCATCGTCAGCGCACTGTCGTTAGCAACGTAAATTCGGTTCGCTGGCACGTCGAAACGCAAAGCGCCCACATCGGGCAGCCGCCCGATCGTCTTAATGGCACGCTCGGCACCGCAATCAAAGACCTTCAAGCAGCCATCTTTGCCAGAGGAGACATACAGCAGGTTGGGCTTGGTTAGAAGCAGCAAGTCACGCGGGTCGCTGATGGGGAGCGGGTGTAGCACCCTGCCACCTGACATATCCAGCACCTGAACGGTGTTATGGTCGGATGCCGCCACGTACAGTCGCTGGCGCTGGCCGTCAAACTGGAGCTGGCCCAACCGGCCCTGCACGCTCGGCAGCCTGATGGTTTGAGTGAGTTTGAGGCTTTCGGTAGGTTGCGCAGAAAAGGCGGAAGGCCCGAATGGGAGCAGGCACGACAGAGCAAACAGTAGGGCATGCTTCATGGACGCACTGTAGCTCAACCCGCCCAGGAAGTCACGACCCTGAACCCGTTCCGGTCTGACGGCATATTCATGGCTTGCAG
>CAZWJC010000345.1:0-5374 GCA_964634255.1 uncultured Verrucomicrobiota bacterium | reverse complement strand
CGGATTCTCAATCTTAACCCCGACACCGACATCGGCGCCAGCGCGTGGTTCGTGGATATCGAGGGCCATCGCCTCTTGATGGACTCGGGTATGCACCCCAAGCGCGATGGTCGCGCCGGGTTGCCGCTGCTCAACGCCATCCAGCACGAAGAGGTGGATGCCGTGGCCATCAGCCATTGCCACCACGACCACGTTGGCACGCTGCCGGTCGCGCTGCGCTATTTCGAAAAGGCCCATGTGCTCATGCCGGAGCTCAGCTACTTTATCGTGGAGCGCGTCCTGCACAACTCTGTCAATGTGATGACGCGCCAGCGCGAGGAACTCGGCATTCGCGAATACCCGCTCTACAGCCACGATGAGGTGGACGACATCGCGCCGCTCTTCCAGGGCTTCCGCTACAATCGCGAGATCGAATGGGCGGCGTTCCACAAGACCCGGGCCGGGGCCAGTTCGCCGACCTTGGAGTTCTTTGATGCCGGCCACACGCTCGGGGCCGCCGGCATGATGGTGCGTGGCAGAAAGGAAACACTCTTCTACACCGGCGATGTGTGCTTTCACGACCAGACCCTCCAGCGCGGGGCGCGATTCGAAGACGTGGAAGCCGACGTCTTGATTCTTGAGACCACCCGGGGTAATCGGCCAACGCCGAAGGGCTTCACCCGCGAGGCGGAACTCCGGCGACTCACGCAGGCCATCCAGCGCGTCTTCAAACGCAAGGGGAGCGTTCTCATTCCCACATTTGCGCTGGGGCGCACGCAGGAGATTCTCGCGCACTTGTCGTTGCTGATGCGCGCCGGTGAGCTGAAACCGCAGCAGGTTTTCATTGGCGGACTGGGCCGCGTGTTCACCGAAATTTACGATCTCCAGTCGCATCGCACCCATCGTGCGCACAGCAATCTGCAACTCCACGAGGCGCTCGACCTGACCGTTCTGGACGCCAAGCAGATCCAGAAAATGAAGCCCACCGGCGGACGTCTGTTCGTCGTCACGGCCGGCATGATGAGCGAGCATACGCCGGCGCACGATCTGGCCCTGCGCATGGCGGGCGACGAGAAACACGGCATCTTCTTTGTCGGCTATGCCGATCCCGACACCCCGGGCGGTCGGCTGAAGGCGGCGGGGCAGGGGGAGACGTTCCTCTTCAGCGCCAGCGGCGGCGAACTGACGAAACGCTGCGAGGTGCTGGATTTCGATCTCACCGCCCACGCGAATCGCGAGGACCTGTTGGATTTCGTGGGCCAGGTTTCGCCGCGCGTTGTCTTGCTTGGCCATGGCGGCGATGACTCGCGCCGTTGGTTCGAGGAACAAATCCGTCTCCGGCATCCGAAGATCAAAGTGATTCAGCCCGAACCTGGCAAAGCGGTGGAGGTTTGATCCCCCTTGCCGCTGACTCAGCTACTTGAGCTTCGTTTCCAGAAACGCGTAGGCCTGTGCCCGGACCGCCTCCGGGAAGTCATGGGGGCAATCCGGATGCTCAACCAGCAGATTCTTCCGCCTCCCGTAAAGGTCGAATACGGGAGCGGCCGCCTCGACGATTTCATTCACACTCTGCCATCTGAAGTTGTCGTCGCGTAACGGCGCGCTGATGAACACTGCGCGCGGCGCCAGGCAGCCGATCAGTTCTGGTAAGTCGAACGGAATTTCCGCCAGTCGCCCGCGATACTCCACCAGCCGCGGCATGTAGCGATTCTGACACCAGCCCCGCTCCGGCTGCCAGTTGTCTGGGTTGCCGCCGTAGTAATCACAGAACGAATCGAAACCGCAGCTTGAGATAACCACCTTGATTCGTCTCTCGAAGACGGCCGTGAAAATCGCGTTGTGGCCGCCCAACGAGTGGCCAATGACCCCATACTTGCCTTGCTTTACGAACCTTAGTGAGTCGAGCAAGTCCAGCCCACGGATGTTGTCCCAGATGGCTTTCATCGTGCCGCTCGCGTAGCCCAACGCCTTCAGGTCGGGCTCGTAGTTCGCCATGAGCGGGTACGCCGGGGCGAGCACTACGAAACCGCGCTCGGCCAGGTCGTGGCCGTAGGCCCGATAGTGTTCGCGCAGCTTCTCCACGACGACGCGATGGCCGTATTCCATGTCGGTGGGATGCAGAGCCAAAGCCGCCCGGAACTTGCGCGGCTCGACCAGCGCCACCTTTGGGATTAGCAGATACGCCGGCACGCGTGAGCCACGCTCAGACTGGTAAGTGATCAATCGCCTCAGATACGCGCCGCAATCCAGCTCCTGCTCCACCCGCACGTCGAGGGGGCAGCGCTTTGCCTTCCCGGGCAGCGGGCCCATGACCTCCTGCATGCCGCGGAGGATTTCTGCTCGCCGCTTCTCCCAATCGGATTTGGATTTCACCAGTCGGACCTCGCCTTGTTTGCCGTGGAAGACCATCAGGTTGGTGCGCGGCAGGCGAACGGGCTCGTTCGAACCGCGGGCGAATCCAACCGTTAGCACCAGTGTCAGAAACACCACCACCCTGAAGACTCGATGGATGTGTGAAGGGATCGTCGTCATCGTCCTGGAGCTTGCCCGCCTGCTCAGGTCTTGGCCAGCCGAACCGGCAGGGCTGCACCAAGCTCGGCCCACGTTGCGGTCGTCGCGTAGAGTGGCACTCTGCCGTATCGCAGGTTGGCAACCTGCGACGGCACTCAAGGCCAGCTGACCGGAAGTACTCTACCCTGCGGACCGCGACCAGTCACTGGTCGCAGCACGTCCGAAAACTGATCAACGCCCTGCGATCGCCGAGTGTCCTCTTCAAGTGTGCCCGCTGCGCGCCGGGACCGCCCGCGCTACGAGAAACTCGGCATCGGAGCTTGAAGCAACCTTGCCGAACCGCGACCGGCGCGAATTCCCGCTTGCGCTGGGAGTCGGCAGGTGGGCTTACTGGAGCCGGCGGGGTGACCGATCAACAGCCTCGCCGGGAACTCGAATGCTGAAAACCAATATGCCTATGCTCGGAAACAGGACTTTCGTTAAACTCAACTTTCTCTCCTCAGTCGCTCTTGCCGTTGCGTTGCTGCCCGGCTGCAAACCCGCTGACTCCGATTCCCCCAAGCCCGCCGGCAAGCCGCGCGTGGCGCTCGTGATGAAGTCGCTCGCCAACGAGTTCTTCCTCACCATGGAAAATGGCGCGAAGGCGCATCAAAAGGCCCACGCCGCGGATTACGAACTTCTTGCTAACGGCATCAAGGACGAGCTGGACGTGAGCCGGCAGATTGACCTCGTCGAGCAAATGATCGCCCAGCGCGTGGACGCCCTCGTCATCGCGCCCGCCGATTCGAAGGCGCTCGTGCCCGTATGCAGGAAGGCGCAAGCCGCCGGCATCACCGTGGTGAACATTGACAACAAGTTCGACGACGCGGTGCTGGCCGCCAGCGGCGCGAAGTTCCCATTCGTCGGCCCGGACAATCGCAAGGGCGCGAAGGCTGTCGGCGATTTCCTCGCCACCAAGCTCAAGGCGGGCGACAAGGTCGTGATCATCGAAGGTGCGCCGAACGCCTTCAACGGCATCCAGCGCAAGCTCGGCTTCGAGGACGCGATGAAGGCGGCGGGCATGACCATCGTCAGCTCGCAATCCGGCTATTGGGAGACGGACAAGGCGAACCAGGTTGTCGCCGCGGTCGCCAACGAGCATCCGGACGTGAAGGCCGTGCTCTGCGCGAACGACAGCATGGCGCTGGGCGCCGTGGCGGCGTTGCGCGCTGCGAACAAGCTCGACAAGGTGCGGGTGGTCGGCTTCGACAACATCGCTGCCATGCAGCAACTGTTGAGAGAGGGCAAGGTTCTGGCGACGGCTGATCAGCACGGCGATCAACTGGCCGTGTTCGGCATCGAATACGCGCTGGAGATACTCAAGACCAAGCAAGCCCCCGCCGACCACGAAACCCCGGTGGATTTGATTACGGCAGACAGGCTGGCGGGAAAGTGACCAAGCGCGGCAGGCAATTCCGGGGACCAACCTCCCAAGCCTCGTGATCCAGTAACACTGAATCTGGCCCTTCGTCTCGCTTGGGGACGTTGGACAATTTGACTCGACCTGCCAATCCGGCCTGATAGGCCGAAGGTGTACCAGCCCAAGGCAAGCACAGCGCCGCCCTGGGTTTCAATGCCCAGAAACCCACCGCTCTGAAGGAGCGGGAGGAGTTGTTACCTCAAGGCGCGACAGGATTAACAAGATGGACAGGATGAAGGGCCGGGCATGGCTTGCAGGCTCTTGGTGATCCTGTGAATCCTGTTCATCCTGTCAGCTTCGCCCCGCTTACTTCACCGCCCACAGCGTGATCTTCTGCCGGAATCCCTTCAACTGATCCGGTTCGAAATCGCGCCGCTCCCACCTCAGCCCCTTGTGCTTCGCTGCCCCCCAGCAGGTCAGTGTCCTCCTTCGCCCGCTCGCTTAGCCAGACTTCCGCGTCCTTGACCGCTCCGACCACGCGGGCGGCGAAGTTCACCGTGCTGCCGAACACATCCCCTGCCTCCACCCGCATCGGCCCGATGTGGATGCCGGCCCGGATGCGCACCTGCGGATGGCCCGTTTGCCCCTGCAACGCCAGCGCGTAGTCCAGCGCCGCGCCCGCGCACTTGAACGCCGCCATGAAGCTGTCGCCGATGGTCTTGATCTCCCGGCCTTGGAACTGCCCGATCAGCCGCCGGCTCTGGGCAAAGTGCGCCCGCCGCACCTCGTTCATTGCCTCATCCCGGATTGCCTCGTCCAACGCCGTCGAGCCGACGACATCGGTGAACACAATCGCTACCTGTTCGCCGCCGGCCCAGTTCTGGAAACTCTTCGTGCTCGTCTCGCCTTTGGCCGACATGACGAACGCATCGAAATCCCGCTGCCGGTCGGCGGATTGCTCCATCGCCTCGACCTTCGACCGGAAGTGAATCCGCTCCTTCGGCTCGGCCAGTGACACCGTCCCGCCGCAGGGACAGTTGAACTCCATCTTCCCCTTCTCCCGCAGCCGCTTCACGTAGCTGTCCGGCACCGGGTCGCCGCAATCGGGACACACGAAGAACCGCACCAGTTCCACCGTGCCATCCAGCGCGCGGCGTCTGGCGTGGGCCATGACGAATTCCTCGAAGTGGAACCGCGTCTCCGCGCTGGAATGTTCACCCGGGAAGAAGAGGATCAAGCGGCCCCGCCACTCCGCGAACTCGTGCAGGAACAGCCCGCACCTGCCGCTGGCCTTGGCGGTGAACACCGCCGTGTTGCGCCACATTTTGCCCGACCGGTGGTGAACAACCCCCTATGCCCCAGCCGCACCGCCAGCCTGGAGGAGGTTTCAGCCTAGCAATGCTGCAAGCCCAGCACCCCGAATGCATCCAGCTAGTGTGGTGAGCGATTAGTTCGCTTACAAAGCGTGGCGACGCGATCCAGAAT
>CAZWJC010000344.1:0-5407 GCA_964634255.1 uncultured Verrucomicrobiota bacterium | reverse complement strand
CTCGTCGAGAATGGGCGCGGCGGGAAGCATCTGGGGGGTCGTCATGCGCGTGGCGGCCATGGATTGGTGGCCGTCGCGCAGGACGGTGTTGTTAAAGCGGACTTTGTTCACTTTCATGTTTAAGCTGTCGCTGGCGGCTTCCGGCTTGTTGCCGAATTTCCACAATCGGGCTGTCTTCCGGGGTGGTCGGCGGAGCAGAGGCGGGAAGTCTGCCAATCAAAACTGATACTGGTATAGCTCAAGGCGGTGTTGGCCGCATGACATTTTTTGCCAAGGCCTACGCGTTTTTTGGGCCGCTCAAACGCAGCCGCCACCGGTACAGCGGAAAATTAGCCGCCCTCGGTTGGAGGCGCACCCCACCGCAGCCGGCTCGGCATGGGCACTCCTTCCACTGACGAAGAAGATCCAACTCAAGTCACGCCGGTTTCCTCCGATAGCACGCTGTATGACAATCTCAGGCCAGCCAGCCCTGTCGCTGTTGGACAGCACCCTGAAGGCGGAATTAACCCGCGTTGACATCGGTGTCTCCGTGTTGAAGAAGGCGCAAGACGTCGCCAAGCAGCAAGGAGCCGCGATGGTTGAGATGCTGGAGCAATCCGCGGCAACGCCGGACCGTCCCCGCCTCGACGTTTACGCCTGAGCAATCCCGCCGGGCATCGAAACCCGATCAATCGTCCTCGTCTTCCTTCAGCGTCTCCTTCCGCTCAATGGCTTCCGGATGAGCATCCAGGTTCTGCGAGAGATAGACGTGGCGAAGCTCATGCCCAAATCCGAGCTTCCGAAAGAAACTGAGCGCCGGTTCGTTGTCCTCGGTTGTGTCCACCAGCATGATGCGCGCGTTCCGCCTGACGAATAGACTCGTTAGGTGGTTGAGCAACCGCGTCGCAATGCCATACCGCTTGACGGATGGATCCACGCCAAGCCACTCCAGCCAACCGTAACGCCATGCATTCCGGGGCTTTTCCATCATGCTGCCCAGCGCAAAGCCCACGATCTTGTGATCCGCCACCGCAACCAGGCAGGTCTCCTGGTCGGAACTGAAAAGCTGCATCACTTCGTCGTCGTCCCAGCAGCGATACAGCGTGGGCATATCTTCAGCCGTGAAGAGCCTCTGGCCTAAAGCAAACACGGCAGGCAGATCGTCCAAACGCATCTCGCGGATTTCCACCACCGGCAGATGGACCTTCCGTCGGCGGCGCTGGGGCTTGGGTTTTTCAGTCATGGGCGGTCAGGACATTCGTATGGGGTAGAAATGTCAAGAAATGGGCAGGAAGGTGGTCGGTGGCACGAAAAGTCCCGAAGCGGAAGCGGCGTTCTAAATCCGCATCCCCACTCGGGCAAACGCCGAAGCTATCCCTCCCCGACCGCAAGGCCAAGGGGTATCCGTTGGTGTTGTACTCACCATGCCAAAGCTTAGGCAACCCCGGCGGTCCATGTCAATGAAGCCGATGCGCCCGACCCGACTGCGCGCGACTTGACACGTCATTCTCAACACTCTGAGGCCGCCACTTCCCTCCGCCCGTCGCCGCCGAAACCTCGCAGCGCCCGTCCGCGGCGATGTTCCACCCGGCGCGACCGCTTCTCAGCGCAACGCGCCGCTTCGCTTGCCGGGAGCGTGATTACACCTTGGTCGGCACGACAAAGGGCTTCCGATACTCCCGGCTGAGCAGTCTGTTGGCGGTGCGGTTGCCAATAAACTTCTCCGCCTTACCGTCCATCTTTAGCAATTCGCCCAGCGTGGCAGGTGTCTTGCCCAAGTCCACCAGGTTCGCTTGCAGGTGTTCCTCCATACGGCCCAGCATCTCGGCCATCTCCGCGTGATTCCTAACCGCCGCGCGGACGCCGTCCGGCGACCGCCTCTTGCCGAGGTTGTACGAGATATTGGCCGTATGGCACAGCGCGGCGGAGAGGTGGCCCTCGAGAGCGTCGGAGTGCAGGTTCTTCGCCTGACGGCTACGGACGGCGTTGATGAAATTCTCGTAATGATTGCCGCCTCCGTCGAACTTGCGGATTTCTTTGCCGGCTTTGTCGTAAATCACAGCCCTTGAGTAGCTCGGGATGACGACATGACCGCCCTCGCAATCCACGACCACGCCAATGCCGGCCCCGCGATAGTTCCCCATCTCCTTGGACGTGGCGCTCTCGGGCAAGCCGCGCACCTCAAAGAGCAGCGGCGCCGGTTTGTAGTCGTGAAAGATGATCTGCGTATTCGGCGTTTCGCCGTCGTCCTCGTAGCCGAAACGTCCGCCCAGACTCCAAACGCGCGGCGACAGCTCCTTGATGCCCAGAACCCAACGGGCCAGGTCCACCTGATGCACGCCCTGATTCCCGAGATCGCCGTTGCCGTAGTCCCAGAACCAATGCCAGTCGTAATGGAAACGGCCGCGGCGCGGCTGCTTCATCGGCGCGGGACCGAGCCAGAGATTGTAGTCCACCGACGCTGGCACGGGCTGGTCGCCGCTCGTTTTGCCGATGCTCGCGCGACGTTTGTAGCACAGGCCGCGAGCGCGGATGATCTTTCCCAGATTGCCCGCCTGAATCCACGGCATGGCCTCGCGCAAACCAACCGACGAGCGGGATTGTGTGCCCGACTGCACAATGCGGCCATACTTCTGCGCGGCTTCCACCAGCTTGCGTCCTTCAAAGACGTTGTGCGAAACCGGCTTCTCGACATACACGTCTTTGCCCGCCTGCACGGCCCAAATCGCCCCGAGGGAATGCCAGTGGTTCGGCGTGGCGATGCTCACCACGTCCACCTTCCCGCGCTCCAGCAGCTCACGAATGTCGGTGAAACCTTGCACATCCTCGCCCTTGTCTGTTGCCTTGCGGACTTCCTTGTCGAGGATGCTGCGGTCGGCATCACAGAGTGCCGCGAGCCGGACGTTGGGCAACTTGCGGAATCCATCAATGTGGTCCTGCCCGCGCCCGCCGAAGCCGACAACGGCTACCCGGATGGTCTCGTTCGCACCCAGCACGCGAGCCTGGCTCACGGCGGCCTTTCGGGAGACCGTAGTGGACCTACAGGCTGGTAAGAGGGTAAGCGCAGCGGTGGAGAGAAGCGAGTTCTTGAGGAAGGTTCGACGATTCATAAGAAGAATGACGGTGGACGAGGTGTCTTGGTTTCGGAGAAGGGGTTACTTAGGGAGAGGGGCGGTTGCCTTGGCGTATTCCTGATATCGCTCCGCGACCTGGGCTTGCTGTTCATCGCCTTCGTGGAAATAGAACCGATAGCGAAAGGTGATACTCTTGCCCGCGGGGACGACAAGGTTGCCAGCGTTCTTGTCGGCGAGCTTCTCGAAGTCGTGCTGGCCAAACGGATTCGCAGCGAACAAGCCGTAGTCGCGCACATGCCACCACGTCGGGTGACGCGGATTCAGCGGATGATCGAAGATGGCCACACCGACGGTCTTGCCCTCCACCGGACCGTAGTAATCACACCACTTGGCACGCTTGCCCCATGTAGCGTCGTCCCGGACGCCTTCGCTGTTGACGATGTGGCCGCCGGGCTTGCCGGCGTTTTCCTTGTTCGGCTTCAGCCGCATCGTTTCGGCAAGGCGCAACGCCATCGAACCTTCCTTCGTGTCGCCGAAAACGACCTCACCGTTCGTGGCGTGGATCGTGATCTCGAAATCCACCATCCTCTCGTTGGCTGGCCGGTTGTGGAAACGGAGCGTGCGGTCATCGGTGCAGACCAGCTTGCCGTCGGCGGTGACCCACTTTTTCTGCGAACTTATCACGGCGGCGGATTTGCCGGAGCTGACCTGAGTGAGCTTTTCACAGACGATCTTGCCGAACTGCTTGTCCTCGGACCAGAAGTCCACGCCATTGACGCTGCCATGCGTGAACCAGAACGAGCGGTGGTGCTTGTGGTCGCGGTCCTCACCGGGAACGTTCTTCATTGGGAAGTTTCGCGTCATCGCGACACCGCCTGGCCCGAAGACTGGATAGCAGTAAGGCCGAGGCGTGTCCTTGAAGACGTACTCGGTGAAAAGCTGGCCGTTGATCTCCACGCGGACGCGGTCGTCAAGCTGCGTCAGTTGCACGCCTTGGCCTGGTGCAGGTCTCGTTTCGTTCTTCAGGCAGGCGCAACCGGCGACCAGCAGGGCCAAAACCGCGTAGGCAGCAACTTGCCCTGCCCCGCGCCTGGGAAGAGTCGATGGAAGGAAACTGGGAGTTTTCACTGGAGTTTCGACGTTGAGTGAGACGGTTAATTCACGGTTCCTTGACCAGCAGTTCGATGTCTTTGAACCACACCTCGCAATCCTGACCGCCATGGACCTGCAGGGCGATCTTGCCCTCCGTCCGGCCCGGGTCATCGCGCAATTCCGCGGTCTGGTGGCCATTCACGTTCACCACGATCCGTTTGCCGTGAGCGCTCACCGCCATCGTGTTCCAGTCTTGCGGGCAGAACCACTTCTTTACGTCCTCGGGCTTCGGTTGACTCACCCACGCCCGGCCGTTCGTCTCGTAAAGACCCCCGGCGTCCTTCTCCGCGTCAATCTCGGCTTGAAATCCGGTCACCCCGCTGAAACCGGTCTCCTCCACGCGGAAATACAACCCGCTGTTGCCCTTGATGGACTTGTACTTTAGCCGAATCGCGAAATCGGAGAACTGCGCGTCCGTCACCAAATGGCCGAACTCCTGGACGTCCTTCGTATGCGTCGCGTGAATTGCACCATCCTCGATTCTCCAATCGCCTTTGCCGATCACATGCCAGCCGTTCAGGGTCTTGCCGTCCCAGATCGGCTTCCAGACGTGCTCGCCAAGATCCTGCAGGCGGATGTTGCGCCAGCGCACCTTGAGCCCGACCGCCTTCGTCCCATGCACCTGCAGCGCAATGAAGCCCTTCAGCGCACCGGTGTCGATGAGGTCCGCCGCCGGGTCCCCGTTCACCCACGTCTTGATCGAACCGCCGATGCATTCGACGCGGTATTGGTTCCAGTCACCAATCCTGTAAGCCCTGCCGCCGGGGCTGTTCGTGGCCAGCGGAAACAGCCAACCGCGCCGACCTTCCTCGTAGATGCCACCGCTCCAGCGCCGCTTTTCGGACTGGTCAATCTCCACTTGGTAGCCATGAACGCGCCCGGCGGGGATCGTGTTTGTCTTGCCCTGCCAGAAATACTGCGTCGGGCGGTCGAAACAGTGGCTGCGGATTTGAATGCCGGAGTTCAGACCCGGATCGGCGTTGAGCTCCAGTTCGAGGATGAAATCACCGTATTCCCTTTCAGTGCAGAGGAAACTGTTGGGCGTATTGGCGACCGTCGTGCCGACGATGCAGCCGTCTGTGACTTCGTATTTCGCCTTGCCACCCCGCTGCACCCAACCGGCGAGCGACTTGCCATCGAAAATTGATTTCAGGTCTTCCGCCGCTCCAGCCGCGGCCAATGAACCGACGAAGCAATGAACC
>CAZWJC010000343.1:0-5513 GCA_964634255.1 uncultured Verrucomicrobiota bacterium | reverse complement strand
CGGGAGCATGGGGCAAGGCGACGGAGTTTTCAACCCAAGCCGCACTTGCCTTCATGTGGAACGGTCCGGGTGCTGTCAACAGACTCAGCCGGCGGGAAACAAAACCTTCATCGCAATTACCCCAACCACAGTTGAAACGAACCAAGTGAGTAGTCTACCGCAGTAGGGCATCAAGAAAGTGCGGAAGGCTTCCTCGGACGTATCCCAACGACTCACGCGGAATAACGCGAACGCCCCTTTTCCTCTTCGTGCCTGCGTCTCTTTCAATTGAGGAATCCCCATGACCAGCACCAAGAACATGACGAAAAACAGAACAACAACTCCGGTGTCCAACCAACGCGCCGGCGCCGACAATGCCGGGATGTCGCCGCGCTTGGCCGCCTCCGCGACTTGGATCAGGACCGCGAGAGCGAATCCTCCGCCCGCGCTCGTAATGTGCGATGCCCGAATCATGCGTTCGCCGTTTGAAACTGCTTCAGCCTGCAACAGTGGCTAGAACTTCACAAACCACTTCTTCCGATACATACCCCACGCCACGAGGTAAAGCACCGTGACATACATCAGCGCCCAAAGCAGCGACGCGTTTCTCGGACTGGCGAGGAAGCCCAGGAACGGAGCGGTGTCGGCACTGGCGAATGGTGCGCAGAGGTGGTTGTAGAGCCAAGTCTTCAAGGATACGGCGCTCTCGGTCGAGCCGATTTTGACGGCCAACGAAATGCGCCCCAGCACGCCGGCCAGCACGAACACCGTGATGGCGTTCATTCCGTAGATTGCGAACGGCCTCGCCCACCGCCGCCAGCCTTGCACGTCAATCAACCAGTAATAGACGCCGAGGCAAAGCGCCGCCAGGCCCGCCATGAATACGGAATAGGAGCTGGTCCACAGACTTTTGTTGATCGGCAGCGCGAGGTCCCAGATCAGCCCCAGCCACATCAGCACCGCGCCGCCGACCATCATCCAAGCCGTCTTCTCGGCGGGTGACCGCTTCGACCGCAACAGATGTCCGGTGAGCACGCCAAAGAGACAGGTCGCGATTGCGGGAATCGTGCTGATCGTGCCTTCCGGATCCCACGTCTTTGCCGACGCCCACACGTGCGTACCGATGACCGGGCCGTTGAGCAACAGGTTGTCCACATAAGCGGAGAAGTTGTCGCCTTTCTCGTACAGGCCGGAAACCCAGCGCGTCTCGCCATGCACGTTGACCGGGAACGGCTCGAACTGCATCAACGCCCAGTAGCCGAGCAGGAGGCCAGCGATCCAGGCGATTTGCCCGCGCAGGCGTGAGGTGAGGAAGATCGCCATGGTGGCCAGATAACAGACCGCGATGCGCTGCAGCACGCCCGGCATGCGAACATTCATCAGCCAGTTGTGCAGCCCATCGGCGAAACCCAGTCGTGTGAACGAGCCATCGATGAAGTAGCCAAACGAAGCGAGGAAGAGGCCGAGCCCAAAGAGAATCGCTGCCCGGCGTAACGCATGCAGGAAGAGCTGGACACGACTCTGGCCCTGTTCAAGCCGGCGCGAGGTCGAAAGCGGAATCGCCACGCCGACGATCCAGAGGAAGAACGGAAACACGGTGTCGGTGAACGTCCAGCCGTGCCACTCGGCGTGGGCGAGCGGCGCGTAGATGTGCGACCACGAGCCCGGATTGTTCACCAGCATCATGGAAGCGATGGTCGCGCCGCGGAACACGTCCAGCGACAGGAGACGGTTGCTGGCAGCGGGGGCCGCGACTTGAGACGACTGGCTTTCGCTCACGCGGGAAACCTAGGCAGGCCTGACAGCGAAGTGAATCCTTTTCCCGGTCTCAGTTCGTCGCGCAAAACCGCCCTTCTGCCAAAACACCTTCTCCGACGACCGGATGTCCCGGATGCGCGCCATGTGGCCAGCGAGAGATACGCGGGTGCGCCGGGGCCGCCGCCCCCCACACGATTCCGGGGTTCAAAACGCGAACTTCGGCTGGGAGATATCCCCCCTCTGAATCTCCCGGAGCACGCCCGAGGGCAGGCCCATGAATCCGCTTCCCAGCCGCGTGCAATTGCGGCAGTCTCCTGTCCAGTCGGGGCTGGCGAAACGAAACTGGGGTTGCGGTGTCTGAAGGAAGTGGAAGCTATGCACGATTCGCTGAGGAAGTTGCGAGCGGTGACTTGTCTGACTGCCGTCACGTCGTCGTTGTGTCTCCAAGCGGCGACAAGCTCATCCAAGACCTACAACCTTGGCAAGGTCGAGGGCATGGACCACTTCCAAGGTTCGGCGGGCGCAAAGGCGTTGCTGGAACGGAGCGGATTTGTGGTCACCGATCCGTTCTTCAGACAGATTTTCGAGCCGTATATTCATGCCGAGTTGCCGCTCTTCATCACCACAGACTCAGCTTGGCACACGTACCACGTCTTGCTGGAAGAAGGCGTCAAGCAACTCGAGGAAACACAGGCCAAACGGCTGGCGCGATTTTCCGCCGAACTTCGCGAAGCCGCCAAGGCGAAGGCCACCCAAGCAGACGCCGATTTGGCAGACCTCGCCCGTTATGCTTCCATCGGGCTGGCGTTTCAGGACGCCGCGCTTCGGCAATCGCTCAGCCCGACCGAGAAGGAGTTGCTCGCGACGCTGACCTCCGGCGTAGGAAACGTGCAATGCCCCATTGGTTTCCCGCTCTCAGCGGCGAACTTCAGCGCGGCCAGTTTTTACACGCAGTCCTCGACGCTGGCCGATTACTTCGCCGCGCGGCAATGGTATGCCAGCGTAGTGTTTCGCTTGGAAGACGAGCGCGAAACCAAGCTGGCGCTCCAACTCGCCCGGCTCGTTCAAGGTGACCGTAGTTTGTCGAACCTGTGGCGTCAGCTTTCCACGCCGTTCGACCTACTGCTCGCGCCCGTCGAGGACGGGGATGTGCCGCGGTATGGCGCGATCTCGGCCAGGCTGTTCGCCAACGGCGCGGTCTTCTCGGACGCGCTCATGGCCGAAGCGCAAAAGGAACTCGCCGCCCAGCTTCCGAGTCCGCGCATCAACGACCAACTTCTGTCGCCCGGGGACTACGCACAATTCGGGCGAAAGATCAAAGGCTTCCGCCTGCTGCCGCCGCGGCAGTTGCCCTGCGCGGTGACATTTCATCACACGACCGACCCGGCGATCAGAGGGCGGATGATGCCGTCGGGGCTGGATTTTCTGGTCGCCTCGCCCACGCTGCGCTCGCCCGCGGCCGTCCAGGCGCTGGAGGCGCAAGCCGGCAAGGATGTCGTCGCTGCCGTGCAGAAGCTCAATTGCGAGCCGTTTCCCGACACGCTGCACGGTGAAGCGATGAAGCTGCTGTCTGAACTCCAGAAGCCGCTGCCGGAGCAAGTTCTGCCCGCGCTCCGCACCGAGGCTTGGGCGGACTCACAACTCTGGACGCAACTCGGCGCGTGGGCAGAACAGCGGCACACGTGGGCACTGCATACAAAACTTAGCGTGATGTACATGGGCGGGACGGATACACCGGCAGGCATCGTCGCGCCTTACCCGGATTTCTTCGCCGGACTCGCGGCCCTCTCGCGCAAAACCGCGGAAACGCTGGACGACGCGGGAGTCGCCGAACCATTTGACGCCCGCGCGGCTGCGCGGGAGATGCTTTCCCAGATGGCATTGCACAGGCAACTGAGCTCCCCGGAAGGGCACTCGCGATTTCGAAGCGAGAAGGACCGGATGACGCGGGCGGAGCAGGCGGCGCAGTTTGTGCGGTTCTACAACACCTATTTCGAAAAGGTCGCAAAGGGCTTGAAGGATCCGCAAGCGTTCAGAAAGGCTGAGGAGCACGCGATGGCGGAGCTTGAGAGCCTGGCTCGCCGCACCGCTGAATCCGGCCAGGCTGGCGATGCGGGAACAGAAACTCTCAAGCAATTCGCCGCCGCCGCGCGTGAGCCCGTTCCGGAATTACTGAAGGAATTCGCGCAAGTCTGTGACCGGCTCACGGAACTGGCCCGCAAGTCCCTCGCCGGACAAAAGCTCACCGAGGACGAGGCCAACTGGATCAGTGGCTATGGCGCAACTCTCGCCAAGTTCCATTTCTACGATGGCAACTCCTACCTCGTGCCACGCGACGACTTTCCCATCGTGACCCGCGTTTTCGCCAATCCCCTAACCAGTTCGATCCTTTACGCCGGCTTGTCCCGCCCGCAGGCGCTCTACGTTATCGTGCCCGGCGGCGCAAAGCACCACCTCTACCGGGGCGCAGTGATGACCTATCGCGAGTTCACGCGGGACGCCGGCGCTCCGCTCGACGACGAGGCGTGGCGAGAGGTGGTTGCGGGCGGACTCACGCCGCCGCCGCCGGTATTCACCCGGAGCTTCTACGCCGAAGCCGATGCAAAGGAGTTGATCGCCCTCATCCGCCGAGTCCCGAGGCTAAAAGACGAAGACGGCGACTACCGGCCCAATCGAAAGGCCGACGAAGCCGCGGAACTGCTGCGGACGCGTGCCACGACGGCGGATTTGCCTGAACTGTTCGCGCTCATGCGGAGTCCGGAACTTGCCGAGGAACGAGTCGCCATCGCTGTGGCGCAAACCATCGCCCGCCTCGCCACCACGAACGACGTACCCACCCTCATCGCGCTGCTGACCGAAACCAAGGCGCGCAGTATGGGCTGGCCCGACGATGTGATGCCCACGCTCGCTGAAGCCATTGGCAGTCTTGCCTGGGAACCACATCAGGCGGAATTGGTCCGGCTGCTCGGCAGTGCGAAGCCGGGGGTTGCCATCGCTGCATTACACGTTCTCGCTTCCCGACCCGAAGCGCTGGATGTGACGACACTCGCGGGCGGCTTTGACCGGCAAGCCCCGCAGACGCGGCGGCTTTATTGCAGGCTTCTCGGCAAGGCGACCAACAACGCGGCCGCCAAGGACGTCTTGCTGCGGGCGGCACAGGACCGTGACGACTCTGTGCGCTGGCAGGCCATCAACGCCATCTATGCCGCACAATGGAAGGACGCAAACAGTGTGCAGGCCCTTTTGAATCGCTTGGACGACACGAATCAATGCTTGCGGGCAGGGGCCGCCTTCACCCTTGGCAAACTCGGAGCGACTGGAACCGCGCCGACCCTCCTGGAGAAACTCAGGAGCGGCAAAGAGTCCCCGCCGATCTCCCCGGAGGACTGGCGGCGTCAGATCACGGCCGTGGCAGCAAGGCAAATGGACCGGGCCCGCTGGCCTGAAGAACGCGGTCTGCCTGATTACTTCCCGACTGACGTCATGCTCACAAACCGCCACCGAGCCGATTTGATGAGCATCTTCCGACCGAAAAATCTGCGGTTCTCGCTGGGAATGGGTTTCACCTTCGAGCGGGCGGCCATCGGTGCGTTGCGCGAACTGGCCTACACCCCCGCCGGCGAGTTCCTGTTGTCGGAACTGGGCGGCGAAAATCACAGCGCGGCCTTCGAGGCGCTGCAAGCGCTCGGCACGCCCGGGCTGGAACAAACGCTTCTGAAGCTTGCACTCGACCGCGAGGCGGAGGGAACAAGGCGCGGGCTCGCTCTCAATGCCCT
>CAZWJC010000342.1:0-5644 GCA_964634255.1 uncultured Verrucomicrobiota bacterium | reverse complement strand
TCAATGGCGTCCCGGACGCCGAAACACATGCCCAGATGTTCTGCTCGGAGGATTTTCATGGTTCAACTCTCAGGCGTCGCGGCAGCTCGGCAGAGCGCCGCCCTGTTGGAGGTTTCGATTGGAGAGAGCGGCGCTCTGCCGAAACGCGCTCCGAAGACTCGATTTGCCCGCCTGCCTGAACTTTGCCACACAAAGTAAGAGACCGCGAGGTCGCAAGGGTGTTCAAACGAGTCATGGAATTCCTACTTGGGCTTGTTCTGCTGGACGATTTGCTCCAGCAAGGAGACGTAGCTGGCGAACGCCGTGCGGCCTGCCGGCGTCAGCGACACGGTCGTGAGCGGCCGATTGTTTTGGTAACTCTTGGCCACGGAGACGTAGCCGGTTTCCTGCAACGTGCGGATGTGCGTGGTCAGGTTGCCGTCCGTCATCGCCAGCGTGTCGCGCAGCTCAGTGAACGAAAGCTCCGCTGAGGCGGCGAGCATGGACATGATCGCCAACCGCCCCTTCTCGTGAATGACACGATCGAGTTGGAGAAACGGTTCCGGATTCACGCCGCAGTCTTTCGTTGCTCTGTCAGATAGAGGTAGCCGCCGTAAGCCAGGTGCAGCGCGCCAAAGAAGCAGCCCATCAGGACGTGATCCAGCATGGGATTCGGTTCGGTGTAAAGCCGGGGAATGACCATCAGAGACAAACCTCCCAAGGTCATCAGTCCCCACGCAAAAAGCCGGATGCCGCGGGGCATGAAGAAGCCCGCCGCGTGTAGCGCGCAGGCGTAGAAGAACAGATTCGGGAAGATGAACAACCAGCGCATGTGACCCACGTCCAGCGCGAGCAACACCAGGCTGAAGACCAGTCCCGCCGCCAACGGCAATGAAGCCGCCCGGGTCACGCGACGGGTCGGCGGCGACCAGAAGGGTTCGTGGTCTTTGAGCGCCTGACGGCGCACCAGTAACGAAACGCCCGCGAGCGTCACTCCGGCCACCGCGAGCCAGTAGAGACCGAACGCGCGCCCGGATTCAACGCGCGCCCCGCAACCAACGCCAGCGGCAATCGCGCCGACCAAACCGGCGAGCGTCATCACGGGGGCAAGCGTCCGGCGGTAGAGCGCGGAACGTTCCATCAAGGTGCGGATGACCTGGAGATGTTCAGCGGCGGCGTTCTGTTCCATGGCGTGCACTTTGTCATGCAAAGTGCATGTTGGCAAGCGCGAAGTTCTAACGCCTGAAGCGCCGAACACAACTTCACGTCGTCTCCGGACCGCGACCGGTCCCACGGTCGCAGCGATTTACCTGGCAAGAGTCCTTTGGACGCACCGGACTCGTTTCTTCTGCGGAGCGCTACGCCTCACGGACGAGGCGCGGTCCGTTGGAAACAGCGCCGGGGTCACTCCGTAGGCTCAATCGTCGTCCTCAACCAGCTTGACCGCCCACTCGGGATACGGCACGTCCGGACCTCTCATAGCGCGCCACAGGATGCGGTTGAACACGTCCTCCGGACAACGATCCACCTCATCTAGCGGCAGCCGGCTGGAGACCAGCGCGTCGTGCTGCAGCACGGGATGCGACACTTGTTTGGCGTCTGGATTCAGTTGGTCGAGCGGCACGTGATTGGGGACGCTGGTGAATGGAGTGAAGTCCGGTGTTTCGGTGAAACAGTCCGACATCGGCGTAGCGGTGGCGTCCATTTGGTTCATGGGCGGCAAACCGAGCATCAGCTCAATCGTGCGGATCACGCTGGTTTGATTGAAGTGCGTGCTAATGGTCTGCCGTCGCTTCGTGTAGGGGCTGACGACGAAGCAAAGAGTGCGGTAACCACTGACGTGATCCCAGCCAGCCTGCGGATCGTCTTCGATGACGACGATGCAGGTTTCCCGCCAGAACCGGCTGTGGGAAACGGCTTCGACGACCTGGCCAAGCGCGAGGTCGTTGTCCGCCACCTGCGCCCCGGGTGTGGGATACTGCCCGCGGGTGCCGCCGCTGTGATCGTTCGGGAGAAAGAGCAGGGTGAGGTTCGGAAAGCCGCCGTTGGTCTCGAATTGCCGCAAATCCCGGATGAACGCCGCGGCGCGCATCACGTCCGGCACTTTCAAGTCCCAGCCCACGGTGTTGGTGGAGCTGTAGGGCCGCAGTGATTCGATTGCAGGGTGGCTCCGAAGCTGTACCCGACCCTCGCCCTTTTGATGCTCACGCCAAAAATCCTGCCAACGCACGCTCTCCTTACGTTTCCGATCCGTCCAACCGGCCTCGCTGGCCATCCATTCGCCGTAATTGCGGAAGGTCTTGCCGTGCGCCAGCACGTTGTCCCAGATGAAGCCCGAGGATGCCCACGCGAGCGCATCGGAACCTTCGGCGTTCTTGCCGCCAGGATAACTGCGCGGCGTGTCGGAACTGATCTGCCGCTCCGTGTATTCGTTGGCGATGGCGCTGTCGGTCCATTGATGGCCGTCTGCGCTCTGCACTCCCGCGCAGTAGGTGTTGTCCAGCAGAACGAATTCGCGGGCGAGCTCGTGCTGGTTGGGCGTGTATTTCTCCCCGAAGATGCACAACGAAGCGTCGCCGTTGCCCTCGGGCATGTCGCCCAGCATCTGGTCGTAGGTGCGGTTCTCTTTGATGATGTAAATGACGTGCTTGAAGACGCTGGGTTCGCCCACCCGTTCAGGAACAGGCCGCGGCGGTTCGTCGGGGCGGGCCGGCAGTAAAGCCTGCGCGAGCCGGGGGTAATGCATGTTGTGCAACGCGCGTTTCGTCAAGGCCACCAACTGACGCTGGCTCGGAATGGGAGCCAGCGAAACGGTGCCGTAGAAATCCTTGGTGTTGAGTTTCACGGGTGCATTCGTCTCGAACACCTTGGCCGCACCCATGCCGCGCATGTTGGCCACGCAAAGTGTCCGGCGTGCTGCATCAAATTGGATCGCGCCGGGAAACCAGCCTGTCGGAATCAACCCGATCACTTTCGACGCATTCTTCTCCGGCTCGAACTCGACCACCGCGACGGCGTTTTGGGTGCCGTTGCAAACGTAAAGGCGCCGCCCCGATGGCTCGAAGACCATCGCATTGGGCTGTGCACCGAACAGATCGGCTGGCGTCTGCCGCGTCCAAATCTTCTCGATCACGCGATCCGTCCCGGTGTCAATCACGTTGAGCGTGTCGCTACCGCTGTTGGCCACGACCACGTACTTGCCACTCGGGGAAACGGCCAACGCCGAGGCGTGCAACCCAACCAGAACTTCAGCCGTCACTTGTCCGGTCGCCAGATCGATCACCGTAACCGAGCCTTCGCTGGCGATCCGCCTCACCGCATCTACGCGCACAACCGTCCCCTTGCCGGCGGGTGCGGTGACGTCGCCGCTGCCTGGCCGTCGCCCGCCCCGATTGCTCACGTATGCCTTGCTGCCAACCCGCACGACGTCCTGCGGCGCGACTCCCGTGTCCCAGGAGCGCAGGAGCTTGCCGGAAGTTGCATCCAGTTCATGCAGTCGGTTGGCGAGAGTGCCGGCAACATACAACCGCTTGCCGTCCGCAGAAACAGCCAGTCCGGTGGGGATCTCATCCTTATGCCCCTTCAAATCCGCATCGGGCACAGGCAACACCGTGGCTTGACCGACTTCATGCGAGGCTGATACCGGAAGACTCCACACATCGCCGCCCGTACTGGAAAGGAAGATGCGCCGGCCATCAGGCGAAAAGGCCAGCCCGGCCAGACTCATCTGGGCGGTGATGACATTGGTGGCATCCGTGGGCTTGATGTCGGCTACTCCGTCCTCCTCGCTTTCGGGAGCGGCTTTCCCTTTGGTGGTGGAGAGGGGAACGCTTTGCAGCACCTTACCGCTCGCCGGATCCATCAGAACCAGCGTGCGGTTCTTCCCTGCCGTGGCCAGCAGCCGGCCATCTGGGCTGAGGGCAAGCGCCTGCGGCCGCATGCCCGGCAACGCGACCTGCCGACCGACCGGCGTGAGCAACTGGCCCGTGGGCGTGCGCCCGCGATCCGGGGCAAAGAGCTTGCCGGCGCGCGGCGAGGTCTGGACGCAGCCCGCGGCAAGGATGAAGAGCGCCACACCGACGACGCGACCCACACGGATACAGGAGGACCGTTGCATCGCGCATTCTAGCCTGTTTCCCCGACTAGGCGTCAAACGCTTTGCCACGAAAACGAAACGAACATGAGCCCTTGTCGCTCCGACCGCACCGCGAAGCCATCGGCAGACTACTCTTTGCCGTCCCAACAGAAGGTGCAGAGTGTTTCCTTCGGCAAGCCGATGGACTGAACGAGATCGTCGAGCCGCTGGTATTGCAGCGTGGTCAGACCCAGCCGATGACGGATGCGCTCCACCATAGCGCGATACTTCTCCGAATTCGGGTCCGCGTATTCAGGCGGCGGCGGGCCGTCCTGTCCTTCCATCTCCTTGATGGCGCGCCGACCGGCCAGGTCCAACTCCGACTTGGAACGCGAAAAGTTCAGAAACTTGCATCCGAAAATCAGCGGCGGACAGGCCGGTCGCATGTGGACTTCCTTCGCTCCGTATTCAAAGATGCGCCGGACGGTGTCCCGGAGCTGAGTCCCGCGAACGATTGAATCCTCGCAAAACAACAGGCGCTGTCCTTGGATGAGTTCCTTGATGGGAATAATCTTCATCCGGGCCACCAACTCGCGCGTGGGCTGGTCTTGAGGCATGAAACTCCGCGACCAGGTGGGTGTGTACTTCACGAACGGTCGGCGGAAGGGCACGCCCTTCTCCTGCGCGTAGCCCATGGCGTGGCCGGTGCCGGAATCGGGGATGCCCGCCACCACATCCACGGGTGTCGGGTCGCGCCGGGCGAGGGCCGCGCCGCAGCGATAGCGGCAATCTTCCGTGTTGATGCCGTCGTAAGTGGACGCCGGGTAGCCGTAGTACACCCAGAAGAAGGCGCACATCTGGCAACGCGACCGCGGCAGGGCAACCGACTCGACCCCCTCCGGCGTCAACCGGACGATCTCGCCCGGCCCCAAGTCGCGAAGCGGTTCATAGCCCAGATTCGGAAACCCGCAGCTCTCCATGGTGGCCGCGTAGGCATCGGCTTTGTGGCCAAGGATGATGGGAGTTCGACCCAGTTTGTCGCGCGCGGCATAAACCCCCTTCTCGGTTAACAACAGCATCGAACAGGATCCCTCGATGGCGTTCTGCGCGATCTCGATGCCCTCGGCGAAGGTCGCACCCTGATTGATATAGAGGGCGACCAGTTCCGTGGGATTTACCTCGGCGCCGCTCATTTCCGAAAAATGAGCTGAGCGCAGACCGAAAGCCTTCTTCACCAGCTCGGCCGTGTTCGCGATGCGACCCACCGTAACGATGGCGTAATTGCCAAGGTGTGAGCCGATGATCAGTGGCTGATCCTCCGTGTCGCTGATCACGCCGATGCCCATGCGCCCCTTCAGCTTGAGGACGTCATGCTCGAACTTGGATCGGAACTGGGCGTTTGTGATGTCGTGGATGAAGCGCGTGCAGCCAGTGCCGTTGTGGACCGCCAGGCCGCCGCGGCGTGTGCCGAGATGGGAATGGTAGTCCGTGCCGTAGAAGAGGTCGGCGACGCAATCGTCTTTTGAAACCACGCCAAAAAAGCCACCCATAAATAATCCGTTCAGGTTGATTGTCGAACGCGCGCAGGCT
>CAZWJC010000341.1:0-5662 GCA_964634255.1 uncultured Verrucomicrobiota bacterium | reverse complement strand
GCCTCGACGGCTACCGGCGCTACGTCGGTTTGGGCGTGCTGAGCTACAACCTGCACGTGATCGGGCGGGAACTGCTGGCGCGGCAGCGGGCCCGAGCGCAGACGCTGCGCCTGGCGGCCTGAAGCCGCCCGCCGCGCAACCCCCGGTCAAATTCGACCGGAGCGGTGTTGCTGGCGCCGGAGCATTTTGACGGTTTATATGTGCTTGGCGCAAAATCCAGCCGTTGGCTGCCCGTTCGCCGTCCTTGGTGTTTCGCCCCGCTCTGGAAAAGGCCAGTTTTCGGCCAGACACTAAGTAGTCAGGTTTCAGGGTTTGATGACTACCCGCACGGCTTCACCTCCACGTTCCAGAAGATCAAGCGTTTCATTGATGGCCTTCGCCTCCAAGGGAACGGTGCGCGTCACCACGTCCGCAAGCCGGAGCTTGCCGTCGCCGGCGAACTTCAACAGCAGCGGAATCTCCTGCGCCAGGTGGTCGGAGACCCCGATGATCTCCGCTTCCCGGTTGATGAGTTGGTGGTAGGGCGAAATCCGCGCCGGCTCTTCGCCAATGCCCACGACGGCCACCCGGCCTTGAATGGCCAGGGCCCGCACCGCCGCTTCCAGCGTTGCCGGGATGCCAACGAGGTCGAGCGCCACGTCCACGCCCCGTCCGTGGGTGATCTCGATCAGTTGCGTGGCGGGATCGGCTTGACGAGCGTCGACCGGTTGCGCGCCGAGTTGGGCGGCGAGTTGGAGCTTGGCGGGGTGCAGGTCCACGCCGAACACGGTGTCCGCACCAAGCGCGCGGGCAAGTTGGATGGCCGACGCGCCCAATCCGCCGCAGCCGAAGATGGCGACGGTTTCGCCGGGCTTGAGCCGGGCCTTCACCAGCGCGTGCAGCGACGTGGCCGAGGAACACATCATGATCGCGCCGTGTTCAAAGGAGATTTCGGCCGGCAACCGGAACAGGCTGCGCGCCGGCACGGCAATGAACTCGGCGTAGCCGCCGTCGCGGTGTTTGCCGATCATCTCGCCGCCGACACAGAACTGCTCCTGCCCCCGGTCACACCACTCGCAATGTCCGCAGGTCGCCATGTAATGGACACACACGCGCTCGCCCTCGCGGAAGCCACCGTCCCCTTGCTCCACCACGCCGGCGATCTCGTGCCCCGGCGTAAGTGGAAGCGGCTCGGCTCGCGAACGTCCGGCACGGTAGTGCGCGTCGGAGTGGCAAATGCCAGTGGCGCGCACTCGAACCAGCACTTCACCGGGGCCGATGCGCGGCGTCGGGAGCTCGCAGCTTTCCAGCGGACGCCCGGGTGCGATAAGTCGGACAGCTTTCATGGCAAAGACTGTGGCGAAGGCTGGCTACACGGTTCAAGTAAAAGGCGTCCCGCGACGAATCGAACTTTTCGCGTGCATGAGACCGGTCGCGTGCTAGAGTTCGCCATCATGCAGAAAGCCACGACACAACGCTGCCTGGGCACGGTCGCCGCAGCGGAGGCGTGCACCCACTAAGCGAGGCGAACCATGCTCACCACCGGCACGATTGACGAAATCCTCAAATCCAAGGGCAGCCAGGTCTGGTCCATCGATCCAGGGGCGACGGTCTTCGACGCCATCAAGCTTATGGCGGAGAAGAATGTCGGCGCGTTGCTGGTGATGAAGGGGGAGAAGCTGGTGGGCATCATCTCGGAGCGCGATTACACGCGAAAAGTAATCCTGAAGGGCAAATCCTCACGCGACACACACGTCAGCGAGATCCTCTCAGGTCGCGTGATTTACGTGCCCCCGGCGCATCCCGTCGAGGAATGTCTCCGCTTGATGACGGAACACAAAGTGCGCCACCTGCCGGTCCTGGAGAACGACAAGGTGGTCGGAATCATATCTATCGGCGACCTCGTCAACCAGGTCATCACCGCGCAGAGCAGCGCAATTCAGCAACTCCAGACCTACATCACGGGGTTGCCGGGCTGAGCAACTCAATGCGACCGGTTCTTCGTAAGGCTCACCGCCACGTAGCGGGCCTGCGGGATCACGAACTTCTTCACCTCCACGGTCACGCCGTCGGCCGAGAACTCCCGAAGGACCACGTCGGCGATGTCAGACGCCAGCTTCTCGATGAGCTTCCAGTTCCGGCCCTCGCCAAAGTTCAGCAGTCGCTGCGTGACCGCGAAGTAATCCACGGTGCGCGTTAGATCATCCGTGGCCGCGGCGGCGGCAAAGTCCGCCGTCATTTCCACCGAAAGCAACAGCCGCTGAGGTTGTGCTCGTTCTTCATCCGGAACACCGACCCGGTAATACACCTCCAAGTCAACGATGCGAATCAGGGCCATGGCATCTCAGGCTGTTCTACGTCGTGTCTGAGCGCCCGCCCGTGAACGTAAACACGCGGGCTCCAACTTTCGCCTCGCGACCGCTTCCAGCAAGATCCGCGTGGGCGCATTAAGCGATAGCGTCATCGCCTCACCCAGCGTCGTCCAGCGAAACTCGCGCGCCTCGTCGTTCAGGCGTACCCGCGGCCGCCCGGAAACCCGGCAGCTGTAATTCAGCAGCACAAAGTGGGCGTCGCGGTAAAACTCTTTCGAGTGGATGCAGTCTTGCACCAGCACGAAACGCACGTCAGTTACGCGGAGGTTGGTTTCCTCCTTGAGTTCGCGGCAAAGAGCGACCTCGCACGTCTCGCCATATTGCACCTTTCCTCCGGGAATACCCCAAAGGTTGGACCACTTGTGGGTACGGACCATGAGCACCCGCCCGGCGTCGTCGAAGATCAATCCTCCGACTGTCACCACGGGTGGATGCGCCGCCTCGAAACCCTTCCTTGTTGGCTGAAGCTCCAGCCCGCCCGCATCGAGTATTTCGCGCAGTTCTCGGAGATGTTCGACGATGAGGTCAGGTTTCGCCGCGCGCAACTGATCCAGCGTGTTGTAGCCCGTCAGCACCGCGCAGGAATGCACGCCCCCGTGCCGTGCCGTCTCGATGTCGTGCTGCATGTCGCCGATGAACAGCGTCTCGCCCTTCTTCAGCCGGTTCTCCTTCAGGATTGCATGAATCTTCTTCCGCTTGTCCCACACGTTCACATAGGGCGTGTCAATGTAGCGGCCAAAACCGGTTTTGCCCGACTGCTTGGCAAAGTGATCCTCCTGCACGGTGCTGAGGACGAAGGTGCGCAGCTTGCGCTTCCGGCAAAACTCCAGGAACTCCTGCGCATGCGGTAGCGCCACCACCGAATCCTGCGCCTTGCGGAAATGACCGTGAAACCAGTCTTCGAGCTGGGCCAGCGGGACGTGCGGGACGTGTTTGTCGTAGAAAATCGTGAAAGGCAGGCAAAACTCGGCGCGGAACTGCTCCAGCGTGAGCACCGGCCGGCGAGCCTGAGTGAGGACGTGGTTGGTCGCCTCCCAAACCGCGGGAAGGTCATCCACCAGCGTGCCCGACCAGTCGAAGATGATGTTGCGAATCACGCATGGAGTTTAGGGGTTTGGCCGCCGGAGGCAACTGAATGAACAATCGGTTACGCTGCCACCGCAATCCAAGAGTGAGCGACACTGATTTCCCGGAGATCAGCGGACAACGACACGCTCCCAGCTAACGCCGCTTTCGAGCCCCAGAAGTGGCCATTTTCTTGACACGCCCGCCGCCGCTTACTACGGTTCTAATCACACGCATTGATTCTTGGAATGCACACATGATCGCATTGGCTTCCAGCGACTACTTATTGCTCGTGGTCCTTATGCTCGCGGCCTTGGGTTTCGCCCTCGTGCCGCTAGGATTGGCACGACTCTGGGCGCACTACTTCTCCCCGAGCAAGCCCGGCCCGGAAAAGAACGCGAGCTATGAGTGCGGGCTGGAGGCCAAAGGCGACGCGTGGATTCAGTTCAAGCCGCAATACTACCTCTACGCCATCATATTCCTCGTCTTTGACGTGGAAACGATCTTTCTCCTGCCGTTCGCCGTGGCGTTCACCGGACTGCCCGTGGGCGCGTTTCTGGCGATGATGGTTTTCCTGCTGCTCCTCGTCGAGGGGCTGGTTTGGGCGTGGCTGAAAGGCGTGCTAACGTGGCGCTAACACCGCGACCGCGCGGGGAGTAACCGGCGGAATCCGGTTCCGGCACGCCTGCGTGACGGCTAAACAACGATGGACATGGCGCTCAAGAGCGAACTGCAGAAACAGGGCATCGTCACGGTGACCCTGGAGGAACTCTACAATTGGGGGCGCAAGAATTCCCTCTGGCCGCTGGGATTCGGTCTGGCCTGTTGCGCCATCGAGATGATCGCCGCCTCCATGGCGCGCTGGGACCTGGCGCGGTTCGGTGCGGAAGTCTTTCGACCCTCGCCGCGGCAGGCTGACCTGATGATCGTCGCCGGCACGGTCACCAAAAAAATGGCGCCGCAGGTGGTACGACTCTACAACCAAATGACGGAGCCGAAATACGTCATCGCGATGGGCGCTTGCGCCATTTCCGGCGGCCCCTTTAAGCAGGGCTACAACGTCCTCAAAGGCATTGATCGCTACATCCCGGTGGATGTGCATATTCCAGGCTGCCCGCCCCGGCCGGAGGCGCTGTTGCACGCCTTTACCACGTTGCAGCAGAAGATCGCCGAACAGGCATTGACCGGACCGAACCGCCCACGGCATCTGATCGCCGACGCCCCGAGCACTTTCCCCGTTCCTTCCTACGGCGAACACGATTTGCTGCCGGCCAGCAACCCGGAGGTTTGGCAAGCCCCCAAACCGACGCGCGCCGTCTGAGCATGGAAACGCTCGAACAACTCCAGCGCCGAATCGAAGCCGCGATCCCCGGCGCGACCCTCAGCCTTATCCCCAACGACAGTCCGTCGGGCCAACGCTCCCTGTTGGTGGATAACCCGCACGCCGTCGCCGTAGCCACGTTCCTGCGCGAGGACCCGGCGCTTCGCCTCGATTGCGCTTCCAACGTCAGCGGTGTGGATTGGCTGGACGCGGAACTGACCGAGAAGGTCAAGGTTAAGAAGCTCGTGGACGGTGTCGAAACCGAGGTAGAGGAGTTGCACAAGACCAAGCGGCCTGGATTTCTTGAAGTCGTTTACCATCTCTACTCGGTCGAGTTGAAGCATGGCCCTTTCGTGCTGCGGTTGCGGACTGGTAACCGCACGGACCAAGTGCGCGTCCCCTCGCTCACGCCGGTTTGGCGCGGGGCGGAATTCCAGGAGCGCGAGGTTTTCGATCTGTTCGGCATCGCGTTCGACAGGCATCCCGACCTGCGCCGTATCCTGATGTGGGACGAATTCAAGGACCACCCGATGCGGAAGGATTACGTCGCGCCGGACGACTTTGAATACGAACCGACGCCGCACGACGCGGTGTTGGCCAAGGTCAAGCAGCGCGCGGCCACGGAGGTGAAGCCGTGAGTGTTCAGACCGAAGTCCCCGCCAGAAGCTTCGAAGTCATCCCGCGGACTTCTCCCGGGGGAGACCACCAGGGCGACCTGCTGGAAGTCTCCATGGGGCCGCAGCATCCGTCCACACATGGCGTGTTCCGCATGGACCTCGTGCTCGATGGCGAGCGCGTGGTGAAGCTCAAGCCCGTTTTCGGCTACCTGCATCGCAATCACGAGAAGATCGCCGAGGGCACGAGCTACCTCGGTTCGATGCCCTACACCGACCGGCTGGATTATTTCTGCTCCCTGACCAACAAC
>CAZWJC010000340.1:0-5721 GCA_964634255.1 uncultured Verrucomicrobiota bacterium | reverse complement strand
GGCCTGCATGGCCGCCGCCATCGTCGCCATGTCGCCGGCACCTCGGTCCGCCGCGGCGCGGGCCGCCTTCGCCAGTTCATTGGCGTGGCGGGCGTTTTCTGCATTGCGCAGTGTCATGCTGGACATCTCCTCCAGAGAGGCGCTCGCCTCCTCAATCGAAGCGGCCTGCTGACTAGCTCCCTGCGCCAACGTCTGGCTCGCGCTGGAGATGTGTCCCGCCGACTGCACGTTGGTGCCGCTGGTTTCCTGCAACAGACCGGTCATGCGCCGCAACGGACGCAGCACCCCGCGCTGTACGGTCCAGACGGAAAAACCGACCACCCCTACGAGTGTGGCCACGGCTAAGGCGATCCCCGCGTACGTGCTCGTGGTCACCAGCTTGAGAATCTCCGCAGGCTTTTGGTCCACCAAGGTCAATGCCCGGGTGGTCGCCTGAACGGCAGCTTGGTTCAACTGCGCATCCGCCGGATTGAAAGTCTTCTGCAATGCCGTCAGCGCTTCGGCCTGCTGGAAACCGATGGCCAGGGAGAAGACGTTGCTGGCCGCGGCGCGTTGCGCTGGGGAGCGTTCCTTCAACAGCTTCACCAACCCACCCAACTCGGCATCCTCGCTCAGGCCGCCAAGCGTTTCATAGGCCTTGTCCAATCCTGCGCTCAAGCTGCCAAACCGTTCCTGGTCCTTCTTGACGGCGGCGATATCGGGCACGCCGGGGGCGCCGGTTACCATTGTGCTCTGTTCCCGCAGTAAATTGGAGACCTCGTAGAGCGTGCGCGACGCGGCAAGGCTGACTTCGCGCATCGTTTTGGCCGAACGCTCAAGCCGCAAGCTGTAGAAGACGTTGGCGCCGGCGACCAAGGCCAAGCCTGCGAGCGCCAGCGCCACGACCCGGTAGATCAGCGTGGTGATCGTTCGCTGTTTCATGGCAACTTCGCTTCGGAACGGTAACTTGGCCGATTCATGCCGCAACACCACTCGTTCAGAGCACGCTACTTGATCACACCCTTGATGGCATCCACGGCCTTCTTGACGTCACCCGCTGGATCACCCTTGGTGACGAGCAGGTTAGGCATCTTCAATTCCTTCTCGCACGCGACGGTGCCAAGCCCCTCCGCGTTCTTGGTCGAGAGAAATGAGATAGAGCCAGCCAGTTGAGTGATCACCGGCGGGATGTCCTTGCTGCTGTTGCGCACAATCGCGTCTTTGGCAAAGTCGCCGCCTTTGAGAATCTCTTCCTGCACCGTGACGCGGGCGCCATCGCCAACAAAGGGTAAAACAACCTTCACAGGCACGTCCGCGCCGCCGACGTCTTTCCAATTCGCGACCTTGCCCGAGAAGACGTCCCGGGCCTGAGCCTCCGTCAGCGACTTGGCCCCGTTGGCGGGGTTGACCACGAAAACGAGTTTAACGCTGTTCACGGGCGTCTCCTTCATGCCCGATGGATCCACGCTGCCCGTCTTCTCCTTGTTGACCGCGTCGGCAACGCCTTTGAGCGAGCCGGCAATCAAGGCGACGTCCGCCTGGCCGGCGGCCAAGTCGGCCAAACCCCGCCCCGAACCATTTCCAACCACCTCCAGCTTGGTACCAGATTGGGCTTCAATGGCTTGTTGGTTATCCGTAATCAGTTTCGCGAGCGTGACACCGCCATGCAAACGCACCGTTTGGGCGTTGAGTTCAACTGGACCGGCCATCCACAGTGCGGTGGTAGCCGCCGCAATTAGCGTACTGAGAAGAGGCTTTTGCATGGACCGTTTATCGTCGTTGCCCGTGAAAACTTGAGTGAAAAATGAGTTCCAGCCTCCTGACCTACGTCGGTGACATCGGGAAGTTTTCCCATTTGACGCGCTGCTAACCTTCAACAACCTTTATTGCACCTAACACCATCATGCGCGCCAGAATCACGCCAACCACATCAGTAAATCCATGAGCATCATCACCATCAGCCGCGGATCCTTCTCGGGCGGGAAAGCCGTGGCCGAGCAATTGGGCGTCCGTTTGGGCTGCCCGGTCTTGAGTCGGGAACAGGTTCTACATCAGGCCGCCGCTGATTACGGAATCTCCGAACGGGAACTCGCTGATTCCCTAAACCAGCCGCCGCCGTTCTGGCAACAGGTGCTTGGCAAGCGGCTCGCCTACGTAAAGTGCGTGACCGCCGTGCTCTTGGACCATGTCCGCCAGGGCAGCTTGGTCTATCACGGCCATGTGGGGCATCTGTTGCTCGCTGGCGTGCCGCACGTGCTCCGTGCGCGCGTGATTGCAAGTCTGGAACAGCGGATCCAAGCGGCGATGGAGCGAGGCGGGCTGGACCGTGGACAAGCAATTGCCCATATCCAACAGGTGGACCAAGAACGCAGCCGCTGGGCGCAAGTCCTCTACGGCGTCAACTGGAACGATCCGGCTCAATACGACGTGATCCTCAACCTGGAGCGAGTGACTATTACGATCGCTTGCGAAACGCTCGCTCGGATGTCCGAGCTGGACGTTTCCAGCCCCACCGATGCCAGCCGAAAACAACTGGAAGATATCAGCCTGAGCAATCGCGTCTGGGCAACGATGGCGAAGAATCCGCTCACCCGAAATGCGGGCTTGGAAGTCTCCGCCAGTGACGGCGAGGTCGTCATCACGGGCAATGTCGGCTCCGCAAAAGCCATTGAAGCCATCGCACAAACCGCTCAGAAGGTTCAAGGGGTGAAGACGCTACGGTGCGATGTCGGCATGGGCTCAGACTGGCATTGGTGAGCCCGAGACTTATTGGAAACCGATCAGTTCCAACACTCCACTCCAAGAGGGTGATGAGCTGGCCCTTAAGGCAGGCTCGTCTGGCCCATGAGGAAGCGGTCCACCTCACGCGCGGCAGCGCGGCCTTCGTTGATGGCCCAAACGACGAGGCTCTGGCCCCGTCGCATGTCGCCGGCAGCGAAGACGCCTTTTATGCTCGTGGCGAACTTACCGTAGTCAGCTTTCGCATTCGTGCGCGGGTCGCGGGCGATTTCGAGTTGGTCAAGGATGGTGTCTTCCGGTCCGAGAAAACCCATTGCCAGCAATACAAGCTGAGCGGGAAGTGTTTGCTCGGTGCCTGGGACGTTCACTGGCGCAAAGCGGCCCTGAGCATCCTTCTGCCAATCCACTAGCACCGTGCGTACGCCTTTGACGTTGCCTTGCTCATCGCCGATGAAGCGGAGCACGGTGGCGCGATAGCGGCGCGGGTCTTCGCCATAAACCGCTGCGGCTTCTTCCTGGCCGTAGTCCACGCGGAAGATGCGCGGCCATTGCGGCCACGGGTTGTCGGATGGGCGCGCTTCCGGCGGCTTCGGCAAAATCTCAAGCTGTGTGACGCTCTGACAGCCGTGCCGCAAGGAAGTGCCCACGCAATCGGTGCCGGTGTCGCCGCCGCCGATGACGATGACGTCCTTGTCCTTGGCGTTGATGTAGCTCCCGTTCTTGTGGCCGGAGTCGAGCAGGCTCTTAGTGTTCGCGGTCAGAAACTCCATCGCGAAGTGAATGCCCTTCAGGTTGCGGCCCTCGACGGGCAGATCCCGGGGCTTGGTTGCGCCGCCGCACAGCACGGTGGCGTCGAAATCTTCACGCAACTTGCCCGCCGGCAAATCGCGGCCGACTTCACAGCCCGTGACGAATCTCACGCCTTCCTTCGCCAGCAAATCCACGCGGCGTTGCACGACGCTCTTGTCGAGCTTCATGTTCGGGATGCCGTACATGAGCAAGCCGCCAACGCGGTCGGCGCGTTCATAGACGGTGACGAGATGACCGGCGTGGTTGAGCTGCGCGGCGCAGGAAAGTCCCGCCGGGCCGGAGCCGACGACGGCGACCTTCTTGCCCGTGCGCGTGGTCGGCGGCTTGGCGACGATCCAGCCGTTCTCCCAGCCCCGATCGGCGATGGCGCACTCGATGTTCTTGATCGTGACAGGCGGCTGGATGATGCCGAGCACGCAGGCGCCTTCGCAGGGCGCCGGACAGACGCGACCGGTGAACTCGGGGAAGTTGTTTGTCTTGTGCAGGCGTTCGAGTGCTTCGTCCCACTTGCCGCGATAGACGAGGTCGTTCCACTCGGGGATGAGGTTGTTGATCGGGCAGCCGGACGCCGCGCCCGCGATGACCTGGCCCGTGTGGCAGAACGGCGTGCCGCAGTCCATGCACCGCGCGCCCTGCGAGCGTAGCTTTGGCTCGTCGAACGGCAGGTGGAACTCGTCCCAGTTGCGAATGCGTTGGAGCGGCGCCAATTCCGGCGGCAGCTCGCGCGAAAACTCCATGAATCCTGTGGGTTTGCCCATCTTAGCTCAGTCTCCGAATCACGTATTCAAATCCAGTCCAATTCGTCGCGCCTCTTAGCCACCGCCGACACGCGCCACGTCGCGGGTGTTTTCGACGAACGCGGCCATGACCGCCTCGTCGCCGCTCAAGCCGGATTCGCGCATCTTTTTCAGCGAGGCCAGCACGCGGGCGTAATCCTTCGGCAGCACCTTTACGAACTTCGGCAGGTATTCCTTCCACGAAACCAGCACGGTCGCGGCACGACGGCTGCCGGTGTATTCCTCGTGCCGCTCGATCAGGCGTTTCACCGCGCTGATTTCTGCTTCGTCCACCAGCGGACCAGTTGTGACCATCTCCATGTTGCAGCGCGCTGCAAAATCCCCGTCCAGGTCGAGCACATAGCCGATACCACCGGACATGCCCGCGGCGAAGTTGCGGCCCGTGCGGCCCAACACCACCACGCGCCCGCCGGTCATGTATTCACAACCGTGGTCCCCAATGCCTTCGACCACCGCGCTGACACCAGAGTTGCGCACGCAGAAGCGCTCGCCCGCAACGCCACTGATGTATGCCTCACCGCTGGTGGCGCCATACAACGCCACGTTGCCGATGACGATGTTCTCTTCCGGGGCGAAGGTCGAACCTTTGGGCGGATGCACGATCAGCTTCGCGCCGGACAAGCCTTTGCCGAAGTAATCGTTCGCATCGCCTTCCAGGGCGAAGGTGATGCCCGGCGGCATAAACGCACCGAAGCTCTGCCCCGCCGAGCCTTTGAACTGGAGGCGGATCGTGTCTTCCGGCAAGCCTTCCGCGCCATGCCGACGCGTAACCTCGCTGCCGAGCATCGTGCCGACGACGCGATTGGAGTTGTGAATCGGAAGCGTGGCCCGGACCGGCTCGCGATCCTGCAACGCAGGGGCGCACAGGCGCAGAAGCATCTGGCGGTCAAGCGTCTTGTCCAGTTCGTGATCCTGCAACTCCTGGCAGAAGCGTTTCACGAACGGCGAGACTTCCGGCTGGTAAAACACGCTGGAGAAATCCAGCCCGCGCGCTTTCCAGTGCTCGATGGCCGCACGGGTCTCGAGCTTGTCGCTGCGGCCGACCATGTTATTCAGCGTGCGGAACCCAAGCTGCGCCATGAGTTCGCGCACTTCCTCAGCGATGAACCGCATGAAGTTCACGACGTGCTCGGGTTTGCCGGCGAAGTTCTTCCGCAGGTTCGGGTCCTGCGTGGCCACGCCCACCGGACAGGTGTTCTTGTGGCAGACGCGCATCATGATGCAGCCCATCGTGACCAGCGGCGCGGTGGCGAAACCAAACTCCTCGGCGCCAAGCAGCGCGGCGACGATCACATCCCGTCCGGTCTTCAACTGGCCGTCAGCTTCAACGGCGATGCGCCCGCGGAGGTTGTTGAGCAAAAGCGTCTGGTGCGTCTCCGCCAGCCCCAGCTCCCAT
>CAZWJC010000339.1:0-6098 GCA_964634255.1 uncultured Verrucomicrobiota bacterium | reverse complement strand
AGGTGTGGTTCGATGAATGGGTGCTCAAGCCCGGCGACAGCATCCCGGCGAAGATCGAGGAGGGGCTGGAGCACTCTCGCGTGCTGGTGCTCTGCATGTCGGCCCAGGCGTTCGGGTCGGACTGGGCGCAATTGGAGGCCGGCACGTGTGGGAGGGGCAACTTGCCCTTTCGCGACCCGCTGAACCAGGAGCGCCGCTTCATTCCCCTGCGGCTCGACGACGCCCCCATCAAAGGCTCCCTGGCGCAATTCCGTGACTCCAACACACTGATCAACCAGCAGAACCAAGTCTGCATTGGACAGAAAGCTCCCTCTGTTCTTTAATTCAGTCGAACTTTACGAATGAGCGACTGCGGTCATTGGCTTCTTAACGGTGCCGTCCTGAAATAGGTTGGCACCCGAAATGGCAAGATCACAAAGAAACAACGCTGGGATTCGGTATAGCGAAGCCTTTAAGATGCAGGTCGTGCGAGAGGTTGAACAGGAGGGGATGACCTGCAACCACGTGCGGCGGAAGTATGGCGTTCGCGGAGCGGCGACGGTGCCGCGTTGGGTGCGCCAATATGGCAATGGCAGTTGGGGCAACAGGATTCGCGTGGAAACCCCTGAAGAGATCAATCATACGGAGCAGTTAAAACGGCGCGTGCGGCTGCTGGAGCAGGCGTTGGCAGATGCGAACATTGACCTGGCGCTGGAGCGGCAGTATACGCGTTTGGCCTGTCGGCGGGCTGGGATCGAGGACGTGGCAGGGTTCAAAAAAAAAGCCGCTGGGAAGCGGCCCACCGAGCCGTAGCGCAGGATGGGGAGTTGCCTGAGGTCAACGTCCGTGGCGTGTGCCGCAAGTTGGGGATGAGCCGGCAGAACTATTACGCCCGGCGCCAGCAGCGGCAGCGGCGGCAGGTGGACCACGAGCTGGTGGCGGGCTTGGTTCGGCGGGAACGCCAGCAGCAGCCGCGCCTGGTCGCGCGCAAAGTGCATCACCGGATCAAGCCGGAGCTGGCGGAGGCGGGCGTGCGGATCGGTCGGGACCGGCTCTTTGAGGTGCTGCGAGCCGAGGACTTGTTGCTGGCGCCCCAGCCGGCGTCCTATCCGCATACGACCCAATCGGCCCCCAACCTGCCGGTGTTCCGGAATCAGGTTAGGGAGACGGTGCTGGATCGCCCCAATCAGGTGTGGGTGAGTGATCTGACCTACCTGCGCACGCGGGAAGGCTACCTGTATCTGGCGCTGATTACGGACAAGTTTTCGCGGAAAATAGTGGGCTATCACGCGGGGGACACGTTGGAGGCGGTGGGCTGTGTGCGGGCGCTGGAGCGGGCGTTGTTGGATTTGCCGGCGCAGGCCCGCCCGATTCATCATTCCGACCAGGGCAGCCAGTATTGCTCGCATCAGTACGTCCGCCGGCTGCAGGAACGCGGTCTGGGGATCAGCATGACCGAGAGTCATCATTGCGCCGAGAACGCGCTGGCCGAACGGATGAACGGCATTCTCAAACAAGAGTATGGGTTGGGCGTGGAGTTTGGGCGCAAAGCCGACGCGCGTCGGGCGGTGGATCAGGGCGTGTGGCTCTATAACACCCGGCGGCCGCACACCGCGCTGGACTACCAGACCCCAGCGCAGGTACATCAGGCGCGACTCAATTAGCGCGCCCCGATGGCGTAACGGCAACAGCCTTCCCGGGCCAGCGGTTCTTCGCCCGCACCGCCCCAGAGGTCTTGGCGCCTGCCGTGGCTCCCCCCTGCGGAATGCCCGGCGACTGGGCCCCAGGCGCACGACCGAAGCCGCGAACTCAGGTTCAAGGACCGGCTCCGGTCGGCGCTACCCCAGTCGCTGACCATTCCGTCGAGCTGCTTCGCGGAAGTGACAAATCAAAATCAGGACTTGTCCGTGCTGGCAACGGCGTTGTCGTGGACGGCCTTGTTCCTGTCGCCGGTTACGACGACATCAAAGCTACTCGGCCACCCGAAGAGGTTGTCGTCATGGAAAAGGCGGCCCATTACGGCGCCGATGCGGTCTTTTTTGAAGCACCCCAAGATGGCAAGCCGCCTGTGGCGCAAGCGTTCATCTACCGCTCAGACGGACCTGCAAAAGACCCTGATTTCGCGAAACGGCATCAGCAACTCTGGAGTTGGGGCGGCGTGCCGCTCGTTTACCGGGTTACAAACGGCCTCGTTCAGCTATTCCGTTGTGCGCACCGGCCTGATTTTGAGAAAGACGGCGAGATCGTCTTCAAGCCGTTCAAGACCCTAAGGGCCACTGCCAAGATTGCCGCCGATCCTTGGTGGGATCTGGACCGTCTCCGCAACGGCACGCTCTGGGACGATCCAGAGGTGTGCAAGAAGCTTCTCTCCAGCAAACAAGCGGCGCAGAAGACCCTCATCAATGGGGTCAAAGAACTGCACGCCGAACTCACCGCCAAGAGCATCCTCCCGAAACCGCTTCGGCGGCGGTTGCTCATCCTGTCGGTGCTCATCGCGTATCTTGAAAAGCGAGGCGTGTTCGAGGACGGCTTCTTCGCCCGCTTCCGGCGCGGGGCGGACAAGTTTTTCCAAGTTCTTGCTGACGGCCCGGCCTTGGTAAATTTGCTAGAACATCTGGAGGAGCGGTTCAACGGGCATGTCTTCATGCTCAAGGATGAAGAGCGCGAAGAGCTACTCACCAATAGCCAGCTCGCTCGTTTTGCCAATCTCGTGGAAGGGCGGCAAGAACAAGGGGGGCAGCGAACACTCTGGGAGCGGTATTCTTTTGCCGACCTGCCGGTCGAACTCATCAGCCACATCTACCAGCTCTTCGTCAAAGACACGGCGGTGGCGGTCTATACTCCGCATTTCGTCGTCCGCATGATGCTCGGCGAAGTGTTGAGCTGGGAACGGCTGGACCGTTTGGAGAGGAACGATGAAGTCATCCTGGATGGTGCCTGCGGTTCCGCGATCTTCCTCGTCGAAGCCTACAAGCGGCTTGTGCTCCACTGGCGCTATCGCAACGGTTGGAAGCGACCTAATCAGACGATTCTCAAGAAGCTGCTCACCACAAGGCTACGCGGTGTGGATTTGGAGGGAGGCGCGGTCGAACTCGCCGCGTTCAGCCTGTGCCTCGCGCTTTGCGATGCGCTGGAGCCGATGGAGATTCGAGCTAGCGTGAAGCTTTTCCCACCGTTGAAAGAAAAGACCATTCACACAGGCTGCTTTTTCGAGGCTCGCGAGAAAGGAACGGTCACGGAACGGATCGGCGTTGTGGTCGGAAATCCTCCGTTCGCCTCCTCGCTCAGCACTGGCGGAGCGCAGCGGGCTTACGAGCGATATCAAAAAGAACACGGCGCGCTGCCTGACAAGCAGCTCGCCTATCTCTTCCTCCACGAATCCATGGAGATGCTGGCCCCCGGAGGCGTGCTCTCCATGCTCCAGCAATACAATTTTCTCTACAACCAGCAGTCGCTTGGGTTCCGACGGAAGTTCATGGAGCGTTGGGACGTTCGCGAGATTCTCGATTTCATCTCTGTTCGCGGCCTTTTCCAAAAGGGAGGCGCTGATACCAAGGTCATTGTCGTCGTTGCCGAAGCGAAAACGGTCCCACCGAAACGTCAAATTCTCCACGCGACTTTCCGCCGCAGTGGCCGCATTGACGCCGAGCAAGGCTTCGACATTGATTACTACGACATGCACTGGCTACCACGCGAACTGGTACTCAAGAATGATCGTGTCTGGCGAACCAACCTCGCTGGTGGCGGGCGAGTGTTAGCGTTCGTTGATCGGATAAGAAAGCTTCGAACTCTTGGCCAATGGGCAGCAGAGCGTAAATCGCCGGCAGGTCCGGGGTTCTTCTTTGGCTCGCAGGGTACTTCCGACTCAGGCCAATTCTTGTGGGGCAAGCCCTATCTCAGAGAGGATGACCTTACTGAGAACGGCATAGTTTCTGAAGACTTTCCTTCAGTCGAGAAACGTCCCATTGAGCGATCACGGATCCCCGAGTTGTATGAACCTCCTCTGCTTTTGATCAGGTTGCAGATGGATCTCCATCACGACATTTGGACCAAGAATTTTCTCGGGTTTCAATGCGAGATCTTTGGTGTGTCTGGAACTTCTCAACCAGAATCCGAGATGAAGTCAGCGGCTTCGTGGCTATCGGATTCGAAACAAACCCTGAAAGCACTGGTGGCAGCAACAAGCTCGCGACTTTTTGTGCGCAAAGCGACTTCATGTGCTGCCGAGGACATTCGCCTTCTACCATATCCGGCAGATCGAAATCTCAACCTTTCCTCCCACGAACAACTCCTCATCGCCGACATCGTGGACTACTACCGCGATCTCATCCGTCTTGGGGAAGACTCCGACGCAATGAAGAAACCGGGCGTTCCTGCGCTGCCCGCTTTCAACGACGTCTTCACCTCACGACTCAATGGCGTTTACAAGAAGAACAAACTGCGACCACTGAAGTCGCAGACTTGGGAAGGTGTGGTTTGCCAGCCCTATGTCTTCGGCAAAGGCGACGTGGACTGGAGCGGAGCGGATGAGCTGAAAGGCAAACTCAATGCCCTGTTACGGGAGAAGCGCGGCGGCGGCCTGAACGTCACCCGGATTGCCCGCCTCTACGATGGTGCGTGCATCTACCTGATTAAACCGGACCGGTTGCGATATTGGTTGCGGTCCATCGCTCTCCGGGATGCGGATGAGACGCTGGCAGATTTGGCCGCGCAAGGTTTCTGAACCCAAGATGCTGGCCAATAGTTCCAACGACGTTCAATCAGGCAGCCTCGACCGGGACATTCATCTGCCGGCGACAGCGAAGTTGGAACTCGTGGAATTCATCGCCCAGGAACTCCCTCGCTGGCGAGATCATCCCGACCGGCCAAGCAAACAAGGGGAGACCACGTTGACTGAACATCTGTGTGACCATCTCAACAGCGCTGCGTATCATTCAACGGATTGGGACCACGTTCAGTTTCGGACCGAGACTGGCGACGAAACACGCGGCGGGAGGAAGATTGATCTCGCCGTGAAACCACGCGGGGCCGCGATCTTCATTGAAAACCGGCGACACAGCCAGTTTGACGCACTCTTTCCGATTGAGTGCAAGCGCCTCCCCACGCCGGAGGGAATAGACCGTGACCGACGCGAATACGTCACCACCGAATCCGGAACGACCGGCGGTATCCAGCGATTCAAGTTTGGCTACCACGGGGCTGCTCATAAGTTCGCTGCGATGATTGCCTACGTACAGGAGCAGACGCTTCCCCATGGCTGCTTCAGGTGAATGGCTGGATTCGCGACCTTTCTTCCATAGCCGGCTCTGGCTGGAGCGCTTCGGATTCCCTGCAACCGGTGAAGGACGATCCTGCTGCGAGGACATGTACCCTGCGTTTCCGCCATCAGCGCGAAGGCGGACTCGAGGACATCGACCTCCAGCACCTCTGGGTCAGAATGAACTGAGGCCCTCCGGCACTTCAGGCTGCGCGCGGCGCTGACATATCTGGCCGGGCCGGGCACGATTCAGCGTCTGGACTTTGGTGGATTCATCCTGCTGCGGCCGGAGGAGCTCAGCCGCTACGCCGCCGCCGTCGTGCGGAAGGTGCGGAAGCATCCGCAGGAGTTGGGCTGCATCCGCGAGGACGAATTGCTGGCCGGGGATTTGGATTACCAGGGTTTCAAACGCCTACCGCGCGAGGATGAGGCGGTGGTGTTGCGCACCCAGGGTAGTCGCTTCGCTCCCAACCCTGGGCTGATTGACCTTCGGCCCTTCAGGCCGATCAATGCCGCCGCGAACGGAAGGAGCAGCCGAGTCATCCGAGTGTGCTGGTGACGTATCGGTTCGATGGTCCGGCGGACGACATTTACGCGACACTGGTCGTGCGGTTGCAGCACACGGTGGCGTTTCAGAGCACGGACCTCTGGAAGTCGGCGGCGGGTTTCCATCTATCCCAAAGGGATTGCGACCTCCAGCCCAAGGTTGCGACGTAGGAGCTACCTTGGTTCTTTGTTCGGAGATGGATTCAACCGCAACGCGGTTGTGGCGAACCTCGTGGACGATGGCCCGACCGCAAGGGCCGCAACCGCCTTGCGGTTGGGGATGTTTGACGGACGGTGACCCAGGGTAGCTCGTGCC
>CAZWJC010000338.1:0-6103 GCA_964634255.1 uncultured Verrucomicrobiota bacterium | reverse complement strand
TGCAGGTTGTAGCTCAGCACGCCCAAACCGACGTAGCGCCGGTAGCCGTCGAGGCCCACGTCCAGACACCGGTTCAGCCCGTGGTGTTCCAGGCTGTTGATCTCGCTTTCCACCGCGCTGTGCGCCCGGCGCAAGGCCACAAACTGCTTCTCGCTCTCGCGCTCCGTTTCCGCCGCGTTCTTCTTCCCGCGCTTGGGCATCACCACCGTCGGCACATACAGGCGCAACAACTCCCGGTCTTCCGTCCGCGTGAAACCTTTGTCGAAACTCAGACCGGCCAGGCTCCCCGGCCCGTAGCGGCCCAGCAACCGGTCGGCCACCGGCACGCTCTGATCCACGTCCCCTTCGCCCACCGGCTCGTCGTAGTCCTGGATCAACTGGTGCTGGTCGGTCGCGATCAGCAGGCGATGGCCCAACTCCACGTTCGGGCGCGGTTTGCCTTTTTGAATCCACTCGGTGTGCGGCTCGAAGAGCGAGAACACTTTCTCCTGCGGCGGAATGGTTTCCTCCCGCAAGAGCCGGCGTTCGACCAGGTCCAAGTGTTTGTCCAGCATCGCGTGGAAATAGGCGAGGGCTTCCCAGTCCGCCGCGTCCATGGGTTGATCGCACAGGCCCAAGAGGCTCGCCTGCACCTTGGCGGCCAGCGCGCGGCCCACCGCCAGATACTCGCGGACGGCCTGTTTCACGCGCGCTTCCTTGTTGGGGCCGCCGCGATACACGATCTGGCTGGTGGTGCGTTCGCAGGCCTTGAGTTGCCGCCGCCACTCCTTGGCCTTGCGCCAGCCCGGCAGCGCGTAGCCCAACTCGTCGCGATACTTCACCACCAAGTCCACGCATTTGCGGCCCGCGTCCCAGAGCAGATTGAGGTCCGTCGGGAAATGCACGTCGGTTTCCAGCACGTAGGTGTCCACCTTGACTTCAAGCGCCGCGACGGGCGCGCCGTCTTTTTTTGCGAACACCTCGCGTCCCGCGGCCGCGATCCGCGCGTTGATTTCCCGCAGCAGGGCCTCATCCAGCAGCGCGACGTTGTCCAGCAGTGTCTGGCGGGCGAAGACTGGGGCGTCTTCACCCCACGGGGTGGCGGGCACGCCCAGCATCTGGCGCACGAGCAGGTCGTAGTTGGCGATGTGTTCGAGCCGATCCCAGTCCGCGTCCAGGCCCAGCCGAACGACGCCCAAGACCAAGATTTGCCACAGGTCCATGCCGGTGCGACCGGTGGCCTGTTTGCCCGCCAGCACGGCGGCTTCCAGCAGCGCGAGAATCTCGGCCCGCAGCGTGGGATGCATCCAGAGCCACTGGAGGCCGGCGAGGATCGGCGGCAACTCGTCCCGACTCCGGAGCGGCAGGCGAATCTTCTCAATGGGAACGATCTGCAGGTCGGGCTGGGTTTCGAAAGGGTGGCGCATGGCGTGGGGCAGTGACGAATGTTGCCACTTCTGACCGCAAAACCTCCCAGAACATTCAATCCTCCCACCCACATTCGCAACGCCCAAAACCGCCCATTCACCACGCCCACGGGCCGAAGCTTCCTTGCCGCCCAAGCACTACTTATGACGACCGAGCATGCTCAGTCAAGACAGGAGGAGACTGCTCAGCTATGCTCTAGTCTGTAAGTAATCGTGTAACCCGGACCAAGGTCGTACAAGTCCTGAAAGACTCGATCAATGTTGGCAATTAACGTTTCCACATCCGGGATAGCCGGTGAGAGCGTGACGTAGGTGTCGGCTTCCCACGCGTCAATTTGCAGCGGCACTTCCGCGCCGAAACAGGCCTGAAGGAGCTGCGATTCCGACGGGGACGACGAAAACGGCCAATCGATGTTGAGCTGAGTTGGCGTGCATTGGAACCAGTGTTCGTTGCCATTTGCCTCAAACGTGACCCAGTAATCGCGTCCGGGTTCGGCGGCATCGGACAAGTCCTGAAGGCCTTTCCGAATGACATCGAATTGTTCGCGCATCGGGAAACAAAGTCGGCAACCGATCGTTCGCGTGCTCGTTCAGAAGCGAACATGCCGCAGGGCCAGCGCGGCCAGCGTGATCACCAGCATCATGCCGGCGGGCATGAACTTCTTGGTCTTCGCCAACCGCATCCCAAAGACGACTATCAGCGCGGCGAGGAGGATGTCCGCGACGTAAGGTTGGAAGATGATGCCCGCCGCGCAGAGGCTCAAGGCCGCCGCGAAGGCCACAGACATGATGAGCGAGACCTTGCTCTTGGCCTTGAAGAAGCCGATCAGGCCGCCAATCACGAGCAACACGATGTAAACCCAAAGGACCTTGCCGGATGTCATACGCGGCGGAGTCTAGCTCATTCCGCGAGAACCTCCAAACTCACAATCGTCCCGGGCTCGCAGTCCACCACGACCTCCAACGGGCGGCAGCAAATCTCGCAATCAATGTCGAAGCGCTGGTAGCCAGCACTAGTGTCGAGGGTCAGGTCGAATTTCTGACCGCAATACGGGCAGCAGACGCTGCGGGTCATTTCCATGGCGCACACTACGCCTTGAAGGCGACGGCGCAACCGGAGTATCTCGTGACGGAAGCGGCGAGAGACCGGGGAACTAACACAGCGGATTTCGAACAAAGGCGAATTCTTCGACAATCCGGCCGGCAATGAGATGTTCCTGAATGACGCGTTCCAGCACTTCCGGCGTGCAACTGTGATACCACACCCCTTCGGGATAAACGACGGCGATGGGGCCACGCTGGCAGACGCGAAGGCAGTTAGCCTTGGTGCGGAATACGCGCGACGCCGGCTCGGCCAAGCCAAGCTCCTTTAGCCGTCGCTTCAGGAACTGCCAGGCGGCAAGCCCCTGTTCCTTGGCGCAGCATTTGGGCTCGGTTTGATCCGCGCACAGGAAGATGTGTCGCCGGACCTTCTCGATGCCGAGGGCGGCGACCGTGGTTTGGAGATCGTTGTCCGGCATTGGTGTCACGTGGGGCAAAGTTGCTGTCGTCGTGTGGCCTGGGCAAGTGCTTTCCGAGCACCCTTTTGTTTTTCTCAACCCCGTCCGTCCTTGTGGACGCCCGGATTGCGTGCTAGGTGTTTGCCCGCCAAATCATGAAGCGCCGCAGATTCAACTGGGTGGTCAGCGACATCGTCCGCCGGCTGGCAAAAGTCCGCACGGAATGGATGGCCCGTTTGACTGGGAAGCGCTTCTATTGTGCCGCGCTGGCCGGGAAGTCGGAATACGACCTGACGATCAACTGCGACCTGACATTGTCGTGCAGTTGTCAGGACTACGATGGTTCCGGGCATCTGGGCGACCTGAACAAGCACTCTTTCCGCGAGGTGTACTTTGGAGCCGTGGCGCAGCGCTTCCGGGAGGAACTCGCGAAAGGAAAGCTGCCGATTGTCACGTGCGCGCGGTGCGGTGACTTGCGGCGCGTTTCCAAGACAGAAGTGAAGTCCGAATCGTTGGCGGACGTCGGGGCGGCGAACGCGCAGCCGCAGCTCTTCGCTGGGCCGAAGCCGCATCTGCCGTCCCAGGGCATCCTTTTCGAGAACACGGTCCACTGCAACATTGACTGCATCGGCTGCGACCGGAAACAGGCCGCCGGCTTGCGGACCACGCGCCAAATGCCGATGGCCAACGTGGCCAAGATGGCCGAGCTCTTCCGCGAACTGCGCCTCCGGCAATTGTTCTTCCTGAATCTCGGCGAGCCGTTCCTTTCGCCAAACGTCGGCGAGGAACTGGGCTTGCTCCGGCGCACGAACCCGGATTGCCACATCGTCATCTCCACGAACGGCATCATCCTGAACACGGACGCGAAGCGCGCCGCGGCCATGCACGCCAGCCACATCTTCTTCTCCATCGCCGGCGTGGACGACGCGATGCTGAAGCGTTACGAGCGGCTGGGCAGCTTCGACAAGGCCTACGCCAACCTGCAATTGCTCGTGGCCTATCGGAACGCGCAGGGGCTCAGGCGACCGTTGATCGAATGGAAATATCTGCTCTTCAACTGGAATGACCGCCGCGTCACGATCGAGCGTGCGATTGAACTGGCCCGGGCCGCGGGCGTGGATGCGATTTCCTTCTGGCCCACGAACAATCCGTTCTACGGCTGGTCCTGGCGGTATCGGTTCGGCATGTTGAACGACATCGGCGAGGCGAGTTGGAAAGGCCGCGAAGTGGACCTCCGCCCCGTGCGCGAGGGCAAGATAGACTGGCATCCGCTGTGAGGAGGTGAACCCGTGGGGACGCGATGGCGAGCGTGGAAACGATGGCTTCGGCTGGCGCTCGGGTTGGCGCTGGGTGGGTTCCTGATCTTGAACGTCATGGCGTTTTACCATGCCCGCGCCATGATGCGGTTCACGGGGGTGGTGGAGCGCACGCACGAACCCGAGACGCTGAGCCTCGGGCAGAAGCTCAAGGTGCTTTGTTGCGGGATCAAAGTGCCGCGCCCGGTCAATCAGCAATCTCCCGCCGACTTTGGCCTGGGCTACGAAACCGTGACCTTTGCCGGGGCGCATGGTTTGAAGTTGGAAGCGTGGCGTATTCGGCAAACCAACAGTCTTGGCGCCGTGCTCTTGTTTCACGGCTACACGGCCAGCAAGGAGTCGCTGCTACCAGCAGCCGGGGAGTTTTCCGCGATGGGCTACGATGTGATACTAGTGGATTTCTACGGCAGCGGTGGTTCGACGGGGAACGACACCAGCGTGGGCTATTACGAGGCGGAGGACGTCGCTGCGGCTTGGCGTTGGGGGCGGAAGGAAGTGCCGGGGCAATCGGTGGTTCTTTACGGGGTCTCGATGGGCGCGGCGGCGGCCATCCGCGCCGTCGGCACGCTGGGAATCGAACCGGACGCGATGATTGTGGAGTGTCCCTTTGACCGGCTGCTCACCACGGTAGAGAACCGCTTTCACGCGATGCGGTTGCCGGCCTTTCCCGCGGCGCAACTGCTGGTCTTCTGGGGCGGCGTGCAACAAGGCTTCAACGGCTTCGCGTTCAATCCCGCGGACTACCTGCGTGCTGTCCGGTGTCCCGTGTTGCTGATGCATGGCGGACAAGACAGCCGCGTGAAGCTGGCAGAGGTGGAGAATCTCGCGCGGAATTTGAACCGGGACTCAACTTTCGAGGTTTTTCCCGGAGCGCCGCACCAAACCTACGTGAGCAGCCGGGCGGAGGAATGGCGCGCCAGCGTTCAGCATTTCCTGCAAAGGTCGCTGGCCTCGCAAGAACGGTAGTGGTAGCGCCGCCGTTCAGACCAGCCGGGCGATCAAACGCTGGAAGCGGGCACGGTTGTATCGTTGCGCCAGGATGCAGGGCAGGTTCGCGACGAGCGCGTAAGCGACAATGATCAAGTCGCCCCACCACGGATTCCAAAGAAAGAAAACAGGCGCGCAGGCCATGGCCACCCAGTGGCAGAGCTCACCCCGCCAGGTTTCGCGGATGAACCGTTGCAAGTAATCGGCCTTTGTGCCAGCCAGCGTGCCCTTGGCGAAGCCTCCGCCAAACCAACGCGCGGCGTCGGGCAGACGGTCTTTCCACGACTTGATGCGAAAGACGGTTTCGTAGCAGCGCCCGCCGCGTTCCCAAGCAAAGGCGTGGCCCGGATTGAACCACGTCACTGGCATCTTCGTGAACGCCCAGGCGAAGCCCATTTGAATCGCCAGCCAACCGGCCACGTTCAGCACGACGATCCACACGATAGGCAGCTCAATCAGCACGGATGGCCCGTCCTTTCCAGGTCACCTGTTTGCCGGAGCGCATCGCCGAGCGGGCGAACACGGCGAAGAAGAAAACCAACGGCAACGGATACAAAAGCGCGGTCACCCAACGAAAATCGCCGATCTGCCGGGCAAGCCAACCCACCTGCGCCGCACAGAGCAGATACGCCGCGCCCCACGCCAGACCATCGCCTGTCACCACCCAACCAATCGGCGCGAGCATCAAGCCGATCATCCAAGCGACGACCAGGAGCAGCACGCTGCGCGGTGTTTGACCGGCGCCGGCAGCGAAACCTTTCGTCCAGCCCTCGATCAATTCGCGCAGCCCGTGCGGGTACATGCGGAACGAGAACACTCCCCGACCGTTCGCGCTGCGGGTGGGAATTTCGGCGGCGCGGAATTGCTGGGCGAGGAAGAAGTTCTCCAAGGTCCG
>CAZWJC010000337.1:0-6131 GCA_964634255.1 uncultured Verrucomicrobiota bacterium | reverse complement strand
CGATCTTCGAGCGCGTCTGGAATCGCGAGACAGTGGATCACGTGCAGATCACCGTAAGCGAGAAGCTCGGTGTCGGCGGACGGGGCGGTTACTACGAGGAAGCCGGCGCGCTACGCGACATGGTTCAGAACCATCTCCTGCAAGTGCTCGCGCTCGTGGCGATGGAACCGCCGGTGTCGCTCGAAGCCGAAGCCATCCGCGACGAGAAGGTCAAGTTGCTCAAGTCCATCCGGCCGATGTTCGCCGAACAAGTCGCGCGGCAGGTCGTGCGCGGGCAATATCTCGGCGGGACGCTGGGCGGCCAAGCCTCGCCGGCTTACCGACAGGAGGCGCGCGTGAAGGTGGATTCCAGCGTCGAGACTTTCGTGGCGTTGAAGCTGTTCATTGACAACTGGCGCTGGTCGGGCGTGCCGTTCTATTTGCGTACGGGCAAATGCCTGCCGCTGAGCGCGAGCGAGGTGCGCGTGCAGTTCCGGCCCACGCCGAACGTGCTCTTTGCCGCTGCCTGTGGGCCGAAACTCGATCCAAACGCGCTCACGCTCCGGCTGCAGCCTGACGAAGGCATCCAGCTCCGGTTCAACGGCAAAATCCCCGGCGCGTCGGTGGGCGTACGCCCGGTACGGATGCACTTCAGCTACGACGCCGAGTTCGGCGCTTACACGCCCGAGGCTTATGAGCGGTTGCTGCTTGAAGCCATTGCCGGCGATGCCACGCTGTTCATCCGGCGCGACGAGGTGGAAACGGCATGGCAGATCGCCGACGCCGTGCGCGCAGGCTGGAACGGCAAGCCGCTGGCGGATTCGGAGTTCTACGCTGCTGGCACATGGGGGCCGCCGGCGGCGGACGAGTTGCTGGCGCGCAGCGGTCATGCGTGGCGAAATCCGCAGCCGGTGAAGTGAAGCGGCTCTTTGTGGTTCCGGTAAGCCTCAGGACGCCTCTTCAACCTGTCCTGATCCCCGCCCGATGGAACGAGGGACTTCAGGCCGAGTGAGGGTTTGTGGATGGTTTGGCGACAAGAAGTCGCACTTGGTGTAGTCTGGGAAGTTACAACGCGCCCATGGCTCAGCCCGACTTAATCGAATATCCAGATGCCGACAAGCTGGTGCGGGCGGCGGCTTCCGCCTGGCTGGACGAACTCGCCCTCGCCGACCAAGCCGGTCGCCCGTTTGGCGTCGCACTGTCTGGCGGACGCATCGCCGGAACGCTGTTCACCGAATTCAGCCGTCAGGCAACGCAACGGAATCCGCAGTTGAGTCACGTTCACTTCTTCTGGGCTGACGAGCGCTGCGTGCCGCCCGGCCACGCCGACAGCAATTACCGCGTCGCCAACGAGCACCTGTTTTCGCCGCTGGGCATCGCTCCGGATCGAGTCCATCGCATCCAGGGCGAGTTGTCGCCGGAAACAGCCGCCCAAGAAGCCGAAGCGGGGCTCCGCGGAATTGTGTCGTCTGCGCCAGACGGGCAGCCAATCCTTGATCTCGTTTTGCTGGGCATGGGCGAGGATGGTCATGTGGCGTCGCTGTTTCCGGGCGAACCGTCGGCGGTTGCTGCGAGCCCGGCCGTGTATCGTGCGGTGACCACAACCAAGCCGCCGCCGAACCGCGTAACATTGGGCTATGGCTCTCTTGCCACCGCACGAGAGGTCTGGGTGTTGATCTCCGGCGCAGGCAAGGAGGGCGCCCTGCGGGAATCGTTGCGACCGGAGGGACGGACCCCGCTGGCAAGAGTCCTCCGCAGCCGCCGCCGCACACGAATCTTCAGCGACCTTTCGTTGGCGAGCTGAAGTCACGCGTTTCGCACCTAGCCCGCTTGCCGCATGTGTCCGCGCTGCTGCATACAACAGCCGACCCAGCCGGACAGGAGAACTGCCCCAAGCACCGTCGGCAAAAGCACGCAGGTTTACTCGAAGACTTGAGCCGCGCGGCGCAGCTCCTCGACAAACACCGCGAGGGGCTTGTCGCCTGACCGGTTCTTGAGATGCCCAGCCGCGATGCAGAGTGGTTTGGGCGGCGCAGACAAGCTCTTCAGGCGAACGCGGCTGGGAAACAGGTGCGCCGTGCGGGTCGTGACGACGGCAACTCCCAAGCCGGATTCCACGGCGGCTATCAGACTTTCGGCGCCATCGTATTCGCCCGCGATCTTCGGTCGCTGCCGGTGCCCGCGCAGCCAGCCAGTGACGGTTTCCCAGTACTCCGGATAATCGCGCTGACAGTAAACCAGCAGAGGCTCGCGGGCCACTTCGGCAGGCGTCACCTGCGGACGGCGCGCCAGGGAGTGCTTGCGATTCACGGCCAGTTTCCAGGAAGCGCGAACCAGCGGAGTCCACGTCAAGTCACGCGCTTCGCCCTCCCGCACCACCGTCAGCGCCACATCCAGCCGATTGCTTTCCAGTCCGGCCAGGATCTCCGCCGTGGAAAGATCGAACAACTCAATGCGCGCGCCGGGATGCGCCTGGCTGAAACGTTCCACCGCCACCGACAGCATGCCGCTGGCAAGGGACGGCGCGTAACCGACCCGCAACCGCACGCCCGTTCCGGCAGCCCGGACTTTCTCCAGCACTTGATGGGCATGGTCGAGCAGTTCACGCGCTTCCCGTAGCAGGGCCTCGCCGGCGCGTGTCAACCGGATGGAGTGTGCCTCGCGTTCGAGGAGGCATTGCCCGATTTCCTCCTCCAGCGCCTTGATCTGGCGGCTCAACGCAGGCTGCGTCAGAAAGATCTTCTTCGCGGCGCGGCTGATGTTGCCGGTCTCGGCCACGGCCACGAAGTAACGGAGTTGACGGAGTTCCACGCCGCGAACCATAACCCAAAGGCAGGCTCAGGCAAAGAACTCGGCATTGGCCGGCCCCGCGGAGAGCACCGATCTTGCCCGCATGAAAACGCAAGCGACCGAACTGATGATCCGCCGGGCCGAGGAGCGCGGCCAGGCCGACCACGGCTGGCTGAAGTCCACCCACACATTTTCCTTCGCCGACTACTACGACCCCGCGCACATGGGCTTTCGGAGTCTGCGGGTCATCAATGACGACCGCGTTGCGCCCGGCCAAGGCTTCGGCACCCACCCCCATCGCGATATGGAGATCTTCAGCTACGTGCTGGAGGGCACACTGGAACACAAGGACAGCCTGGGCAACGGACGGCAACTGAAGCCGGGCCAGATCCAACTTATGAGCGCCGGTCGCGGGGTGACGCACAGCGAGTTTAACCCCTCACGCACTGCGTCGGTGCATTTTCTGCAAATCTGGATTCTGCCCCGCCAGCGTGGCCTGACGCCGAGCTACACCGAGTGGCATCCGAAAGCCGAAGATGCCGACGCGCCGAAGGTCCTGGTCATCTCACCCGATGGCCGTGATGGCTCAGCGACGATTCATCAGGACGCGGACATCTACCGCATCCGCCTCCGGCCTGGAGAAACGGTCACGCACGACCTCAAATCCGGCCGCGGCGCGTGGCTGCAAATTGCCGAAGGCGCGTTGACGCTCAACGACGTTGCGTTGACCACCGGCGATGGTGTCAGCACCGAACAACCGGGCAGGCTGACTCTGGTGGCCACGCGCCCTACCGAGGCACTCCTCTTCGATCTCAACTAAACTAGAACCAAAGACGGAACACATTATGACCAAGATCCTCGTTCTCTATTACTCCATGTATGGCCACGTTGAAACGCTGGCAAACGCGGTCGCGGAAGGCGCCCGCTCCGTGGAAGGCGTCGAGGTGACGTTGAAGCGGGTTCCGGAAACCATGCCTCCGGACGTGGCCAAACAATACGGCGCGAAGCTCGATCAATCTGCGCCGGTGGCCTCACCGAAGGAACTCGGCGACTACGATGCGATCCTCTTCGGCACGCCGACGCGCTTTGGCAACATGGCGGCGCAGATGCGCAACTTCCTCGACCAAACGGGTGGGCTTTGGGTCAAGGGCGCGCTGGTCGGCAAGGTGGGCAGCGTCTTCACCAGCACCGGCACGGGCGGCGGCAACGAGAGCACCATCATTAGCTTCGTCACCACGTTGATGCACCACGGAATGGTGTATGTGGGCCTGCCCTATGCCTGCCCCGAACTCGCCGACATCAGCGAAGTCAAAGGCGGCTCACCGTGGGGCGCGGCGACCATTGCCGGCGCCGACGGCTCCCGGCAGCCCAGCGCCAAGGAACTGGCCCAGGCCCGTTTCCAAGGGCGTCACGTGGCGACGGTCGCAAAGAAACTGAAGGCGTGAAGGGCTTCAAGGCCAACATACAGGAGCGGGATTGAAGTGGACGAAGTTCATATACGACCACCTGAATTTCCAGCCCAAAGGGCCAGAGGGAAGCCAACCCAGGGCGAGCGAAATGCCGCCCTGGTTACCGTCCTTTATGCAAGCGGCGTTGGTTGGCGTGCTCCTAGCGCCAAGCGGATCTTGACCGACGTTCCCTTTCACCGACGCGCCAGCGACCGCACCTCGGCCCGCCAGTCGTGTTGATTCCGCAGGCACTCCAATAACGGCTCAAGATTGGCGTGGGCGGACACCACGACCAACTGGCGTTCGTCCAACACGACCACGCACGCCTTCACGCGGCGCGCCGTGCTCAAGTCCGCAGGCAAATACACACCGACCATCTGCCCGCCGTCGAGCACACCGACCGCCCGTTCCCACCCCCGTTTCCGCATCACGCCATCGGCTGCCGTAAGCATGGCGGAGCGATCCAGGCGCGCTGATTCGGAGGCCAATTCGTAAATGCCAACTTCCGCGCCCCGCACCGTGCGCAACGCCGCTCGCGCCTCGGGCTCAAGCGGGACAAAGGACAGCCCGGCGCGGACCAGCCCCAATGGCAGACTGCCAACGCTCAACCCAATCTGCTGCCGCCACTCCGCGCCGCTCGCCCGCACCAATTCGCCGCGCAACGCGCGCGTGTCGGAACTGAGGTGGAAGCAACTCGCCACCCCCAAGACCAGAATCCCAAGGCCGACGAGCGGGATCAGCAACAGAGCCAGTCCGACCCAAAGCCAGGTGCGTTTCGCGCGCGGACGGATCAACGGTGGGACGGCGGGAGTGTTCATGCGTTGTCAGGGTGGTTCATTGAGCGAACCGGGCGGGGCGGCGCTGGCCACCCCCGCCCAGCAGGCGTCCCCCACTACTTCTTGACCGCTTCCCCGATTTCCTTGAGCGGTTGGATGTCCAGCTTTTCGCCCAAAGCCGCGATCTGTTCGGGCCGGATGTCGCCCACCACATTGACGAGCACCACGTTCTTGGGATCAATCACCGTGACGGCGACGCCCGCCAACGCCGTGCCGCCCTGCGTCTGCGTGTAAACCCCGACGTCCTCGCCATTCTTACCCACCACGTTCACGTTGCGCTCCCAGCCGCGTCCTTCAAGGTCCTGACGGATACCCTGAACGCGTTTCTGCAGGTCGTCGCGATTCTCATCCGTCAATCCGAGGACGTTGACCCGGACGAGTTGCACGCTGCGCAGGAGCTTCGCGGCCTCGGGCTCTTCCTTTTCCACCAGCAGGGCGGCAAAGTTGAGCAGATTGCTGCGGATGTTGACCTCGACAAACTCACTCCCCTTCCCAGGCGGCGTGAACTTGCCGAAATCCACCGCGCCGGGCGACTCGGCGCAAACCTTGACGGCGAAACTCGAGAACACGAGCGCGAACACGAACGAACGGCCAAACGAGATCTTCATAGTGATTTCTAGTTGTTGTCTTTACCGGAACCGGATGTTCCTGATGTAGGGAATACCCGGCGGCGGCGGTTTTGTTTCAGGAGAATTGCGGAACGGCAAGCCAGCGAACGGCGGTAACGGAGCGCCGACAGGATGAACAGGATTGGCAGGATTGCAGAGGACCAGAGCTGGGACCTTTGCGTTTTATCCTGTCCATCCTGTGAATCCTGTCTTAAAACCAAAGCATGAGCGACGGGGCTTTCACCCATGACGTCTTCCTGAGCCACAGCAGCAAGGACAAGGCAGTGGTGCGCCTGCTGGCGGAGCGGTTGCCGGAGGCCGTGCGCAAGCACCTGAAGGTGTGGTTCGATGAATGGGAACTCCCCGTAGCGGCGGACTGGCGTCCGCCCGGGGAAGGCGGGCCGCCCCCGCGTGCCCCGACCGCGGCGAAGATCGAGGAAGGACCACACAAATTAGGAATTCGGACATAG
>CAZWJC010000336.1:0-6163 GCA_964634255.1 uncultured Verrucomicrobiota bacterium | reverse complement strand
CTCGACCACGCTGCCTCGGGTTTCCAGCCACGCCCAACTCCCGTCCTTACGACGCTGGCGGAACTGGTAATGCAGCATCTTCTGTTCGCCACGCAAGAGCCCCTCCAACGCGGCGCGTATGCGTGCTTGGTCGTCTGGATGATGCAAGGCACGCCATTGCTGCGCGGTGGCTGGGAGCTCAGACATGCCGAGTTTCATGCACTGTATCGTGCGGGGGTCAAGGGTCACTTCGCCAGTCCGCGGATTCAATTCCCATACGCCGGCGCCGGTTGTTTCCAGCGCGAGGGCGAGACGTTCCTCGCTGGCCCGCCGCGCCGCCTCCGCGTGTTGGCGTTCTGTGACATCACGTAGAATGCCCGAGATGGCGATGACGTCGCCGGTCTGATCGCGAACTGCCCGGCCAGTCTCTTCAAACCAGTGGATGCGCCCGCTCTTGGCAAGGAAGCGAAACGTGCTTCCGGCTTCCTGGCCCGTGGACGTTGCCTGTTGGAAGATCCGCTGCACCATGGGCCGGTCCTCGGGATAGATGAAGTCCAGAAACTCCCGGCCCACGATCTCCATGTCCGAGTATCCGTAGGCCCGCACTTGCGTGCTGATGAAGGCCACCTTGCCGTCGGCCGACACCGAGTAGAGAATGTCCTTCGTGCTATTCACGAGCGTGCGATAACGCTCCTCGCTGGCGCGCAACGCCTCTTCAGCCTGCCGGCGTTCAGTGACGTCTCGGATGATCGCCAGGATGCGGTGCTGGCCATCGACCTCAACGCGTCGGGCGCTGATCTCCACCGGGAACTCTTCTCCGCCTTTGCTGCGGTGCACCAATTCAGCCAACGCTTGCTCCTGCGTTTGCAGTTGTTCCTGCAGTTCGGCAAAAGCCGCCTGCGCCTCCGGCGCGCAAAGCTCTGTGCCTTTCAGTTCCTTGAGTTCCGCCAAGCTGTGGCCGTATTGCTCAACCGCCCTTTCGTTGCCCTCAAGGATGCGCCAGTCGCCATCGGCGAGCAGGATGATGTCGTTGGCCTGGCGCATCACGGTGGCGAGCCGCTGCGAGAGTTCCTGGCTCCTCCGTTCGAGATTCAGGTCGTGTTGCAGTTGGGCCGTGTGCAGATGTCGCCACGTCAGGGCCATGGCCAATCCAGCCGCCAAAATCAGCGTTCCAACCACCAAGCCCACCGTCCAGGCTTGCTTGCGCTCGGGCCCGTCAATCTCGGCTTGATCAATTTTGGCGACCATGACCCACGGCGTGTTGGGGACACGTCGGCTCGCGGCGAGAACGGGAACGCCGCGGTAATCGACCGCACGCACAATACCCGTTTGTCCTCGGAGGGCTCGGGCGGCTGGCGTATCGTTACCTTCCAAGGGAAGCCGCAAGTTCAGTGCGGTGTTGGTGCGGTGGCGAAGTTCGGTCAGATAAACCACCTCGTCACCCTCTCGACGAACCAGCAACGTCTCCGCAGTCTGACTGGGCGTGGGCCAAGACCGGATGAACGGCTCCAGGAAACGACCGGGCAGCATCTCGACCATCAGCACGGCCACTGGTTCGCCGTCAGTCATCAGCAAGGGGACCAGCAGATCAATGTTGTTCCGTCCACTCACCGGGCTGCGGTGCAGGTCCGAAACCACGACCTCGCGGGTCTGAACGGCTTGTGCAGCTTTGCTTTGAGCCACAGGGCCGGCCCAAGTCTCCGCATCGGGCACGCCCAATCGCGCCTGCCCGTTCACATCCAACAACACCAACCGCTCGAACCGGTAGTGGTTGAGCAGCGACTGAAGCCACCGGCTTACGCGCTGGGCGGCAAACGAATTGGTCGTTCCCGTCAGGAACTCGCGAGCTGCGTCCGCCGCCAGCCCCGATTTCTGAATGTACCCGGCAATGGCGAGATTCTCCCCGTACCACTGCTCAAGCTGCCCGACTTTCAAATCCGCCACCGCGCTCACCTGCTCCTCCGCCATCCGTCGGGCTTCTTCGTGCTGCTTGTGCAGGTAGTCGGCTCCAGCCAATGCGATCGCTGCGGCCAAGCCCACGAAGACCGCCAGCAGCACCCGGCCATGGCGGCTCTGGGTGGCCGCAATCGCCTGGGGCGCAGGAGGGGCAGGGTCGGAAGGCGGGTCAGGCGTCGCGCTGTTGTTCAAGGTGGTCAAGGCTTATGCGGGACGAATTTTCCGCAAAAGCCGGACCGATGCAAGCTGAGACCATCCCCTCGGCAGCATTCGAGACAACTCACCGTACGCAGAACTACTCCAGATCAAACCTCAAGCTGCAGCCGAAGCACGCCAACCTCCGGGAGCGGCAGAATGCTTAGAAGCGCTCGAAGTTGTCCTCCAATGGGATTTCAGCGCGCGGGCTTGGCCCAACCGCCAACGGTTGCGGGGCGAGCGTCGGCTTGCCGCTGCGGTGAGGCCCACTACCGTTGGTCGGCGCCTTGGTAGGCTTGCCTGGTTTGGCGAAGCTTCGCTTCAGACCGTCTTGCCGCATCACCATTTCACCATTTCCGGTTTGGCTGGGACGGCTTTGCCCGCCCACCAACCGCAACAGGTCGTTCACGGCATCCTTCATGGATTCGGCCTGCGCGTTGAGTTCCTCGGCCGCGGCCGCACTCTCCTCGGCGCTAGCCGCGTTGCTTTGCGTCACTTTGTCCATCTGCCCCACGGCAGAGTTGATCTGAGTAATCCCCTGCGTCTGTTCGCGAGAGGCTCCCGCGACCTCGGCCGCCAATTCGTCCACCTGCCGGGCCTTGGCCACAATGTCATTCAAGGCCGTGGCCACCTTGGCGTTTATTTCCACGCCTTGAGCGGTGTTGCTGATGGCCCCTTCAATCTTGGCCGAGGTTTCCTTGGCGGCATGTGCGCTGCGCTGAGCCAGACTGCGCACTTCATCCGCCACCACCGCGAAGCCCATGCCCGCTTCGCCGGCCCGCGCCGCTTCCACCGCGGCGTTCAGGGCCAGGATGTTCGTCTGGAAGGCAATCTCGTCGATCGTCTTGATGATCTTGGCGATGTCATCGCTGCTGGCCTTGATGGTGTCCATCGCGCGACTCATCGCCTGCATGTCTCCGGCGCCGCGTTCGGCAGCGGCCCGGGCCTCTTTGGCCAGATCGTTCGCCTTCTGGGCATTCTCGGCGTTGCGCTGGGTCATGGAAGACATCTCCTCCAAAGAGGAACTGGTTTCTTCCAACGAGGCAGCCTGCTCGCTCGATCCTTCGGCCAGCGACTGACTGGAGGCCGATACCTGACCGGCGGCAGACGCAACCTGGGATGCGCCTTGGTTCAGCTTCTCGGCGGTCTGGTGCAACAACCGGCTGGTGCTGCGAACGATCGTGAAGGCAAGCCCTGCCCCAAGGACCAGAGCCGCGCCCAACGCCACCGCGATCCCCAGCACCGAACTCCGCACGGCGGACTCGATGGCCTGGTTGGCCGCCGCAGACTCCGCCTTGCAGTAATTCACGAGTTGGTCCAGCTCGGCAATGTAGCTGGCCGCGGTGGGCGCCAATTGGTTGCGGGCCATGCGGTAAGTTTCCGACTTGTCCGCGGCCTTGCGGCTCAGCGCCAGAACTTCGCCCCGCACCTTGGTGTAGTCACCGCGTTTGGCTTTGACCTGCTGCAGCAAGGTCTTCCCCTGCTCCGAGGTCGCGAAGGCGTCCAGCACCTCGTACTTCTTGCTGATCTCCTCGCTGCGCTTCTTCATGTCGGCCTCGATTAGCTCCATGTCCTTTGCGTCGCTGCTGCCGATGTGCGTGAAGGTCAATCGCAGGTTTTCCTCCACGGATTTCCCGACGAACGCACAGGCCTCAATCGCCGGCGAGGTCTCCTGCGCGATGCGCGTGGAGTGGGCGCGGATGGCCGTTAGCCGGGCATACGCGAACGTGCCGAGGAGAAGGATGACAAGAATGACACTGCCGAAGCCGGCGGTGATGCGTTTTCCAATGGTCCAGTTCTTCATAATTCGGTTTGGCTGTCTTCTTCTATTCACAACGCGGAATGCTGACGCACGCATTCTCGACCAGCAGCCCGGCGATGGGTGACAAGCACGTCACGCGCTCAGCGGGTACCAGTGCGATTCGATTGCCGCAAGGTGCAGTCTCAGTACGAGTCTTTATCGGCAGTCGTCAAGGGAAGCTGAGGATGTGAAAACGCGCTGGCGAACGCGTCAGGTTTCCATTCGCTTGCGATGGGAACATGACAGGAAAACCCGGATCGTCTTTCGAGGCGAGGACACGTGATGGCGTCTCGTCCCATTCACCATCGGAACCGGGCCCGGAGCAGCAACGACCTGCGCGTGGCCAGAAGGCCTCACCGCTTACAGACGGGCGAAGCCTTCTCGAATGGCGAAGCGCACCAATTCTGCCGGACTGTCGCAGCCGGTTTTCGTCATCAACCGGGCGCGGTACGATTCGACCGATTTGATGCCGATGCCGAGGCGCTCGGCAATCTCCTTGTTGCGCATCCCCTCCACGACCAGTTTAAGCACCTCGATCTCCCGCGGCGAGAACTCGGGTCGCGCGGGTGTCTTTACCGTCGTCGGAGCGTCTGCCTGTAGTCCTGTGGCCAGTACCGTGGCTGAAGAGGGGCATAGGTAAACCTTCCCGCTCATGACCGCCTGAACGGCGCGAAGGAGTTCGTGGGAGGCTTCCTCCTTCAATAGGTAGCCCGAAACCCCCATCCGCAGCGCTTCGTTGATGTAGTCCGGGTTCGGGTCAGCCGAGAGCATCAGAATCTTGGGGCGCGGCTCGACGCTTAGGATCTGCCGCGCGACGTCCAGACCGTTCCCGTCCGGCAACTGCACATCCAGAACGACCAGGTCCGGCGCCGCCTGGCGGACACACTCCAGTGCGCCACAGACGTTGCCCGCCTCGCCAACGATCTTGAAACCTGGCTCTCGCTCCAGCACCAACCGCAACCCGTCTCGCAAGATGCGGTGATCATCTACAAGCACGACCTTGATCCCGGGAGTCATGGGGCGATTATCTGCGCAATGAGGAATTTGTGAAGTGCATTGTTTGGGACCAGCGCCTCCGTTCCGGTTCCGCGTGCCGGCAAAAGAAGAAGGGCGTCCGGCATTGCACCGGGACGCCCTTGTCTCTGTTGAGGACTGAATTGTCTAGCAGGAGCAGCAGCAACTGCCACCGTTCGCCTTGTCCCATTCCTTCACCTTCGCGATGACGTAATCCACTTCGTCTTCGCGCAGTTCGGGGAACATCGGCAGGCTGACGCAGGTGGCGGCATTCTTCTCCGCATTCTCCACGCTGCCCACGATCCGGGCGCCCTTGCCCCACGGGTAGCCGGCTTGCTTGTGAATCGCGATGCTGTAATGCGTCTTCGCATCCACGCCTTCCTTGACCAGGAAATCCACCAGCTTGTCGCGGTTCTCGGCCTTCTTCGTCTCGATGACGTAGAGGTGGAACACGTGGCGGTAGCCCGGCAGTTCGGTCGGCAGGGTGAAACCTTTGCAGTCTTTCAGGCCGGCGGTGTAGCGGGCGGACCACTTGCGGCGCAGGTCGTTGTACTCGTCAATGTGCTTGAGCTTGGCGCTGATCACGCCCGCGTGCAGATCGTCCAGACGGCTATTGAAACCGTAGCTGTGGACGTTACGGGCGGTCGAGCCGTGGTTGCGCAGCCGGCGCACCGCCGCGTCAATGGCCGCATCATTCGTGACGAGCGCGCCACCGTCGCCAAACGTGCCGAGGTTCTTCTGGATGATGAAGCTGGTCGTGGCCGCGTTGCTGAGTTCGCCAATCTTGAAGCCCTTGCCCGCGGCGCCGATGGACTGCGCGTTGTCTTCGATCAACTTCAGCCCGTGCTTGTCAGCGATCTTCTTGATCGCGGGCATGTCGGCGCATTGGCCATAGAGGTGAACCGGAATGATCGCCTTGGTCTTGGGCGTGATTGCGGCTTCGATCTTGGTCGGGTCAATGCACTTGGTGACCGGGTCGCAATCTACGAAGACCGCGGTCGCACCGGCGATCCAGATCGCTTCCGCGGTGGCAAAGAAGGTGTTCGGGTGGGTGATGACTTCGTCGCCCGGGCCGATGCCCAGCGCCATGAGCGCGAGCCAGATGGCGTCAGTGCCGTTGCCGAGGCCCACGGCGAATTTCGTGCCGGAGTAGGCAGCGAACTCGCTCTCGAAGCGCTTCAGCACCGGGCCCTGGACGTAATTGCCGCTCAACAGCAC
>CAZWJC010000335.1:0-6177 GCA_964634255.1 uncultured Verrucomicrobiota bacterium | reverse complement strand
GAGTCCAAGGGCCGGCGACGGCGAGCTTGCCGCTCGTCAAAGTGCCTGTCTTATCGAGCACGATAGCCGTGACCTTACCCGCCTTTTCCAGCGCCACACCGTCGCGAATCAGAATGCCCCGCGCCGCCGCCGCGTTGGCGCTGGCCATGATGGCCGCGGGGGTGGCCAAACCCATCGCGCATGGACAGGCAATGATCAGCACCGCTGCCGCGATGAAGAACGCTGCCGCGGCACCGGTCGGCGTGTGAACTGGCCAGAGAAATTGTCCGAGCCAATCGTGCGCCCGTGTCGCGGAATCGGGCGCGAGTCCCCACCAAAGTCCCGCGGTGAGCGCGACGAGCACGACTGCGGGCACGAACACGTTGCTCACGCGATCCCCGAGCCGTTGGATATTCGCCCGGCTGGTTTGGGCGCGTTGCACAGCGGCGATGATATGGGCGAGTGCGGTAGCCTCGCCGGTGGCGGTCACACGCATGATCAGGCGACCGTTCGCGTTCACCGTGCCGGCGTAAAGCTCGCTACCAGATTTCTTGTCCACCGGAGCGGATTCACCAGTAAGCATGGCCTCGTCCACCGCCGATTCGCCGCTCTCGACGACGCCATCCACCGGCACACGGTCGCCCGGACGCAGGGCGATGCGGTCGCCGGGCTTCAGTTCGGAAACAGGGACGTCGCCCTCGTCGTTGTCGCCACGCAGTCTGCGCGCGGTTTCAGGGGCGAGTTGCAGCAGCGATTGAAGCGCGCTCGATGCCCGACTGCTGACGCGAGCCTCAAGCCAATGGCCCACGCTGATGAGCGTGATGATCGCGGCGGCCTCCATGAAGTAAACGTGGCCGCCATACCCGCTGAACAAGGCCCACACGCTGTAGCCGAAGGCGGTTGTCGAGCCCAGCGCGACGAGCGTGTCCATGCTGGAACTGCCGACCTTTAGTTGTCGCCAGGCGCCTCGGTAAAACTGCGCTCCGGCGAAAACCTGTACCACGCTGCCGAGCGCAAAGGAGAGCCATTGAAACCACCGCTCCATGCCCACTCCGAAAATCCACTCGCCGAGCATCAACGGCACGGTGACCGCAACCCCGAGCCAGAGATTCAGGTGCCAGTCCCGTTGGCGCTTTGTTTCGCCATCCGGTTTGGCCGCAATCACGGGGTGCGCCTCATAGCCCGCCGCTTGAAGCGCAGCCAGCAATACGTTCACATCCTGTGGCCCCCCCGGTTGCCAGCGCACCGACGCGCGGCGAGCTTCGACGTTGACGGAGACACTGTGAACGCCAGCCACGCCCTGCAGTGCGTTCGTGACCTTGCGGGCGCAGTTGTTGCAGTTCAAACCGGCCACGGCCAGCTCGATCACCCTCGTCGGGCCAGGTGGCAGAGCTTCGGTATTGCAGCAGGTCGAGTGGCTCATGAAATGAACGGGGTCAGGTTAGCGTCACTCTGCATCAGAGTCGAACCGCTTGCCGGCGTCTCCGTTCTATGACGGCCAAACATGTTTGACATCCGGCCTACGCAAGCTCAGCATTCCTTGCAGAGGATGACATCCATGACAATGCTTAACGACCGGCCAGTGGTCCGACTTGAGAAGACTCAGGCGAGTCATAGAAATCCAGCGTTCACCTTGATTGAGCTACTTGTCGTTATCGCCATCATTGCCGTGCTGGCAGGTATGTTGTTACCGACGCTGGGTAATGCAAAAACGCGGGCTCACGCCATCGCGTGTATGAACAACACCCGACAGCTGATGCTTGCCTGGAGGGTTTACGCGGATGACAACCGCGAGAATTTCGTACCCAACGAGCCAGGAGAAACGGGTTGGGTGGCAGGTTGGATGGATTTCCGCCCAGCAAATGACGACAATACAAACCTGCAGTTCCTTGTGGAGGAACGTTTCGCCAAGCTCGGTCCCTACACCCGATCCGCGGGCATCTACAAATGCCCCGCTGATCGCAGCTCGGTGGTCGGCCTTGGGGCTCGTGTCCGCAGTGTTTCGATGAGTCAGGCGGTCGGCACAAAGCTGGACGGTTCGCCTGTCACCGGACCATGGCTGCCCGGCAACATAGATTGGAGCCAAACGACATGGCGTACCTACGCCAAGTTCTCGGCCATCACGCAGCCCACGCCCGCTAACCTCTGGGTGATGATGGACGAGCACCCGGACAGCATCAACGACGCGCAGCTCGGGTTTGAGTGTGGGCTGACGGGAGCGTCGGCGCGAATCGTGGACTTCCCGGCAAGTTCACACGCGGGCGCCTGCGGCATTGCCTTCGCCGACGGTCATTCCGAAATCCATCGGTGGAAAGGGTCAAAGATCCGAGCTCCGGTAACCTACACGGGAACGATGACCTTGAACGTCCCGGCAGGGGACAGCATCGCTGACGTCGAGTGGTTGCAGCAGCGCACCTCGGCCCTCAAATAGCCTAGCCTCCGTCCGCCCGCCAAATTGCATCGTTCCCTATCCTGTATTCGTTTCTTTAGGCAGGGCAATGGAAGTCCTGAAATTGCTACTGTAGCTCCCCAAGCAATTCAATTTGACTCCTACCTGGTTAGTGCGTTAAGTCTCCGCCATGATGAAATCCGGTTGTCTGGTGTGGGCTTGCGCGGGGTTTGGATTGGGACTCTTGGTAGAGGCCGTTGGGTCGCCGGTGCTCAGCATCGCGCATCGGGGCAACTCCATGTATACCCCGGAAAACACCCGGTCCGCCTTTCTGGCGGCCGAAGGGAAGGCCGATCTCGTGGAAACCGACACCCGCATTTCCAGCGACGGGGTGATCGTCATCATGCACGACGCCTCGGTGGACCGCACCACCGACGGCACAGGTAATATCTCCGCCCTCACTTTCGCGCAATTGGAGTCGCTCGATGCAGGTTCGTGGTTTTCCTCGGCGTTCGTGGGCGAGCGCATCCCTACGCTAGCGGAGATGGTCACGAACACCTTGCGGTTTGCCACGCCGTTGATTGAGCATAAGGCCGGCTCGGCCGACCAGTATGTTGCCGAACTCCGCCGGCTGAATGCGCTGACGAACGTCGTGGTTCAGTCGTTCGACTGGACCTTTCTGGCTAACGTGCATGCCCTCGAGCCCAGCATCCCCTTGTGCGGCTTGGGTAGCGGAACGTTGACCACCGCCAGCCTGACCAGCATCACGAACGCCGGAGCGCAAACCGTCGCGTGGAATTACCCCAACATCACGTCGAACGAAGTCGCCCTCGTCCATAGCTGGGGACTGAAGCTCTTCGTGTGGACGGTGGACAGCCCGACGGAAATCCAGAAGTTCATCGCGTGGGGTGTGGACGGGATCATCTCCAACGACCCCGCCAGCGTCAAAGGCCAGCAAGTGGTGGTCACGAACGCGCCCAGCCATCTAAGCGATCGGTTGGTGGCTTACTGGAAATTCGATGACGGCCTGACCAACGCCTTTGCCACCGCCGTCGCCGACAGCCGCGGGACGAACGCCGGGACGCTGGTGCGCAACGATGGCGCCTCGCATTGGTTCGACAGCAGCATCGGCAAACTGGGCGGCTGCCTGAAGCTGGAGGGCTCCAATGCTTACGTGACCATGCCGGCCTCGGGCGGCCTGGACATCAATACCAACGCGTTGAGCTACTCGGCGTGGATTTCGCTTCCGTCCCTGCCTTCGCAACTCGCCACGGGCTACGGACCGATCTACGATTCGACGACTGATTGCTATGTGCTCTACATGGACAGATCAAACAAAGAGCTCCGCTTCAAAGTCACCGATGTGAACGGCCACGCGGCGCGACCGGGTATTCCTGAGGCGTATCTTCAAACCAACCAGTGGCTGCACATCGCAGCGACTTACTTGGGCTCCGATCTGCCGACGGCCGGCCGGGCGACCATTTACCTCAACGGACAGCCTTACGACACACACACCGGAAGCGACAGCTCCACTCCCACCGGCCTGACGGGCAACGTCAAGACCGGCCAAGCGGCAGCCATGGGCCGCGAAGGCCCAACCGGGGCAAACTACTTCACCGGCATGGTGGACGATGTCGCCCTCTGGAAACGCGCACTGACAGCCGAGGAAGTCGCTAGTCTTTATACGGCTGGACTGGCAGGCCAAAGCTTGGGGACGTTACTCGCCCAGCCAACACCGCTCATCGAGCTCTACTCCGTTTACCTGACCCAGGACCGCGAGGGCGTGGAAATCCTGTTCCGACATCACGGTCCGTGGCAGACGTTCACGCTGGTACGGGCGGATACTTCGAGCGGCCCCTTTCAAGTCGTCGATGGCGTCAGCCCTGTGGCCTTAGGCGGCGGTGAATATCGCGTTGTCTGTCCGCTTAGTCGCAATCCCTCCGGCTATTTCCGCATTCGAGCGGAGTGATGTCGCTGCCGAACGCCGCGTCACTTGCCAGCGATCGCAAGCATGAGTCGCCTCTTCTTGCCCACGCCAAAGTCTCTCTGGCAGTGCTTGAGTCTGCTCTGCATTGTGTGCGCGGCCGGCGCAGCTTCAACACCGGCTGGCTGGCTCAACGAAGGGTCGCCCGCGGCCACTCCATACTTCGTGAGCGCGTCCTCCAACGCCGGCCCAACCGTCCTCGTCGTCGGTGGCCTGCATGGGAACGAACCGGCTGGGCCCTGCGCCGCGGAAGAGATTCGCCACTGGCCGGCTCAGCGCGGGAGAATCGTGATCGTTCCACGTGCCAACCCCTTGGCGTTAGACGCCGCCACACGCGCGCTCAAGCCCAAAGACAGCACCAATCGGTTCGACCTCAACCCCGCTTTTCCACCTACCGTTGGGACGACCAACCCGGCGGCACTCCTGGCGCAATCACTGTGGTGGCTCGTGCAGCATGAGAAGCCACACTGGCTGCTGGATCTCCACGAAGGCGCCGATTTTCGCGCCCAAACTACCAACAGCGTGGGCAGCAGTGTGATCCCCTGCACGTCGCCGGAAGCGCGCCAGATCGGTGAGCGCATGGTCAAAGCCCTGAACGCTGGGATCACCAACACCGACCGGCAGTTCTTGTTGTTGAAGCAACCGATCCGCGGCAGCCTCGCGCGCGCCGCCGCGGCCGAACTCGGCATCCGCTCCATGATTGTGGAAACCACCAGCAAGGGGCAGCCGCTTTCACTACGAGCCCGCCAACATCGGATCGCGGTCTTCACGCTGCTCCACGAGCTCAACATGCTAGGTCCAGGAGTCACACCCGAATGCCTGCTACCCGCGTCGCCGCCGCTCGGCACGATCCGCGTGGCGGTGTATGATGGCGTCGGCACAGGCGGCAAGGGCGTGACCACCGTGTTGGCGCAGCTTGAGGGGCGGACCAATGTCATCTGCCGTCGTGTCTGCCCTGAGGATATTCGCGCGGGCGCGCTGAAGCCGTTTGACGCGGTGATGTTCACCGGTGGCAGCGGCAGCGGACAAGGCAAGGCGTTGGGGGATGAAGGCCGCGCTGAGGTGACGCGCTTCGTCGCGCAGGGCGGGGGCTACATTGGCATCTGCGCCGGGGCCTATCTCGCGTGTAGTGGTTTCGATTGGAGCTTGGGCGTGGCGGATGCGAAGACACTCTCTCCATTGTGGCAACGGGGAACGGACATGGTGAAGCTGGAGCTGACGGAAAAGGGACGTGCCATCTTGGGCGGGCCTGAAGGACTTTTCGATTGCTTGTATTACCAAGGCCCCATCGTCGGGCCGGCGGGCGTTGCCACCGTACCCGACTACGAGCCGTTGGCCTTCTTCCGCACCGAGGTCGCGAAGAACAACACGCCCAAGGGCATCATGGTAAACTCTCCGGCGGCCTTCTGTGGGCGCTTTGGCCAAGGCCGCGTGCTGTGCTTCAGTCCGCACCCGGAACAGACGAATGGGTTGGAGAGCCTGGTAGCGCGGGCGGTGACCTGGGTGACAGGGGTTGAAGACGAAACCGCCGCGCAGCGGTGATTTCGCTCGCGCGGCAGTTGTGGACGATATCGCTATTTCTGCTATCCAGTCGCGTGCCGATTATGGGATGCGGCGCGTCGAGTGATCCTGCATCCAAGCAACATCTGGGTTGTTGGGGGTGGACTTGAAGTTGTAGTCGTAAATGGCGCCTTTCTTAATGGGCGGCATCGTCCGCTGGTCGCGCCACTTCTTCAACTCGGCGTGCCCGTCCGCGAAAGAGAAACCGCCGGCACCTCCGTGATACGCTGCGGGGTAATCTATGATGCCGTAGGCGCCGGGGGTC
>CAZWJC010000334.1:0-6317 GCA_964634255.1 uncultured Verrucomicrobiota bacterium | reverse complement strand
GCGAGTCGGCTGGCCGCGGCAGGCCATCTCCGCCGAAGATGCCGCCAAACATCATCAGGACCGGCACGTGCCCTGGGGACTTCACTGGAGTCACGACCGTCATCTGGATATCAACGGCGATCGCGGGGCAGGCTGAATTGTCCACATGGCCGACGAGTCGTTTGCCGCTGGCTGGCAAGTTGCCGACCAGCCCATCGGTGATGTTTGAAACCACCGTCCACGTGACCTTGGGCACATTTGCGGGCACACGCCCGATCACTTCGCGCTCGAAATCCTCGACGATCTCCGGGCGGCGCTGCTGCCACCACATCTCGGGCGTGGTGACCTTCTGCCCGCTCTTGAGCGTGAGGACTTCGGGCAGATCGGGGAACGGATTCGCCTTGGCTGGGTCGTAATTGGCCGGGTTGTTGGTCGCATTGGCGTTGCCGTTTCGACCTGGCCGCAGCCGCGTGATGCCCAACTGCTCCAGCATGTTCCTGTGATCCTGCTGGGTGGTCCAGTTCAAGGGTTCGCCGGCTTTACCGGGCTCGTTCGAAGGTGAGTTGGTGTTCTGCGCTGTCAGAACTCCAGGCGAGTTCAAGAAGGCGACCAGACAACAGGTCAAACCAAGAACAGCGTTCAAATGTGCGGGCTTCTGCATAGAGTCTCCAAAGGCATCTGTGAATCCAGACCGGACGGATGATCCGCGACGCGTGCGCGCCTTCGTCAATCACGCAACGGTAACCGGGTATTCAGTGGGCGCATTCTGGGGTATCAGATCAGGGACGTCCAGCAGAGCCGCCGAGTCTTCCGATCCTGTTGCCCGATTCGGTCTAGATTTGGGCGTTAATCCCGCTTAGCGAGAGTCATTGGCGGACAGTAACATCAAAAGAGCAAGCCCAAGCGAGTATGTGGGGGCGGAAGCAACCACCCCCCAACGGCTTTGTTGCTTCTTGGTGTCGTTGCGCCGATCGGTATTCGGGCACATTTCGTCCTGACCAGCGGCGCGGGGGTTCGCGCTATTGGAACTCCACAGGCCAACCAAGCCCGGCAGTCCCCGCTGAAGTAGCCAAACCCGAGTAAAAGGCTTGCGGTGGCATTCGCGGTTACAACACCCTCTTCGTCGCCATGAATCGCCGTCAATTCCTCGGGGTCGTCTCAGCAAGCGTGCTTGCCAATCCGCTGCTCGCCGTCAGCCAACCGAAGCGAATGCCGACGCGCCCCTTGGGTCGGACCGGTATTCGCGTGCCCATACTGGGCTTCGGCTCAGGCAGCCGGTTCCTGATGTATAAGGGAGACGACGAGGCCATCGGCGCGCTGAACCGCGCGATTGATCTAGGCATCACCTACATTGACACTGCGCATTCTTACGGCGACGGCAAAAGCGAGGAGCGCGTGGGGCAGGTCATGGTCACTCGCCGGAAGGAGGTCACGCTCGCCACGAAAATCGCCGCGCGCACAGCCGACCAGGCACGGAGACAGATTGAACTCAGCCTCAAACGCCTGCGCACGGACCGTCTCGATGTCCTGCACATCCACGCGCTCAAGAATCTGGACGATCTCGCTGCTATTGAGGCAAAGGGCGGGGTTCTGGAGGCGTTGTATGAAGCGCGGGAACAGAAGCTCACGCGCGCGATTGGCATCACCAGCCACGCCGATCCTCGCGCACTGCAAGCCGCCCTCGAACGGCATGACTTCGACTGCACCCAAATGGCGCTGAACGCCGGCCTGGCCAGCATGACGGACGCGATGAAGATTGCGCCTGCCGGACCGGCAAGTTTTGAACGACTCGCGTTGCCCGTCGCTGCGCGCAAGCACATGGGGGTAATCGCGATGAAGGTGTTCGGCCAGGAGCAACTGATCGGCGCGGCTGCGCCAGAGAAACTGATTGCCTACGCCCTCTCGCTGCCGGTCAGCCTCATCAGCGTCGGGATGCCAAGGATCGAGCTGATCGAACGCAACGCCTCGCTCGCGGGAGCCTTCTCGCCGATGACCCGCCGCGAGCGTAACCGGCTGGTCGAGTCCATCGAAACCAGCCGGAAGCAAGCGATGGTTCATTTCCTCCGCGACCATGAAGACGTTTGAGCTCGAATCCCCCCGGCAATCGGTCTAGCAGCAAGGGGACAAGCAGCCATGACGAACCGCCCGTCCCAGAAGCCGTCCAGCGGATCGTGGTTCACGCTTTGGCGCTTGCCTGTCCCATCCTAAGCCGTTGTCGTTCCGCCGCCTTCGCAAACGGGAAATAGACCAGCATCGCAATCCCGATTGAGACAATACCCCAGACCGCTGCGCGCCAATCGCCGCCGGTCACGAGGTAATGCCCGATGATCGGCGGCGTGGTCCACGGCACGTTAACGAAGGGCTTGTTGATCCAGCCCCATTGCATGAGCAGGAAGGTGCTCGTGGTCAGGATCAGCGCGTTGAAGATGTAGGGGATCATGAAGATCGGATTCAGCACGATGGGGAAACCGAAGAAGATCGGCTCGTTGATCTGGAAAACCTGCGTCGGCAGCGACAGCCGGCTCACTTTCCGGTAGCCCGGCTCTTTGGAATTCCACATCACCAGCGCCAGCGCGATGGTCGCTCCGGTGCCGCCGACGTTCACAAACGCCGTAAAGAAGCCGTAAGCCGTCACGTAGGGCAACGGTTGGCCGTGCGTCATCGCCTCGACGTTCGCGGTCAGGTATTGGAGGAAGATCGGCGCGACGATGGCATCCATGGCATTGTCGCCGTTGATTCCGACCGACCACAGCATCGTCACCAGGAAGGCGTACACCAAGATGCCTGGGAGCGTATTCAACGCGAAGATCAGCGGCTTGAACGCCGTCTGGACGAGATGATCAATATCCACCCCCATGACGAACCGGATCACCCAGAACGTCATCACCAAGAAGAAAAGCGGAATGAGCGACGCGAAGGACTCATACACAATCGCCGGGACGTTCTCGGGCAACTTGATGATCAGGTTGCTATCCGTGAAAAACTTCTGCACACGCACCGAAATCAGCGCAATGATCACGGCAGTGAAAAGCCCCTTCGAACCAAGGCTGTCCATCGAGAAGCTGATATCCTCCGGCTTGTCCCCCAGCTTGAGCTGGATCATCAGGAAGATCAGCGTGGCCATCGTGGCGCTCACGATGGCTTCTTGCTTGAACTGCTTCCCGAGGTCGTAGCCGATGGCGAAGCACACGAAGACCGACAGCAGGCCGAACGTTGCCGTCACGGGCACCTGCAGGAGCGCCGCGTACGGCGCGACGATCTTGTCCCAGCCGCTCACCGGCAGGAACGACACGATGATGAAAAGCCCGCCGATTATCGTCAGCGGCACGACGGATACCATGCCCGCGCGGATCGCAGAGAGATAGGTGTTTTCGCTTAGCGCCGTCAGCGGCGGCACGATACGTTTGTTCAGAAACTCGGTCGCCTGGTTCACATCGCCTCCTGGAGGGGTTTTGCTGGCTAGAGGTTCAGCATAGATCGGTTTATTTCCTCGGCTCAACCGCGCAGGCTCCTGCCCATGTAGATACAGCCATCTTTGCCCTCACCGACGCGGAGCAATTCCTTGAAGCCGAGCCGCTGGTAGAAGCCGAGTGCCCGCGTGTTCAGCATGCTCACACCCAAGTGCGCCCCCGGCGAACCACGCTCACGAAGCTTATCCATGACCTGCTCCATCATTTGCCTGCCAAAACCGCGTCCTTGCGCCCGCTCCAGCAAATCAATGTGCAGGTGCGACGGGTAAGCCTCGTAAGGCTCGGGCGTGGTGTAGTCAGGATGGTGGTACCACGAATGAACCATCTGGGGACGCGTCCACTGTTTTGGATCGCCCTGAGGCTCAGGGAACTGTGCGCACAACTTCGGCCGCCACTCTTGTTCGTAGCGCGCGTAAAACGCACGCGAATCGAACGCGCCCAAGGCATAGCCACAGATGCCTTGCCTGTCTTCCAGAACGAGACTCAGCTCCGGCTCATAGGCGAGGTAAGGGCCGACGAAAATGCGTCCCAATGCATCCGGGTCTTCGCGGTAGAACGGTTCGCCGTCGTTGCCGAAGTCGCCGGTTTTCAAGCACACGTAATAAGCGCCGGACTGATCGGTGGGCCGGGCGGGGCGAATGATACACTCATTCATTGCGAGGGAACTCTCGAGGTCGAGGCCGGATCGCTGCTTTGAACCGGCGAGAAAGAGCCGTCCGGATTTTGAGCCAGCAGCCGCTGCAACCGTGCCACCAACCCGCCGCGATAGGTGGCGGGCAGGTGGAAGTCCGAGCCAAACGGCGCATGCGCATTCTCCGGTCGCAACTTGAACTCCACGTAGCGCTCCAGCAGGTCCAGCTCCTCGCGCAATTCCCAAATGCGCCGGCTCAGCGCGTAGAACAACGGACGGTCGCGAAGTTCCGCCAGGCGCACGCAAAAGTTCCGCAGCCGCGCGGCGTGGTTGCGGAAGTGCGACGCTCGTTCTCCCCACTGAGCGGGAGGCTGGCCTACCAAGTCGCGGAACTCCGCAAACAGATGCTCCGCGCTCCCTCCTTCTTCGTGCGGCAGGTAAAAGCAGCCGCAGAAGCTCTCCAACTCATCAAACTCGATTGGCTCACCCACCGTCGCGAAGCGCGGCTCCCATTCGCGCAGGGCGGAGCGGTAGGCAAAACGCGCGTCCCAGCAACCGGACGAGTTCATGAAATACCCGAGCGTCCGCAGTGGAACGAAATTCAACGGAAACTCATTGTTGGGGTTCACCAACAAGCCGCTCACTTCCTGCCGCAACTCCAATGGCCGTCCTGCGTAGGGCCCACAGAAGCAGCGCCGGCCGTCATAATCGTTGGCAAAGAGGTTGTCCCAGATGAGCGGCTTACGGCGGAGCACCTTCTGCAGGTCGCGCACGTGCGCTACGGTGATTTCGCGCGAGATGATCTCCGGCCCGGTCCAGAACACGTCAATCTCCGGCAACAGCTCGCGACCGACGGTTTCCATGTAGCCTTCACCGCCCAGCTTCCGCTCCGCCATGCGCCCGCAGTACGGCGTGGGGCAAAAGAGAAATCGCGCGGCAGGCGACCGCTCGCGCACCCACTTGAACAAGGCATTGGCCACGTGGCACTGCGCCGAGGCGAACGAGCCGAACCGCTTGCGGTCCTCGGCCAGCATCTGATCCGGAATGTCGTCGAACAGCAGCGCGAAGTGCTCACAACCCAGCGCGAGCATTTGCGCGAAGCGGCTGCGAAGTCCTTTCTGATCGCGCTCCCGGCTGTAGCGGATGTCGAGCCCCGGACTCAGGGCGTAAACGAACCGGAGATTCCGGGATTTGCAGTTGGCAATCAGCTCGCGGAGTGCCGCCGCTTCAGTTTCAGTGTACAGTTCCCGCCAAACGGCACGGTGCTTGAGATCATCCTTCGGCGCGTACAGGTACGTGTTTAACCCCCAGTCCGCCATCCACCCGAACAGTTCAAAGCGTTCGGCCTGAGACCAAGGGCGTCCGTAGAAGCCCTCGATCACTCCAGCCAGAAAGTCGGCGTTGGAACGCGTTGACATGCGCGAGGAGTCTGTTCGCCGCAGACACTACCGGGAGAGGCAATCGCCGGCAAGACGCTTGGCAACGGTCAATCGATTCCTCGCCCGTGCCGTGACCCCTATTGTAAGCCAATTCGGACGATTCCCCGCACCGGGGGCTGAGACCATCCGAGTTTCGTTGACCGCGGACCATGCGACTTCGGACGGTTCCTGCACTGCACACAGCGGCAGGGAATTCACCGTCCGCCCCCCCACAAAAGAGCCATGTCACAACTCTTCAGAAACTTCTCCATGGTTGTGCTTTCGTCTTCTGTTTACTTGGAGTGGTGTAGAACTCTGCTTTACTCCGTCAGACTACAGCCTTTCAGGCAAGATCAGTCATTCGTTGCGGACGCATTCGGTCTGGTTCGGTGTCTGTTTCCCGCGAGGGAGTAAATGGGCCTTTCCACCGATTCCGACCCGTTTTCGGCGGTATTCAAATGCGGCCACAAGCAGTCGAGGTGTCAGGGAAATCGCTGTCAGGGAAATCGCTTGCACGGCAGTCCCCAAGTGCGTAACTTCTGAGACGCTCGGCGGCACCCGTAGCTCAATTGGATAGAGCATCTGACTACGGATCAGAAGGTTTCTGGTTCAACTCCAGACGGGTGCGCCAGTCCCTCAACAACTTACGCAAATTACCTCCGCTTCTCTCTCCGATTTGTGCTGCAAGTTGTGCTGGTGCTGCCACCCAATGCGGTCCTCTGTCGGGGCACTTCACGCACGGCGAATGCTCTCAACCCGAACTCCGAAGCAGGGCGATAATTTGGGGGGTCGCGCCCCCGGTTTCAGACCATACCGCCT
>CAZWJC010000333.1:0-6434 GCA_964634255.1 uncultured Verrucomicrobiota bacterium | reverse complement strand
GTTGCTGCATCAAACCGTGGTCGTTCCTCCTCGAACCCGTGACTTGTGGCAAAGTGGTGGGCGCTGCAGGATTCGAACCTGCGACCACCTCCGTGTAAAGGAGATGCGCTAGCCGCTGCGCCAAGCGCCCAACCGCCGCCACTTTAGGCGGTCGGGCCGACGTTGACAACGGCAACATTTTGCTCGCCGCCGCCGCCGCCCCGCCTACCATCCCCGCCATGAGCCCATCTGGCGCAGGCACCGTTATCTTGAGCCAACTCCTGTCGGCTCCAACCATCAAACTCTCGCTCACGAGCTTCACGCGCGATGAAGTCCTGCTGGAACTCATCGCCCAGATTCCACAACTGGTGGATCAGCCCGAGGCCCGGCAACGGTTGTTCGGCGCCCTGCTCGAGCGCGAGCGCCTCCACAGCACCGGCATCGGCGACGGCATCGCCCTGCCCCACGCACGCAACGCGCTCGCCGGGGTTGTGGATCAACCGATCATCGTGTTTGGCCGCCACGCACAGGGCATCGCGTACGGCGCCGTGGATGGCAAGCCCGCGCGATTGTTCTTTCTGCTCGTGGCGCCATCGGTGACCCAGCACCTCGCCATTCTCGCGCGCATCAGCCGCTTGCTGCGGGACTTGAAACTGCGGGAAGGCCTGCTGCAGGCGGATAGCCCGGAGAAAACCATGGCCCTCATCCGCGACGCTGAGACGCGAATGTAACCGGTCAGAGCTCGCCGCTGAAACCTTGTTGACGCAACGCCTCAAACAACACCAGCGCCGCACAGTTCGACAGGTTCAGCGAACGCGCCTGCGGGTTGAACATGGGAATCCGCAGCCAGCGCGCCGGGTCCGCCTCCAACAATGACCGCGGCAACCCGGCGGTTTCACGGCCGAAAACGAGATAATCGCCCGGGCCAAAGCGGGCTTCGGTGTAGCGCTTCGGTCCGTTGGACTCGATGAACCACAGCTTCGCATCCGGTTGCAGGGTCTGTGCAAACGCTGACCAGCCGGCCCACCGATGCCACTCCACGTGCTGCCAGTAATCCATGCCCGCGCGCTTGAGTTGGGTGTCGTCCAGCTTGAAGCCGAAGGGTTCAATCAGGTGCAAGGTCGTGCGCGTGGCGGCACAGAGCCGCGCTACATTGCCCGTGTTGGGCGGGATTTCAGGTTCGACGAGAACGATGTGCATGGTCCGTGTCGCCGTCAGCCTGCAGTCGTCTGTGACTGAACCGTCCGGCACAACGAGGCGATGCTACTCGGGCCGTCCACGCGGCGTCAACGCCACCCACCCCTCGCTGGGCCTCGGGAAACGACTGTCATCCTTTGCTGTAACAACGCCGCGGTTTCGGGTAATCCATCGGCAGACGATGAAGACATGAGCGACCCGGCTGCCTTTGCAGACTTGAGTCCGCTGCCGCCAGCTTGATTCAAAGCCGATTGTTGTGCGATTTGTCCCTGGGCGGTTGTTATGGAATGAGATGACACCGAACGATAGCGAACTACTCCGGCGGTACTGGCGCGACCGGTCGGAAGCCGCCTTCGCAGAACTGGTCCAGAGGCACCTTGGCTTGGTTTATTCGTCCGCACTACGGCAGTTGAACGGCGACGCTCACGCCGCCCAAGACGTCGCGCAGGCCGTGTTTCTCGATCTGGCCCGAAAGGCGGCCCGGTTGGCCGGGCACTCGTCCCTCAGCGGCTGGCTCTACACCAGCACGCGCCATCTTGCCGCCAATACCCGCCGCGCGGCGCAGCGTCGTTTCGTTCGCGAGCATACCGCCCATAACATGAACGAACTCCACCGTGCCGACGCAGCCGAACCCGATTGGTCGGCGCTGCATCCGGTCTTGGATGACGCGATGCACGAACTGAATGCAGCCGACCGGGAAGCGGTGCTGTGGCGTTACTTCGAGCGCCGGCCGTTCGTGGAAATCGCCGAACTGTTGGGCCTGAAGGAAAACGCCGCGCGAATGCGGGTCGAACGGGCGCTCGACCGCCTGCGCGCGGCCCTACACAAACGTGGCGTGCACTCTTCCGCTGCCGCGCTGGCCATCGCTCTCTCGCTGCAAGCCGTCGGGGCCACGCCCGCTGGTCTGGCGCAACGGATCAACCAGTCCATTGTGGCGGCAGCGGGAGTGGGCGGACTCGCGGCTCTGCTGACCGCCTTGCGGGCATCAATGAAAATCAAGCTGGCTGTCGGCGCTGGCGTCGTAACGCTCCTGCTGTGTGCGCTGGTACCACTCCCCTGGAAAGGAGCGCAATCCAGTGCGCCGTCACCGATTCAAGAAACCAACGAAAGCGGAACCCGCGAATCCGCGATAGCGCCCCAAGAGGTGGGCAACGATTCAACCGCTGGCGACTCGAGTGAACCTGAGCCAACACCGCCTCTCGACCCAGGCGAACTCCAACTCCGCATCGTCGCCGCCGACGGCGGCCAGCCGGCAGCCGGCGTTGACGTGTCGTGTTCCGTTCCGGAATCCAGCATTAAGAAATACCAGTCGGATCGCGATGGCTCAGTCCGAATCCTGTTTCCTACGAACACCACGAGCCTTGAGCTGGCTGTCACGAGCGAGGGTTTCGCCGACACACGGCTCGCGTGGCGCCCGGACCGTGGGGAAATGATTCCGCGGGATTATGTCCTTCGGCTGACCACCCCGGTCTGGCTGGGCGGCTCGGTGGTGGACGCCGACGGTGGGCCAGTCAGTGGAGCGCAAGTCATGCTTCGAAAAAGCGGCGATGCAATAGATGCTCCTCGTCCAGAAACCCACACGGCGTGGGTGGAGGTCAGCACCGATGCGGCAGGCCGCTGGCAGGCGAGTCGCATCGCTCCTGAATTAGTCCGCCAGTTGCGCGTGTATGCCAGTCATCCAGAGCATGCGCAGTCCACCGCGATCCGCGTAGGAAAGGATGCAGAGGCGGAGCGGCAACTGCGCGAAGGGACATGCGTCCTGCGCTTGGGCGCGGCGGGCGTCATTCGCGGCGTGGTGGTGGACCCAGAAGGAAACCCGGTGGACAAGGCCCAGGTCCTCATTGGGCAGTTGTACGCCAGCGACTCGAAGAAACTCCAGACTGTGGCTGACGGTTGCTTCGAGGCAAGAGGGTGTGCCCGCGGCAAGGCGACGATAACGGTTGAAGCGGAAGGCTTCGCCCCCACCGGCGCCGAGGCCGACGTGGACGCCGCCGAGCCAGCTCGCATCGTACTGAGCCGGGGCAGATCGCTCCTGGTGAAAGTGGTTGATCGCGATGGTCAGCCCTTGGCGGGTGCTGGGATGGGGGTGCGTGCGGCCCGTGACAGTGCCGGCTTCATCCGCAAAGGCGTTCCCGAGTTCGCCCTGCACAGGAAAACAGACGCCGACGGCAGAGCGTTACTGTCGCACGTGCCGGACATGGACCTTGATCTCGGGGTGTGGGCCGACGGTTACATGAACGTTTGCGGCTTGCGTGTCCGGCGGGATGAAGTGGAGGTGCTCGTCACGCTCCAGCCACCGCTGATCGTGAGCGGCACAGTCCGGGACGCGACCACGGGCAAGCCGATTCCGAAGTTCAAGCTCGCCACCGGCAGGCCCGAGCCGCAGGGCCCCAATTGGAGCGGCATTGACCGATTCCATCCGGCCTTCGAGGGGGGTACTTTCCGGCATGTCTATGACGAAGCCGTCGTGTGCGAGGTGACCAACTCCGGCTACGTGCTCAAGTTCGAGGCCGAAGGCTACGCGCCGCACGTTTCCCGCTTGATCGCGGCGGACGAAGGCGAGGTGCGGATGGAAGTGGTGTTGCTGCGGGCGACGCCCCAACAAATCCAAGTGCTCAATCCCGATGGCCGTCCGGCGTCGTGGGCAAGTGTGGGATTCCCAGAAATCGCCGCGGGCAATCCCCTGATGCTGGTGCCGGGAGGTTTGGACCTGAGTTACACTCGCGCAGATGGCGCGCTCCAGAAGACCGATTCGGAGGGCCGCTTCAAACTCCCCCTGGATGCCGCGATCCGGCGTGTGGTCGCCGCCAATTCGGCAGGCTATGCGGATGTCAGCACTGAGGGATTGGCCGACGGTGCTGTGGTGCAGTTGCTGCCTTGGGGGCGGATCGAGGGTTTCCTGCTGGATGCCGACAGCCAGCCCTCGACGAACAGGGTCGCGTTTCTCTTCAACAACATGGATGAGCCGGACCGTGGAATGATCGCTGACATCTATTCCAGCTTCCACGTGAAACCGGATTCCACCGGACATTTTGTGTTACCACTGGTGCCCCCGGGCCACCACGGAGTGTTGGAACTGATTCCGCGCGCTGGCGGCTGGTCACACGGCCGCAAGGCGGAAATCGAAACTCGCTCCGGCCAGACCGCTCAGGCAACGTTCGGCAACAGCAGTGCGCCGAACGCGGCAGGCCACCAAGACCAATGAACGGATGGGCCGAAAATGGGCGGCAAACGACGTAGCGCAGATTTTGAATCAGCCGTATCGCCGAATTGCATTCGGCAGGCCGCCCCAAACCGCTGAGACGCGATAACCGCTGAGGTAGTCCGGCAGGCCTTCTCCTCCGCGTCCATCGCGTCTCCGCGGTTTTCGCGTGGGGAGGAGAAACCGCGTTCGGCCCTGAGCCTTTTGGACTGCGACGGCAAAGCGTCCGCGACGACGGCGCTTTGGCTTCCTGCGGAGCGGCAGCCGGAGGTGATGCGTTCAGGCATTCCCGATGGGCGCTGAACACCGAGCCGAAGCGGGTCGCGCTGTGCTTGCCCCCGCATTCCAAGAAGTTGCGCTCGCCGCGCTGAACCTCTTTCATCCTGTGCTGTAACAACGCCCTGGTTTCGGGTAATTCATCGGCAGACGATGAAGACATGAGCACTCCGGCGTCCTCTGGCGACGCGCCCCGGCTGTTCCCGCACACCCGCTGGTCAGTGGTGATCGCAGCCACGCGTACGCCGTCGCCCGAATCGGACGCGGCGCTGGAGGCGGTTTGCCGCGCCTACTGGCAACCGCTCTATGCCTATGTCCGCCGCGCCGGCCAGTCGCCGCACGACGCGCAGGACCTGACCCAGGAGTTCTTTCGGTTACTCCTTGAGAAGCGCTGGTTGCACGAAGCCGATCAGGAGAAGGGCCGGTTGCGCACCTTCCTCATCACCGCGCTCAAGCATTTCATGGCCAAGGAATGGCGGCGAGCGGCGGCGCAAAAACGCGGAGGCGGTCAATCGCCAGTGGAACTCGACACGCAGATCGCCGAGAGCCATTACGCTGCCGATCCCGGAGCGGCGCTCGCGCCGGACGCGGTGTTTGATCGCCAATGGGCGCTCACGTTGCTGGACCTCACGTTGACACGATTGCAGGCAGAGTCCGCCGACGCAGGCAAGGCCGCCGACTTCGCGGTGCTCAAGCCCTGTCTCATGGCCGCGCACGGAGCGATTGACTACGCAGCGGTAGCCGCGCAACTCGGCGTCAACGCTGGTGCGGCACGCGTGGCGGTGCATCGTCTGCGCAAACGCTTCCGCGAAATCTACCGTGAGGAGATTTCACAAACCTTGGCCGAGGGCGCGGACCTGGACGGCGAATTACGCCACCTTGCCGCCGCGCTGGCTTACGAAGACCATGAAGCCGCCGTGTAACAACCGTCTCGCAACCGGTAAGAACCGGGTATGAGCACAACGTCTCAGAACCGCTGCCCACAATGCGGGGCGACGCTCAGCGAAAACGCGCCCGGCGGGCTTTGCCCGCGCTGCGTGATGGCGCTGAACCTCAAGACCGAAACTATTTTCACGGACGATCCTGAGTCGCCGGCCCCGGCGAGCCCGCCGCCCACGCCAGCGGAACTTGCCCCGCATTTCCCGCAACTGGAAATTCTCGAATGCCTGGGGCGCGGCGGGATGGGCGTGGTGTATCGCGCCCGCCAACCCCAGCTTGATCGCATGGTGGCGCTGAAGATTCTCGCGCCCGAGCGGGTGACCGATCCTCGCTTTGCCGATCGTTTCCTCCGTGAAGCCCGCGCCCTGGCCAAGCTGAGCCATCCGAACATCGTCACCATTCACGATTTTGGACGCGTGCAAATCCCAGGTAGTCGCGAACGTGAGTTCGCGCCATCTTCACCAGCGGGAGATCAGCGCCGACTCACGTCGGCGGCTACGGAACAGGGCGACCTTTATTTCTTCCTCATGGAGTTTGTGGACGGCGTGAACCTGCGCGATTTGTTGCGTGCCGGGCGGATGTCGCCCAAGGAAGCGCTGGCCATCGTGCCCGCGATCTGCGAGGCGCTGCAATACGCGCACGACCGGCAGATCGTCCATCGCGACATCAAGCCCGAGAACATCCTGCTCGACAAAGAAGGCCGGGTGAAGATCGCGGATTTCGGCATCGCCAAGTTGGTGGGCGCGGAGCGCGGCGGTCCCAACCGCAGCGATGAGACGCCAGCAAGCTGTTCGGCAGAATCCCAAGTTTCGTTGACTGGCGACTGTGCTGCGGCTGGGAC
>CAZWJC010000332.1:0-6457 GCA_964634255.1 uncultured Verrucomicrobiota bacterium | reverse complement strand
CTAACCGACTTGCGACCACGCAATCATCTCTACCTCACTGCGGGCACGACGAATCTACCAGTGACGTTCACTCTCGACACCACCACTCTGACCGACGGGTTTCATGAACTGACTGCCGTCGCCTACGAGGGCAGCCATGTGCGGACTCAGACCCGCTTCGTGCAAAGTGTCCGCAGCACGAACTCGCCTCTGGCGGCAACGTTCACGCCGCTGCTGGACGGCAGCAACGCCCTCGTCACGACGACGCTCCGATTCACGGTGACCGCCAACACGAACGCAATCTCACGCGTTGAGTTGTTCAGCACGGGCGGACGGCTGGCCGAGGCGGCTAACCAATCCGCCGTCACCTTTGACTTGGCCGGCACGAACTTGCAGGCGGGACTGCATCCCTTCTACGCGGTAGTCACACGTTTGGACGGGCGGCAATACCGTACCGAAACCCGGTGGCTGCGCCTTGAAGCACCCTTTAGCCTCAGCATCACCGGTCTGCCGCCGGTGCTTTCGTGGCCCGCAAACGTGGGCCGCAGTTATGAGGTCCTGGACGGCACCAACCCGGCCACGCCGTTCCACTACCGCACCACGCTGGCCGCGACCAACACCCCGGCGCGTTGGACGGAGACCGAGGCAACGGCCACCGAACGGTTTTACCGCGTGCGCCTCGTGCCCTAGAGCGCCTTAGCCCGCAGGAGATTTCGAATGCAGTCGCACCGCTTCTGGTCTAACCTCGCGACATGATGAGGTTCGCACGTGAAACCATCTGGCTGGCAGTCGCGGTGACAGGCTTGAGCCTGCTGCTCTCCCCTGCCCGCGCCCAGAGCACGACGAACGTCCTCACCTGGCGAACGGCCGACGACCGCGTGGACGCCGACATTCACGACTGGTCGCTCAAGACACTCCTTGAGCAGGTCGCCACGCGAACCGGCTGGAAGGTCTTCGTTGAACCCGACCTTCGGCAGATCGTTTCCACCAAGTTCAAAGACCTGACGCCGGGTGAGGCCTTGCGCCGCCTGCTGGACCGGCTGAACTTCACTCTGCTCCCGCAGACTAACGCCCCCGCCCACTTGTTCGTCTTTCGCACCTCGATGCAGGATGCCACCCAAGCCGTCCGCGCCTTGGGCGACGAATCCACCAACAGCATTCACGCCAAGGTGGTCGCGAACGAACTCATCGTCCGCGTGAAGCCGGGCACGGATATCGAGGCGCTCGCCCGCGCGCTCGGCGCGAAGGTGATCGGCAAGATTGACGGGCTGAACGCCTACCGGCTGCAATTCAAGGACGCTGCCGCCGCGGAGCTCGCCCGGAGCACACTGGGATCAAATTCCAGCGTGACCGGCGTGGACAGCAATTACGTCTATGACCGCCCGCCAACCACGCGCGATGTGTTGAGCACCTCGCTGTCACCTCTCCAGTTGCGAGCCAAAGCCTCACCCGACGGTCAGACCATCATCGGATTGATAGACACGGCGGTTCAAAAGCTCGACGGCTCGCTCAATGACTTTCTGCTGCCGTCGGTAAGCGTGGCCGGCGACGGCACGGCCCCGACCGACGGTCCCACGCACGGCACGGCGATGGCCGAAACGATCCTCCGCGGTCTCGAAGCGGCGGCCGGCAACATCTCCGGAGCGAAGATTCAGCCCTACGATGTCTACGGCCAGAGCGGCAGCACCACGACCTTCGACGTGGCCGTGGCCGTTTACAAAGCCGTCAACGACGGCGGCGCCAGCATCCTGAATCTCAGTTTGGGAAGCGACGGTGACAGCTCGTTTCTGCATGACCTGCTGCAACAGGCCAGCAAGCAGGGCGTGACCGTCTTCGCCGCAGCCGGCAACACGCCCACGACTGATCCCACTTACCCGGCCGCGTATCCTGAGGTGATCGCCGTTACGGCCGGCGACCGCAACGGGCAGATTTCCAGCTATGCCAACCGAGGAGACTTCGTGGACCTCATCGCGCCCGGATCGGGCATCGTCTATTTCAACGGCCAGCCTTACTACGTCAGCGGCACGTCGGCCGCAACGGCGTTCGCCAGCGGCTTGGCCGCCGGACTGAGCGACGGCGCTCGCAAGACTCCGGCAGAGGTGGAAGCCGCGCTGAAACAGATGCTCGGAGTGAAAGCCACGCCGAAGCCGTAGCAGACTGCCCTTTTGCCCTGCGGGGACACGCCTTGTTAGGAATTACTCGCCAGACCGAGAGCTCACAATTCCTTGCTGGACGGAAAACGGCAGCCAGCTTACTGTCGCGCCATGAACGGAGATCGCCTACCCACAACGTGGCCTCTCGACTAAGCTATTCAGTTTACCCAAACGCCCCGATCATATGAGACCGCCATCCACATTACTTTCCATGATCACCCTCTTTCTAACCGTTCTTACTGGTTGTCTGAATATGCCAACGCCCGCGTCCCAAATCACTGGGTCACATGTTTCTGGAATCAAGTATGAGGACTACGATCTGCAGCGCCTATCCACTGAATACGATTCTTTGTGTAGGCGGGAAAGCCAGCTTGTTGTTGCCCAGGAGCAGAGAGTTAAGACAAGCCAGACACAAGCATTCTGGTGGGGTTTCGGACAAGGCGACGGCGTTGAGGCGTCTGAATTAGCCAATGTTCGTGGCGAAAAGGAAGCAGTCCGAAAAGCGCTGGAGGCGAAAGGATGGAAGCCCGGGAAGACTGACCAATCCGTACAGACGAAGCCCATGACTGTTGGAACAGATACAGCCAAACCAGCGCACCAACCGCAGTAGTCCTTAAGTCGTAGGCCAGCCAATTCGAGCATGCGCCGGCCGAAGAATCTGCCTCTCATCCTGAGCCGAGCCTGAGCGCGTCCTCTGTCCCCCCAGATACCATGTTGCGTCAGAGCAACGCGACTCCCCCGTCTGCGAGAGTAAGGCCTTCAACGCCTTCCCCATGAACATCCTCCCTTTGGCCGACCATCCCGATTGCATCCCCACCCTTGCCCGCTGGTTTCACGACGAGTGGAGTGGCTTTGACGGCCGGTCCGTGGAGGTCATCGCCCAGCAGTTGCAGGCCAATCTCAACCACGACCGGATTCCGATCACCTTTCTGGCAATGCGCGGCGCGGAGTTGCTCGGCACGATCTCCATCGAACTTTCCGACCTGCCGCCGCGAGATGATCTGTCGCCCTGGCTGGCGTCACTGTTTGTTGCGCCGTCCGCACGAAGGCAGGGCGTTGGCACGGCCCTTTGTCACCACGTGCTCCAGTTCGCGATGGAGCACGGCATTCCCGAGTTGCATCTATGGACGCCGGGTTCGCCGGCGTTTTACCTGCGGCAAGGCTGGCGGGTGACGGAGAACCTGCTTTACGCCGGCCAGCCCATCAGTTTGATGCGGCGGGCAATTCAGGGCGTCCGCCAGGACACTTGATCGGGCATCGTGAGCCACCCCAACACCGGCGGGACCAAGTCATCGAAAAAGTAGGGCAGCGCCTCGTGCGTGGCCCGAGGCACGACCAGCAGTTCGCTTCCTGGCGCGCACAACTCGTAGAGCGCACGCACGTCGGAGACGGGCATCACCCGGTCCTCCGCACCAGCCACAAGCAGTGCGTCCACCGGAGTCCGCGCCACCGCGGTCGTCGTGTCCAATTCATCGGCCGTGACCTGCAGCAGTTCCGGCAATCGACGCAGCCCCGCACGCACGAGCGAGGCGGGCAGCCACCGGGCATTGTCGTGGCAGAGGTTCAGGACGGCATTGGAGAGGACGGCGTAAGGCGCAATCGCCACGGCGGCACTTAGGCGCGGTTCGCAGGCCTTCCAGCGCAACGCCAGCGCCGCACCGTAGGATTCGCCCAGCACGGCGACGGGGTGGGTCAGCCGGCCGTGGTCGGACACGGCGTCGAGAAGTTGGCTCAGGTCCTGCGTCTCTTGGAGCCCGTAATAGACTCGTCGCCCGGTGGATTGACCGTGTCCACGCAGGTCCACCAGCACGGAACGCCAGCCCTCTTCGGCCAGCCGTAAAGCCCACGGCACCATCGCAAACTCACCCAACCCATAGCCGTGCAGCAACACGACGGTGCCGCGGGGCGAAGACGACCAGGCATTCGTCCGGCCCGGGACGATGGTCCGGAAGGAGAAGCGGAAATGCGCGTGCCCTTTTTCGACCCAGTTCGTGGAGGCGACTTTGAAGGCGTAGTTCGCCGGTTCGACACAGCGGTACTGCAAACGCGCCTCGGGAGGTCCCACCTCCACGGTCTGTGCGGGAAAGTTGGTGAGCAGCCACGGAATGTAGGCCAGTTCCACTCGGGGTCTGGGCGCAAGCCAGGTCGGATAGGTGTTCGGCGCTTGGATCATCCGCCGGGCGACAAACCGGCCGCAACCCGCGGTGAGCGTGAGGACCACAGCGAGCAGCAATAGCAACAGGGAAATCTTGGATCGCATCCAGGAGACTGCGCTGGCATCGCGGCGGGATCAGTCCGCCGCGGCAAACCGGCGCGCCGCCTTCTTCGACGCGTGGTGGGCCTTGTCGGCAAGCATGCGTTCCTTCGCGCGCTTCGAGCGCTTGCGCTTCTGCCGCCGGATCTTCTCGACGGCCGCCCGCTTCGCCGCGACGAAACCGTTCCGCTGTTCCTCGATCTTGTCGAGCAGCAGCCGGCGGGCGAGGAACCGGTTCATGCCCTGTTGACGCGTGCTCTGGCACTTCACCTGGAGGCCGCTGGGCCGGTGCAGGAGCATGACGCAGGTGGACGTCTTGTTGACGTTTTGCCCGCCGTGCCCGCCGGAGCGGACGAAGGTCTCATCGATGTCCGCTTCGCGCAGGCCGAGCGCGACCATGCGCTGGACAAGCTGGTCTTCCTTCTCGGGCGTAACGGGAAACGCACTCATGGCGCATAACAATACCATTTCGCCAAGGCCGCTGGCAACCGGCCAATCGCATTGACGCTGCTGCCTTCTTCCCGTAGCGTTCGGGGCGCCATTTTCTAAGGCCACCATGATTGGGTTTATCGTCAAGAAGATCATCGGGTCGAAGAACGACCGTGAGGTGAAACGCCTCCGGCCGCTCGTCGCCCGCATCAATGAAATCGAAGCTGGTCTCAAGTCGCTGTCCGACGACGACCTGCGCCAGAAGACCGCCGATTGGAAGGCGCGCTGTGCGGCCATCACGGACCACACCGAGCTCGCCAAGGTGCTGGACGAAATCCTCCCGGAGGCCTTCGCGGTGGTGAAGAACACCTGTCGGCGACTCACCGAGCGCCGCGCCGAGATCATCGTCCGCGGGCATCCGCTGCTCTGGGAAATGATCCCGTTTGATGTGCAGCTCATCGGCGGCATGGCACTGCACTCGGGCAAGATTGCAGAAATGGCCACCGGCGAAGGCAAGACACTCGTCGCCACGATGCCGGTCTTTCTCAACGCCCTCGCCGGACGCGGAGTCCATGTCGTCACGGTCAACGATTACCTCGCCGCTCGCGACAGCGAATGGATGGGTGCCATCTACAAGTTCCTCGGTCTCACGGTGGGCTGCATCCTCCACGACCAACCGCCGAACATTCGCCGCGAACAGTACAACTGCGACATCACCTACGGGACCAACGCCGAGTTCGGCTTCGATTACTTGCGCGACAACGGCATGGCCATCCGCAAGGAGGAGCAGGTCCAGCGCGGGCATCATTACGCCATCGTGGACGAGGTGGACTCGATCTTGATTGATGAAGCCCGCACGCCGCTGATCATCAGCGGCCCGGCGGTGCGCACGTTTGACGAGCAGTACCAGCAGTGGAAGCTGCCCGTCGAGTCGCTTGTCCGCGCGCAGGAGCGGTTGTGCGCCCGCTTCTTGTCCGAGGCGGAGGCGCTCATCAAGAAACTGCATCCCACGGATGGCTCAAATCCGGAGGAGCCGGCTCATTTGGAACGCGAGATTGGCCGCTTGCTCTACCGCGTGAAGATGGGCCAGCCGAAGTCGGAGGGGCTGCTCCGCATTCTGGAGGATCCGGAGAACCTCAAGCTCATGAACCAGGGTGAGCTGGAGCTGCTCAAGGACCAGAAGAAGGTCGAGCTCTACGCCGAAAAGGAGGAGCTGTTCTTCGCGATGGAGGAGAAGAGCCATGAGGCGGACCTCACCGAGAAGGGCCGCAATTTCATGAGCCCGCAAGACCCGGACGCCTTCGTCATGCCGGACATCACGGTCGGGTTGCACGAGATTGAATCCAACTCCGCTCTCGACGCGCGCCAGCGGATGGAGGCGAAGACCAAGCTCCAGCAGGATTTCGAGACCAAGGCGCAGAAGATTCACGCCATCTCGCAACTCTTGAAGGCGTACTCGCTCTACGAGAAGGACGTCGAGTACGTCGTCCAAGACAACAAGGTCGTCATTGTGGACGAACACACCGGCCGCCTGATGACCGGCCGCCGCTGGAGTGACGGTCTGCACCAAGCCGTCGAAGCCAAGGAAGGCGTCGAGATCGAGCGCGAAACGCAAACCCTCGCCACGATCACGATCCAGAAC
>CAZWJC010000331.1:0-6732 GCA_964634255.1 uncultured Verrucomicrobiota bacterium | reverse complement strand
TCGCCCGACATACCGCATACACCGCAAAGTGATCCATCCCACATGGCGCTCGCCATGCGTACGGCAAGTCGAACCGGTGTTGTTTATACCAATGAGCCGCCAGCCAATGAAAGGCAATTGTGCGATCGCCAGCGTGGGAGTCCGGGCCTATTCGGAGACTTCTTCCACTAATGCTTTGGCGTGGCGGGCGCGCTTGCCGAATTTGAGTTCCGGGATCAGGAGCGCCGTGCCGGCGAGGATCAGGCCCACGCTTACCCAACTGATCTGCGCCACGGTCCAGTGCGTGATGAGTTGAAATGCCACCACCGGCGCGACCACGCCTCGCAGGCCAGTGAAGAAAGTGTGAACGCTCATGTAATCGGCCACGCGCTCCGGTGGCGCAAATTTCGTCACCCAGAGACTCCAGGCCACGTCGCCGCCCGCGTTGGCGATGCCGAAGACCGCGGCGGCGGCAATCAGGGCAGTGACGGAATGCGTGCTGAAGAAGGCGAAAATGCCGAGGGCGAATCCGAGGTTCAGCACCATCCGCAGCGCAAAGAAGTTCATCCGATCAAACGCCCAGCCCCAGAATGGGTTCAAGGCAAACCGCGCGATATTTGGCACCACGCCGGTTAGCAGCGCCACTTGGGCCGTAGTGAGCGCGGCGCCGTTCCATGTGACGCCGTGAGCCGGGTTCGCCAGGTACTCCACTCGCAGCGGAATCATCATGAGGTTGCCAAAACCCATCAACATCCACATGACGAGCGTTTGCCGGAAGAGTCGGTCGTCGCGCACAAACCGGAGCGCCTTGAACGGATGCGAACCTTCGGTCGCCTGCAAGGGGCGCGAGGGACAGCGGCCCGTGCAGACGCTGGCCAAGGCGAACGCGGCAGCGAAAGCCACGAGCAGCCAGCGGAAGTGTTCGATGCGGCCCGACAGACCACGCCCCGCGACTTCGCTGAAGACCGCGGCTGTGGCGATGCGGATCATCACCGTCCGGGAAAACAGCTTGCCACGCTCGTGTTCTGGGTAATTCTCCTGGTAAATCTGCGTCATTAGCGGCACCGCCGCCGCCACCGTGGCCATAGCGACCACCGCTCCGATGACAAATACGGGCAGGAGCGGCAACGCTGCCATCCCCAGCATGCTCGCCGCTCCCAGCATGGCGAGTCGTGAAGCGGCTTTGGCCACGGGCCAACCCAATCGTTCGACGCGGGAGACGAGCCACGGCGAGAGGATCAGTCCTACGCTGCCTCCGCCGGCTACCAGTGCTTTCGCCCAGCCGCCCGCCTCATACCAGCGCACGGCCACGAGCAGGAGGAACGTGGTGCCAGCAGTTTCGAGAACGCCGGAAGCGAGCGCCCGCCAGCGTTCGTAACGATAGGTCAGGCGCGTCCGTGTTTCAGCAGTCAACGCACCCTCCGCCGGTCGTCGGTGATGCGAGCGGTCGCCTCCATTGCGGTCACAGAAGTCGCACGGCGGCTAGGCGGACGGTAGCCGCGCCGCGGGGACATAAACTGTGAAGGAAGTGCCTTCGCCGAGATCGGTTTGCAAATGCAGTGCGCCTTGAACGCTGCGGATGAGCCGCTGCACGATGTTCAAGCCGAGCCCCGTGCCTTGGGCGGCGCTCTTCGTGGTGAAGTAGGGTTCGAAAATCTTCCCCAGGACATCCGGCGGGATGCCGGGACCGTTGTCGCGGACGGTCATCGCCAGCAACGGTGCGGAATTGTTGAACGCTTCCACGTTGAGAAAGCGGGAGCGAGGCGAATCCTTGACCGCAGCCAGATCGATGGGTTGCTCCAGCAATTCGCCGGACACTTCGACGCGGTGTGGCTGCGAGGTGCACTGGAACGCATTGACGATGAGGTTGAGCAGCACCTGGATGAAATCCGTGCCGTTCATGCGTACCGCCATGTCAGTGGCCAAGGGTTTCGCCACAAATTCGTTGAGCTGCAGGCTCGGATGCACGCGCACCAACTGACTCATGTCCTTCAACAACTGGTTCACCCCCACCTGGGGGGCGTCGTCCGACTGTTTGCGGAGGAAGCTGAGGTAGCGGCGTGAGATTTCGATGCAGTTGGTGACCTGGCGGGTGATGATCTTGAGCCGGTCTTTGACGAATTCGAGGTCTTCCACCTCCAGACGGTTGGCGTTACTGATGCGCTGGTTCAGGAGTTGGATGAACCCCGAGATGACGGTTAAAGGACCGTTGATGTCGTGAATGATACTGGCGTAAATCTCACCCCGGGTCTGGGCGATCTGCTCTTCAATCTTCTGATTCTGGAGTTCGCTTAGCAGCGCCTGAAGATTCTCGGCATTGTTGTGGATCTCGCTTTCGAGCGTGTGACGCTGGAGTGCCTTGGCCACGGCGGCGCGGATCGTGGCGACGTCGAACGGCTTGTTAATGTAGTCGCAGGCGCGTAACCGTAAGGCTTGCCGCATCGTGTCCGTGGTCTCGAACGCCGTGATCATCACCACCTCAACGCTCGGGTTGACGTATTTCAACCGTTCCAGCACCTCGATGCCAGACATGCCCGCCATGCGGATGTCGGTGATGGCCACGTCCACGTGATTCTGTTGAGCCAACTCGATGGCGGAGGGCCCGTCGGTGGCCATGAGCAGGTTGAACTCGTCTTTGAAAATTACCTTCAGCGATTGCCGCGGACCTTCCTCGTCGTCCACGATCAACAGTGTGGGCCTGCGTTGGGGGGGCGGCGCCGGGAGAGATTCGCCAACGATCACCGGGTTTTCATGCAAAACGGTGGCGTTCATGGTTCAGCAGGCGCTTCGCGCTGTCGCGTCAAATGATGGCCGAGTGAATGCGAACACGTGCCGCATCCTAGATGATTCAGCCGGACGCTCAAGAGTAAACCTTCAACCTGGAGATGGCTCAAACCAAGAGCCCGCCTCAACGCTGCAGGAAGCTGAAGAATTAGTCATTCCTTTGGGAAACGGCGCGAATGATCGAAGCGGTGGAAACCCTATCGATGCTGGTTGCTCTGGATCACTCGTCGTCATGTGGTAAGTATTGATGCACGGCGACGAGTCGCGAGGTGGCGAATATGCGCCGGGTAACTGCCTTCAGGGCCTCGGGACGGCGGGCTCCAGTATGTCCAAACAGTTCGCTGTTGTAGCCATCTCCCCGTCGTTTCAAACCTCAACTCAGTGAATCACACTGTTGGTCAATCACCCCGCGGACTTTCGGCGCGGCACGTGGAGGAACGAGACCTGGATGTTAAGCGACCTGACTTGTGCTCACTTTCTCAGTTGCCGCATGAAGAGAATCCCGATTCCCCCGAGCATTCCCAGAACCAAAGCTGTCGGCTCGGGCACGGTCACACTGTCAAAACTGAAGCCTAGCCGGAGCTCGTCCGCTTGGAACACGGCGTTCAGCGCACTCGAGTTCTGATTCCCCGCTTGAAAGCGAACTGCATTCACGCCGGACAGATCGCTAGCCGTGAAGGAGATTGCTGTGGCAGTGCTTGGTTCGCTGGCTAGGCTTGGATTGAACCAGGCATACGCGGTGTCCGTCGCGGTGGAATTGTCAACATCCAGCCGCAACAATAGAAAGACGGTGTTGGCGGGATCTGATCCACGCGGTGTCGCAATTCCTGAGGAAACGAATGTGCTACCCTGCCAGAGGGAGAGCGTGTCACTTGCGCCGGCGGCATACGTGTTCGGGGTGCCGATGTCCAGCTTTTCCGAGCCATTTACATTGGCAGCGCCACTCGCGGCGGCGGTCGCTCCCGAGAACAACGCGATCTTGGCTTCTCTGTACCCGGCGAACCCTCCGAGATCTGTCACCAGATTCTGATACAAGCAACTCATCCAAACCGTTCCGGAAGCTGAGGCTGCCAAGTTGCCCATAGTATTGGGCAGCATCCGCTGCATACTCGCCGTCGTGGCCGTGGTCCCGGCCGGGTTGCCGATCACGACCCTACCACCACTGCTCGGCAAGGTGCTATAGGCCATACTTGCGGCCGCATTTGTGGCGATAGCTGCCGAGGTGGCCGACCAGTAAGTTGCCCAACCCGAGCCGCCAGTTTGACCGAAGAGCGGTGACCCGTCCGCGTAGTTAAACGGTTCATGAGCGATGGGTTGGGCCTGAAGCGAACTCACGCCAAGCAATCCCAAGATTCCTACTCCAATAGTTGCGAGACGATGACCGACGCGCTTTTTCATGGTGTTTTTGTGGCTTGATAGTCTGGCAGTGTTGCTAACACACCGTTCCGACGCTGACAATGCCAGAACTGGCAGAATCCTTGTGAAATCTGTTAGTCTGCCGGTGACAGCTGATGAGGGACGGCTGAACACTGTTGAATGGTTGTCGCGCGGAGGGCTTGGGGCAACCCTGGTTTCCTTCACAATGTCGAGCCGCGAAGTGCTCCCCGCCTCGCCACTTGACTCAGGTGCTTCCTCCACAGCCGGACATTTCTTAGATGCAAAATGGCGCTTTTTGGATGCTCGTTGGGAATGGCATTCCGTAGAATGCCAGGCATGAGCAACTCGGCTTGGGCCTGTGTCTTCTGTGTGGTGCATCACCGCATACTGTTGGGTCTGCAGAAGCGGGTGACAATCACTTGGGGTGCAGAGTTCGCAGGCAATCGCTGGCGGCTTGCATCTCTGTCGTTTGACGGTCGGACGCATGGATCCCCTCGCTGGAGACTCAGCCACCTTGTTTTGCTCACATTCCCCGCGGTCCGCCGCCTGACCTCGGCATTCGTATGAGTCGCCCTTTGAGGTGTTTTTTGGTAGCGTTCGTGGCGCTGGCTTCCGTAATTCCATCTGCGATTGGCACCACCACCATTGGCGGCCTTGTGTGCGAGGGACGGTCGAACCCGCTGGGCATTGACGCGCTTCAGCCGCGGCTCAGTTGGGTTCTTGATTCCAATGAGCGCGGCCAGCGCCAGACTGCCTACCAGGTGCTCGTGGCCGGGCGCGAGGCGAAGCTTTCCGAAAACGAGGCGGACCTGTGGAACAGCGGCAAAGTCGTGTCGGATCAATCCACCCTGTTGCCCTACACCGGCAAGCCGCTTGCGTCCCACGCCCGGTGTTTCTGGAAAGTCCGCGTGTGGGACAAGGACGGCAATGCGAGCGACTGGAGCCAGCCGGCCGAGTGGACGATGGGCCTGCTCGAAAGCGACGATTGGAAGGCAAAGTGGATCGGCCTCGATGGCCGGGACGAAACGAATTACTTGGCTGGGACTTCGTGGATCTGGCATCCGGAAGAGGCTCGGCCGGAACAATCCGCCGCCCCCGCCACGAACTGTTTCCGGCGCGTCGTCACAATTCCTGCCGGCCGCAAGATCAAGCGTGCGATCTTCCAATACACCGGTGACACCGAATGCCGCGGTTGGATCAACGACAACGACCTCGGCGCGCGGAACAGCGTCAAGACGGTCAAGTGGAACGACATCACCACGCGCATCGAAGCCGGCAAGACCTACATGTTCGGGCTGACAGGCCGCAACATGGGTGACGAGCCGACCCCCGCCGGCGTAATCGCCTTGCTGACGATCGAGTTCGACACCGGCGAGCCGCTCGTCATCCAGACCGATGCGCAATGGAAAGTTTCCAAGGCGGCCGAGCCGGGCTGGAACACGGTTGGATTCGACGACTCGAAGTGGGTGGCTTCGAAAGTGATCGGCCCGGCGGGCATGGCGCCGTGGGGGGAGACGCGCACGGCTGAGGACCGGCGCATCGCGGCGCGCTGGTTGCGAAAAGAGTTTACGGTCGAGAAGGAAGTCCAGCGGGCGACGGCCTACTTCTGTGGGCTGGGTTCTTCGGAATTGTGGCTGAACGGCGCAAAGGTTGGTGACGCGGTACTTTCGCCGGCGCTTTCGCAATACGACAAACGGGTGTTCTATGTCACCTACGACGTGATGACGCAGCTTCGGCGCGGTGCGAATGCGATCGGCGCGGTGTTGGGTGGCGGGCGTTTTTGCTCGGACCGGAGCAAGGTCTATGCGGGCACGGTGAACTTCGGTTGGCCGAAGATGTTGCTGCACCTGCGCATCGAACACACGGATGGCTCGGTTTCGGAAATCGTGAGCGATGAGACTTGGCAGCTCACGACTAAAGGACCGATTCGGGCCAGCGGCGAGTTCGACGGCGAAGAGTACGACGCACGGAAGGAATTCTCCGGGTGGAGTCGGCCGCGTTTTGCCGATTCCGGTTGGCGGCCCGCCAGCTTGGTCGCTGCCCCTCCCGGACAACTCGCGGCGCAAATGATCGAGCCAATCCGCGTCACGCAACGGCTCAAGCCGGTCGCCGTCACCGAGCCGAAGCCGGGCGTTTACATCTTTGACTTGGGCCAGAACATGGTCGGGTGGTGTCGGCTCAAGGCACGCGGACCGGCCGGGATTAAGATTTCGCTGCGTCACGCCGAGACGCTGCAACCGGACGGCACGCTTTACATGGCCAATCTCCGCGGCGCGCAGGTGACGGACCGCTACACGCTCAAGGGCAACGGCCCAGAATTCTGGCAACCCCGCTTCACGTATCATGGTTTCCGCTACGTCGAAGTCACTGGCTATCCTGGCCGGCCCGGGCTCGACGCCCTCGAGGGCCAAGTAGTTCACGACGATTTGCCCGCAATTGGAGAGTTCACCTGCTCGAACGAGACGATCAACCGCGTTTACCAGAACGTCGTTTGGGGCACGCGCGGAAATTACCGCAGCATCCCGACCGATTGTCCGCAGCGCGACGAACGTCAGGGCTGGCTGGGCGACCGATCCGAAGTATGCAAGGGAG
>CAZWJC010000330.1:0-6751 GCA_964634255.1 uncultured Verrucomicrobiota bacterium | reverse complement strand
CGCGCGATCCCGGAAGGGAAATTGGCGGAGAGGGAGGGATTCGAACCCACGATACCCTTTTGGAGTATTCACGCTTTCCAGGCGTGCGCTTTAAGCCACTCAGCCACCTCTCCGCGGCGGCGCCGGGAATGTGAATCAGGCCGGCGATTTCCGCAATGCTTTTTCCAGTGGAACCGGGCTTTGTTCGCTCCGCCAGGGCCGGTTGCCGGGTCGAAAGACTGGTTGCTGGCCAACGCTGGCTACACCCATCACTGGACAGGTTCGGACCTGTGCCGCAAAACCTTGCCCGGGCGCGCGGCCGTGAGTTGATCGTTCTGGATCACCGGCACGCCATTGACGAGCACGTGGCGAAAACCTTCTGAGTAATGGTGCGGGTCGGTAAACGTCGAAACATCGCGAACCTTGTCCGGATCGAATACGACGATGTCCGCCCAGTTGCCTTCGCGCAGCAAGCCTCGGCCCTCGATCCGGAACGTGGTTGCGGGCAGGCTGGTCATCTTGCGGATGGCGTCTTCGAGGCGGAGCACCTTTAACTCGCGAACATAACGAGCCAGCACGCGCGCGTTATTGCCATAGCCGCGCGGGTGGGGCACGCCTTCACCGAGCTTTCGCAGACCGCTGTCGCAGGCGACCATCGTGTTCGGATGTCGCATGAACGTTTTCAAGTCGTCCTCGTTCATCCCGTGGAAGACGCCGCTGGCGCCACCGTTGCGCTCGATTTCCAGGATCGTCTCGATCTGGTCGTCCAGCGCCTCGCTGCCGCGCATCTTCTTGGCGGCTTCGACGATGTTCAGGCCGTTATACGATTTGTCATGCCGGTAGGATGCGATGACCGCGTAGGCGTAATCCGTGCGCCCGCGGTCGTGAATCTTCGCGCGCATGCCTTCGACGATCTTGGTCTTCTGCGCCGGGTCGTCCAGCCGCTTCTTGAACTCTCCGCGACCGCCTTCCATCGCCTCCTCAGGGATGAGTTGGCTGATGCCCGTGCTGGAAGCCGTGTAGGCATACTGGTCCTGCGTGAGGTCGAGTCCCTCGGCCCGGGCCTTCTCGATATACGCCAGCACCTCGTCAGCTCGGCCCCAGGCCTTTTCGCCGGCCAGCTTGATGTGTGAAACCTCGGCGCGAACTCCCGCCTCGCGGGCGATGCGGATGATTTCGTCGAGTGACCCAATGATGCCGGCGCCTTCGTTGCGCTGGTGCGTGGCATAAATGCCGTCGTAGCGTGCAACGACCTTGGCCAGTTCAATGATCTCATCGGTTTGGCCATAGACGCTTGGCGGATAGATCAACCCGGTGGAAAGGCCCACGGCGCCGTCCTGCATCGCCTGCTCGACCAGTCGGCGCATCTTCTCCAATTCCTCGGCGGTGGGCGGACGGTTGAACGAGCCGCCCATGCCTTTCTCGCGCACCGTGCCGTGGCCGATCAGACTCGCGAAATTGATGCAGACACGCTTCGCCTCGATTGCGCGAAGCGCCTTGCCCAAGTTGAGGGCTGACTCGCCGCAGTTACCGGCGACCACGGTGGTCACGCCCATGCGCAGGAACTGCTCGGCCTCCGGCATGTCGGCGAGTTCGTCCGCGTGCGTGTGGACGTCAATGAAACCGGGCGCAACGATTTGGCCTTTGGCGTCAATTTCCGCAGCCGCCTGACCGGTGGCCCGCCCTACGGTGGCGACGCGTCCGTTCTTGACCGCGACATCCGTGAAATACGCCGGGTTGCCCGTGCCGTCGGCGAGGCGACCGTTCCGAATGATCAGGTCGTAAGTCTCACCGCGGGCGATTGCGGCAAACAAGGCGCAGGCGATCGGGACATAACAGGTCAAACGCATGCCGAAAGGAATAGCATCGTTACCCAGTGCTGGCCATTGCGAAACGGGCTCGGGTCTGGTAGAGCACAGCCGAGGCGATTCATGAGCGACCAGACTGTCGGACAACGGATCGAAATCATCGAAGGCGACATCACGAAGCAGGCAGTGGATGCCATCGTGAACGCGGCGAACAGCGCATTGCTCGGCGGAGGCGGTGTGGATGGCGCGATCCACCGCGCGGCCGGCCCGGAGTTGCTCGCCGAATGTCGCACGCTTGGCGGCTGCCCGACCGGTCAGGCCAAGATCACGAAGGGCCATCGTTTGCCGGCGAAGTTCGTGATCCACACGGTCGGACCGGTGTGGCATGGCGGTGGCGACGGTGAGGATGAACTGCTCGCTCAGTGTTACCGAAATGCGCTAACGCTTGCGGCCCAGCACGGCGTCCGCTCAATCGCCTTTCCGTCCATCAGCACGGGCGCGTACGGCTTCCCGCTGGACCGCGCGGCGAGGATTGCAGTGCAGGAGATCAGGTGTTTCCTCCAAGCGCACCCGCAGTTGATGTTGGCCCGGTTGGTATGCTTCGGAGAGACGGCTCGCCGGATTTACCAAGACGTGCTCATCCGGAAACTCACGTGACTTCGGGGAAAGAGTTGGCAAGCGTCTTCCTGCGCCCGGCGACAGTTGAGCGGAACTCGAAGCGCCCCGGGGTTGCCCTTGGTCAGTAGGTCCGTGAAAGTCGCAGTTTACAGAACAAAGATGTTCTGCTTCAATCACCCCTAGAGAACCCACTCCGTCTGCGTCCACACGAGCTTTCGCCCTGAGGTTCTCCGAAGGCAAAGGGCATGAAGCGGCGTCACGAATCAGTGAGGCGGCGATGTGGTGGAAACACAACGCGGTGTCGGAGGCGTTTTGTCCGGGTGCGCCGCAAGAAGGGGAGTGTTTCGTGGCATTGCTGCAAGTCCGAAGCTCCTTGCTGTACCCGCAGGGAAACTGAGGAGTCCCCATGAAGACTTTCCGCATTGCAGCCATCATTACCTTGACCTTTTGCGCTTCGCTTCGGGCCGAGCCGGTGTTCCGGCTGACTCCGAGCGACGGGTCGCCATACACGACGTTTGGCTGGTCGATCGCCGCGTGCGGCGACTACGTCATCGTCGGCGCTGGGAGCAATTGGTGGGCGACCAGGGCTTACATCTATCACCGGAAGACAACAGGCTGGGAGGAGCAGGCGCATGTCTTTTCGAGCGCCGCCCTGACAAACTCAGGCAAGTTCGGCCATTCGGTCGCGATGGGAGAGGACTACGCGGTGGTGGGTGCGCCGGAAGAATACCAAGGAGCAGGACGCGCTTACGTCTTCCAGCGCACTGGTACGAACTGGAGCCTTGCGGCCACGTTCACCCCTCCCAAGCTGGTCCCAGAACCGCCGCAGTTGCCCCACTTCGGCCGGGCAGTTGCCGCGCACGGCGACATCATTGCCGTCGGTGCGCCGTTGGGTACGTATGAGCTTCCAGGGTCGGTCTTTCTTTACCGTCGGATCGCCGGCGTCTGGCAACCCGAGGCCCAGCTCTCCAGGACGAATAATCCGGGCATGAGCCTCTGTGGATCGGGCGTGGCGGTCTGCGGCGAAACCGTGGCGGTGCTCGGTCAGTTGATCAATCCTCAGCCGAACTACCTGTCGGCGTATGGCGTGCTGATCTTCCAGAAAGCCGCCGGCTCGTGGTCGCTCGTTTCGCGTATGAGTCACAGCGAGCGTTTGGAGCTCGCGAGCTTGGCGCTCACCACCAACGCCGTCATTCTCGGCAACCCGTCTGGAACGAATGCCCTCGGTGAACATACCGGCGCGGCCTATCTGTTTAATTCGCCGCCCGGGGGATGGGCGGAGTTGCCGCTGCGGCTGCGTGAGGACGTAAAGTTTCCGGGTGCCCAGGTTCCCGCGGCCTTTGGGAGCTCGGTGGCTGTGGAGGGGGATATTGCGGTGATCGGGTCGCCTGGTTTGAGTCGGGCGCAAGTATTCCACCACGGGAGCGGCGACTGGCAAAGCTATTCCACCCTGAGCGTCAACCCATCGAGCCCGTACTGGGGCCAAGCAGTGGCGCTCAACAGAGGACGTGTGTTTGTGACAGCTCCCCATGAAGATCGTGACGAGGATGGCGACGGTGCTGGAGGAGCGGCTTACATCTTTGGCGCGCTCTCGCCCACCGTGCCACACAGTCCGACGCCGGCTCATGGGGACGTGGCGGCTCCACCCAACTCTATTCTGAGTTGGACCAACGGGGAGAACTCGGCGAGCCTGGACCTCTATTTCAACCTGGGCGGATTCCCGACGAACAAGGTCCTCGACAACGCAACGCCTGTCTCGACCTACAACCCGGGCGCGCTCCAACCAAACCGCCCGTACTCCTGGCAGGTGATTTGCAGCAATGCCTGGGGCGAAACCGCTGGCCCCGTCTGGCGATTCGGTACGGCAGGCGCAAGGGATTTTGCGATCTCGACTACGAACATCCCCTTTGGCAGCCTCACCACCAATACGGTATCTGCTCCACGCGTTGTCAGTATCGCGAATCCGGGGCCGGAGCTGATTATCCTCGACGTTTTTCTCACCAATCCGGTTTTCTGGGCCCAGTCAGAAGCGGTCGGGCCGCCAGCACAGTTCAATGACTGGATTCAGCTAGTGATTCCTGGAGGCAGTCAACGAAACCTGCTCGTCGACTTCGCGCCGACGAGTGCCGCACACTGTGAAGCCACCGTCACTTTGATTTCGCAGGGTGACCCGGGGAGCGAAGGACGCACCAAACTTCTCAGCTTGTCCGGCGATGGCGTTGTCCCATCAGCGGGGGGGCCAACCAATCCCAGCCCTCGCAACGGCAGCACCGAGCAATTGGCGGACACGGACCTGCGCTGGCAGAATGGCACGGCTACGGCGGCGGTGGACCTGCTTTTCAGCCGCTCCGGCCAAACGCTGGCTTATCTCCTAAGCAACGCCGCTCCGGTCACTGCTTATGCCTTGCCGCAGTTGCTGTACGACACCACCTACCAGTGGCAAGTTGTTTGCAGGAGCGCGGGTGGCAACACGCCCGGGCCGGTGTGGACTTTTACGACCGTGCGACCGCTGCTTGAGTTGGTGTCTCCCAACGGCGGTGAGGAATGGCGCGTTGGCACGACGCAGACGATTGCGTGGAAAGCCAAGAACGGCGCGAAATCGGTTCAGTTGGATCTCAACCAACTTGATCGCAATGGTCGGCAGCGTCAGATAAGTGTGCTGGCCACCACCGTCCCTGCCGACGTCGGAAGCTTCGCTTGGAGCATTGATCCACATCTGGAACCGGGCGAAGGCTATTTCATTCGCGTTCGCGACGAGTGGAACCTGGCTTACTACGATCAAAGTGACGGGCCGTTTACTCTCACGCCGACCATTCACGCCGTCTATCCGAACGGCGGCGAACAGGTGCGGGCGGGCGCGCCGTGCAATATCTCGTGGCTGGGCGAGGGCTTGGGCGGCGAGGTGCGGCTGGACATCTTGCAGAATGGCAGCGACTACTTGCGCTTCGGCCAGGTGCCGAACACCGGCTCGTTTGTCTGGAATGTGCCTTGCGATCTGGACGCTAAGAGACTCCAGGCACGCGTCGTGTCGCTGAGCGACGAATCGTTGAACGATCTGAGCGACGGGACATTCGACGTGGTCAACTTGCCGCCGGACAAGGCGTCGAATCCGTCCCCCGCGGACCGCGCCGAAAATGTTTCACGCACGCCCACGCTGACCTGGACGAATGGCGCGGGCGCTTGTGAGGTGGAAGTTTGGCTTGGGCTGGCCAATCCGCCGGAGGAACGGGTGTATTCGGGTGGTCTGACCGACGGCTTCCCAGTGACCAACGTGCTGCGAGCTGAGGCGGCGCATTACTGGCGCGTGGTTTCGCGCAATCGAGTCGGCGCGACGAACGGCCCGGTCTGGCGCTTTACCACGACGGCGGCAATTCAGTCGCCGCACTTGACTGTGCCCACGCGCAACGGCAATCACTTGGAGTTTCTGTGGACGCCGTACCAGTCCGGGATGCAGTACCGGCTGCAATCTACCACGAACCTGAGCGTTACCTTCAGCGACGTGGCTGCGGTGCGGACCAACCGCTTTACCCACACCAACGGCGCGAGCCTGCCCACCCGGTTTTACCGGGTTCGGGCCGAGGCGAACCCGTGAAAACCGCCTGAGCCGAAGACTACTCCATTGACCTCAACTCCGAACGCCGCACCCAGCACGGATTCACTTTCCGCAAAACCACGAACGACAAACCACCTATGAAGATATCGCTCCTCAACAAAGCCGGGATCACAATGCTCACCGCGCTTGCCCTGCTTGGGCCGGCCACAGTCCAAGCCCTGGACGTCAGCGAATACGGCGTCCTTAAAGGCAAGCAGTACACCCAGATGGACGCCACAACGCCGGTGGACGGCGAGTGGGATTTGTATTGGCTGTCGGCCTACGTGCGCATGACCGCCGCTGATTCGGTCACGGAAGCCACGGTGCAGCCGCCGGGGGGCGAACCGCTCCCGCCCCTGTACGCGCTGGACGATCCGCTGTTCGTGAGCCTCAACCTTCCCGGGGGCGTCACCATACCCGACATGAATGCGGCGTATCCCAACGGCGCGTATGTGCTCGCGTTGACGACCGTCCACGACGGCAACAAGAGCCTCAGCCTCAGCCTGACAGGCGACGCATATCCCAACACACCGACGTTCCTCAACTTCGCATCGCTGGATACGGTGGATCCCTCGGCGGCTTACACGGTGAGCTGGTCGGCCTTAACAGGCGGCACGGCGAACGACTACATCCAGGTGCGCGTCGTGGATACCGACGCCAATGTGGTGTTCATCACGCCGATGGCAGGAGTGGCGGGTGCGTTGAGCGGCACAGCCACGTCCGTGGTCATCCCGGCCAACACCCTCCTGCCGGA
>CAZWJC010000329.1:0-6785 GCA_964634255.1 uncultured Verrucomicrobiota bacterium | reverse complement strand
ATCTTCGTGCATCCGAGCCATCCGGATTTCCCGCCGCAATGGCTGACGCGGCATTACGGCGTGCTGTGCCTCGGCTGGCCGGGCGTGAAGCCGGCGACGTTTCAGGTCGGTGAAGTCATCCGCTGCCGTTACCGCGTTTGGATTCACCGGGGGCAGATCAGTACGGAGCGGTTGACACAGGCGTACAAGGAATACCGCTGAAAGTCGTCCACCAAGGTGTCGCAGTCCTGCAGCGCTGAAATCCGTGATCGTGGGAGATGACCGCCCCGGCCGCTTCCGCGCCGGCTAAGCGAAATCGAATACCGCCACGCGCTGGCAGAGCCGCTTGAAGACTTTCTCCACGAATTCCACGTGGCGTGGATGCACCTGATAATCATCCTGCGCCTTCTTGTCCGGAAAGACGATGTTCAGCGCCACTTGATATGTCTGGTCCACAACCGGCCGATGGCTGGATACCATCTTCCCCACGTGGAAATGCAACACACCGGGGATGGGGCGCAGGTATTCGTTTGCGCCGGCAACGAGTTCGTCGGCGGCCTTGGGTTGGTTGGGGTCGGTCCAGAAGATGACGATGTGCGAAAACATGGTTTAGCGTTTGTTGCGGAGCATCGTAGCGGGCGTCCACGCCGCTGCAAGGCGGAAGGCAAAAACCTTGCCCGCGGCCAGCACGGGTGTTAGAGACTCGGCTCATGCGCTCGAAGAAACGTCCCGCCATCGAAGATCTGCTGCACGTCATGGCCCGCCTGCGCGGGCCGGGCGGTTGCCCGTGGGATCACGAACAGGATCACATGTCGCTGCGCTTCCACGCGGTGGAGGAAGTCTATGAACTACTCGACGCCGTCGAGGCGGGGGACGATCACGCGATGGAGGAGGAACTCGGCGATATGCTGCTCCAAATCGTCTTCCACGCGCAGATGGCCAAAGAGCGCGGCGCGTTTGATTTCGAGGCCGTCGCCCGGCACATCACCAACAAGCTCATTTACCGCCACCCGCACGTCTTTGGCAGCACGAAAATCAAGGACGCCGCGGCGGTGCTCGCGCAATGGGATGAACTCAAGAAGGCCGAGAAGAAAGGTACGCGCCACGAACGCGCCTCCGCGCTCGACGGCATTCCCGCACACCTGCCGGCCCTGCTCCGCACCGAGAAGCTGGTGAAGAAGGCGCGCAAGGCGAAGTTGCTGCCGGACGCTAAGCCGGCGCGAAAGCTCTCGAAGGCTGCGGTTGCCCAGCAGCTTTTTGAGCTGGTCTCAATTGCCCAGCAACATCACTGGTCTGCGGAGGCTTTGCTCCGCATGGAGGCAAAGCGCGTGGAGCGCTCGCTACGTCGTGCCGAAACGGCTGCCAAATCCGCACGAAAGCCGAACCCATGAAATTGCCCCGCCGAACGCTGCTCACGCTCTGGATTGGAATGACCGCCGCCAGCCTGATGGCTCAGGTTGCCGACGCAAACTCGACTGCCACCAACCGATTTGTCGTTATCACCGGTCCCGTGTTGCAGAGCCCGACCGAAACGACGATGACCGTGACCTGGCTGACCAGCCGCGACGCCCGAGCGGTCGTGGAGTACGGGCCGCTCAACGGGCCGCTACGGACTGCCATCGCCAGCCGGGACGGTCTCGTGGAGGGTATCGGCCGGTTGCACAAGGTCGAATTGCGCGAATTGCATCCGGGCACGCGCTACCGTTACCGCGTGGTTTCACGCGAGATCGTGAAGTTCCAGCCCTACAAGGTCGAATACGCCGAAAGCCTGACCAATGAGTTCCGCGAATTTTGCACCTTCGACCGGCGCAAGACCGACTTCTCGTTTGTCGTCTTCAACGACCTCCACGATCAACCCGCGACGATTCCCGAGTTGCTGCAGGTGGCGGGCCCGCGCCCCTACGATTTCGTCGCGCTGAACGGTGACATCCTCAGCCACCTCGAGACCGAGCAGCAGATCACCGCGATATATGACCAAGCCGCGACGAGCTTCGCTTCCACGACGCCGTTGGTTTGGGTGCGCGGCAACCACGAAACCCGCGGCGGGTTCGCCCGCCGGTTGCCGGAGTATTTGGCCTCGCCCACCGGTCGCTACTACTTCGCCTTCGATCACGGGCCCGTGCATTTCATCGTTCTCGACGCTGGCGAGGACAAACGGGACAGTCAGCGCGAATACGGCGGATTGGTAGATTTCTCCCGCTATCGGCGTGAGCAGGCGGAATGGCTCAAGGCCGAGGTAAAGACGAAAGCGTTCCACCGGGCGAAGTTCCGCGTGGTGTTATGCCACATGCCGTTCCCCAGCAAGGAAGCCGCCGACCCTGCTCGTTACGACCAGCCGAGCACGTTCGTGGGTATGGCCGACGCTTTCGAATGCTTCGGGCCAACGCTCGACAAAACGGGTGTGGACCTGATGCTCTCCGGCCACATGCACAAACCGGAGATCATCCCGGCGGAGGCAGGACGGCACCGTTACGCGATCGTGCTGGGCGGCGGCCCGAAAGGCGACAACCGGACGCTCATCCGCGTCAATGTCAGCCGGCGCGCGTTAGAGGCAACGATCCTGCGCCCGGATGGTTCGGTGGTCGGGAGCTGCCGCGTGCCGAAGCGTTGAACCCGCTCGACAAATTGTCCCGTCGCGCTAGCCTGCCCGGCACAAACAAACGGATTTTATGACTGATCCACGCTACACCAAACTGGCCAAGCTCCTGATCAACTACTCCACCCGCGTCCAGAAAGGCGAACGCGTCCTGCTCGACCTGACCGACGTGCCGGATGAAATGACCGTCGAACTCATGCGCGCCGTCCGCGCGGCGAAGGGCATCCCGCTGGTGGACGTGCGCCACACCCGCGTCACGCGTGAGATCATCCGCGGCACGGATGAAAAGCACGCCAGCCTCGTGCGGGACATTGACCTCGCCCGGATGAAGAAGATGCAGTGCTACATCGCCATTCGCGGCGCAGCCAACATGAGCGAGAACTCCGACGTGCCGAGCGACAAGCTCTCCCTCTACACGCGCCTCACCCGGCCGGTGCAGAATCAGCGCGTCAACAAGACCCGCTGGTGCGTCCTCCGCTGGCCCACGCCCAGCATGGCGCAGGCGGCCAACATGAGCACCGAGGCGTTCGAGAACTTCTACTTCGACGTGTGCACGATGGATTACGCCAAGATGGCCAAGGCGATGATCCCGCTCTACAACCGCATGAAGTCCGCCGACCGCGTCCAGATCAAGTCGCCCGGCACGGACCTCACCTTCAGCATCAAGGGCCTCGGCGCGAAGATGTGCGAAGGTCTGCTCAACATCCCCGACGGCGAAGTCTTCTCCTGCCCAGTCAAGGACTCGGTGAATGGTGTCATCCAATACAACACGCCGACGATATACTCCGGCACAAAGTTCGAGAACGTCCGTCTGGAGTTCAAGGACGGCAAGATCATCAAGGCCACGGGCAGCGACACGAAGAAGCTGAACGCGATTCTGGACACCGACCCCGGCGCGCGATATGTCGGCGAATTCTCGCTCGGATTCAACCCTTACATCCAGAATCCGATGTGCGACATCTTGTTCGACGAAAAGATCGCCGGCTCGCTGCACTTCACCCCTGGCCAGGCCTACGAGATTTGCGATAATGGCAACCGCAGCGCGGTCCACTGGGACATGGTGCTCATCCAGCGCAAGGATTGGGGCGGCGGCGAAATTTGGTTCGACGGCGAACTGATCCGCAAGGACGGCTTCTTCCTGCCGAAGGATTTGAAGCCGCTGAATCCGGAGCGGCTGAAGTAGGCTGGCACCCGTTGGCGGGCGTTCCGAGTATTCGCGATGAATCCGCTTCTGATCCCAACCGTGTTAATCGCGGTTGGGATTTTCTGTTTGGGGGTTCGACTCAGCCAGCGAACGCAGACAACTATCAGCCGCAACATTTCACTGCTCGTCGCCGCGTTGTTGGCCGCGCCAGGAATCGCATTTGCCGTTTACTACCTCAAGGTATTCCGCGAGCCCATCTGGCTCTACGAATTCCGCACCATCCCGTTTACGGAAATGACGGCCGGCGGCGCGGGCTTGCTGGCGGGCTTGCTGCACGGATGGCTTGCGCCCAAACCGGCGTTCCGCCGCGTCGCCGGGAGCTGGTTCTTTCCGGGCATTCTGCTGATCGGGATTCTCGTGCCCTACCTGAAGCCCATCGTGCGCCCGCCGCGGTGGAATGAGTTTCAAGATCGCTGGTCGGACGGCGTCTGTCTGCAAACCTCGGAATCGTCCTGCGGCCCGGCTTGCGCCGCAACGTTGCTGAAGCGTTTGGGCAAGACCGCGAGGGAGAAGGAAATCGCGCGGGCCGCCTTCACCTCTCGCAACGGAACGGAGTGTTGGTATCTGGCGAGAGCGCTGCAACAACATGGCGTGAGTCCGAGATTTGTTTTCAACTCGGATTCGGATAAACCGTGGCCCATACCGGCGATTGCGGGCGTGCGGCTGCCCAGCGTCGGAAACACCGGCCATTTCATCGTCGTGCTGGAGCGGCAGGGCGACGAATACGTGATCGGCGACCCCTTGGAAGGCAAGTCAGTCGGCAGTCCAGCCCAACTCCGCGAGAGTTACGAGTTCACCGGCTTCTTCCTCGTTGTCGAGTGAAGCTCCCAGTCCGGCTCGTCTACAGCACCACTTCCGTCCCGACGCCTTCGTCGGTGAAGATTTCCAACAAGACGGAGTGCGGCACACGGCCGTCCACGAATGAAACTTTCTCCACGCCGGACTGAATCGCCGCCACGGCGCTGTCCACCTTCGGGATCATGCCTTTGTCCACGATGCCGGCGGCTTTGAGGCCGGGCACCTCGCCGATCTGCAGGTGCGGAATGATGGTGTCCGGGTCTTTGGGATCGCGCATGAGGCCGGGCACGTCGCTCATGAAGACGAGCCGCTTAGCCTTGAGGGCGATGGCAGCCTGGGCGGCGGCCACGTCGGCGTTACAGTTGTAAATCTTGCCGTCCTCGCCGCGCGCCGTCGGGCTGATGACCGGCGTGAACCCACTCCAGATGCACTCCTTCAAGGGCGCGGTGTTTACCTCGACGACCTCCCCGACGTAGCCGATGTCAATCTTCTTGCCCGGGTTTTCCTTGTCGTCGAGCCAGAGCTTGCGGCACTTGAAAATCTCCGAGCCGGCGAACCCGACCGCCTGCCCGCCCAGCGACTTGATGGTGGCTACGATATCCGGATTGATCTCGCGGGACAAAACCTCGTCCACAATCTTGACCGTGGCCTCGTCCGTGACGCGCTGGCCCTGGATGAAGTTCGCCTTGAGCCCGGCCTTCTCCATCGCGCGCGTGATCGCCTTGCCGCCGCCGTGCACGACGACGGGATCAATCTCGACGGCCTCGAGGAACACGATGTCGCGCGCCACGCCGTTGCGGACGGCGGCATCGGGCGAATCCATGAACGAGCCGCCGTATTTCACGACGAACGTCGCACCGCTGAATTTCTGAATGTAGGGCAACGCTTCGTGGAGCGTGGCCGCTTTGGCGATCAGGTCTTGCATGAAAGGTCAGGAATCATAGGCCCACTGGGCCACCGGGAGACTATCGCGTGCGGGCGTCGCGTCAAGGTCGTGTCCCTTGCGCGCGCCGTCACCCACTTGCGGCGGAAGCATTGAGCGCCGGGCTACAGAAATCATGTCGCGGTGGACCCCGTCGCGCTGTGGCCTTTCACGAACGCCCGGTCTTAGGTCTGGGAGGGGCGGACGGCGTTGGCGGCGAACCGGAACATGTCGCCGCGATACACGGAGTCCTCCATTTCCACGATTAGGTCCTTGCCGCAAAAGGACGCGCCTTCCACGCGAAAAGCCGGCACCGGCGCGTTAAGCTGGAACACTTTCAACCATTCCCCCTGCAACACCACCGCGCTGAGCATCTGCTGGATGGAGGTGAGATAAACCCCGTATTCCTTCTCAAAGACCGAGTAGAGCGACTGTTCGAGGTTTCTGCGTTGGATGCCCGGGCAAAGTTGGAGTGAGATGTATCGGCTCTCTTTCATCATCGGGATGCCATCGGCACAGCGCAGCCGTTCGATCTCGCAGTAAGGCCCCTTCAGTGTGTAATCGCGCCCGTTGATGGTTTGCGTGTGATCATCGTCGTGGAGGTGAAAGCCGAGCAACTTGGTGCTGGGTTTCCGCCCGGCCTCCAACATGTTCTTGGTGAAGCCAAAGATGCGGTTGATGGCCAGCAGGACCTTGTAGTCCTTGACGAACGTCCCCTTGCCCTTCCGGCGGACGACCCAGCCTTCCTTTTCCAGCTCGTGGAGCGCCTTGCGCGCGGTGGTGTTGCTGACGGTGTATTGCTCAATGATCTCGTTTTCGGAAGGCACTGGTGCGCCGGGCACAAGTTTGCCCTGTTGAATCCTTGAGACGATCTCGCGGCTGATCTGGTAGTACTTGGGCGGCGCAAAGCGCTCGGCTGTCATAGGTGAGAACTAGCCAAACCCGGCTCATCTCGCAAGTCCGCAAGTCGGGGGGTAGCCCGCCCCCTGACAGCGAAAACGCTGAAATGGCACGGGCCACAATTCCAGACTTGCCAACGGGGTGGGCCCGCGGGCATTTTCTGACATGGCAGCAACGCAGAAAACCCACCCGCTGGATTCCCGGTTCTACCTGACCGCGGATGACTTCTTCTCCACGCACAGCGCGCTCGCGCTGACCTACGACGACGTCACGCTCGCGACACTCTATTCCGAAGTGCTCCCCCGCGACACGCAGCTCGACACCCGCCTCGCCGACGGGCTGAGCCTCAACGTCCCCATCGTGTCCGCCGACATGGACACGGTCAC
>CAZWJC010000328.1:0-6966 GCA_964634255.1 uncultured Verrucomicrobiota bacterium | reverse complement strand
TCGTCGAGGCCGGGTCTGCCGAAGGCAATACCTTGTGGTAACCGTGACAACTGCCGCAGTTGGCGGCCACCGTGAGGCCATATTGCGCCGCCGCCGGAGGATGTGTTTGTGAGGTTGGCGAAGGGCCCGGCAGCGGAGAAATCGAGATGAACACCCCACCTAAAGACACTGACGGAGACGAAAACCAACAGAAAGATTTCGGTGACGAGTATTTTGACGCGGCGAACGTATTGGAAACCGGGCGGCCGAAGTCGAAGTGGGTGTACATGTTGGCGTTTGTGCTGTTTGCTGGCGTCCTGTTTTGCGTGTGGGGAATGTTCTTCCGTCACCGCCTTTTTTTCTTCTGGCTGCCCGGGATAATCCTGTTCGGCGGCGGACTGACCAGGTTGCTGAGTTACTCGAAGGGCTCAACGAGATGCCCCAAGTGCGGGCAGGATTTCACCGACTGTACGCCGGTCTTCTGCCATGGTTGCGGCCGGCCGCTTCAGAACCAGCAATGCGAAAGTTGTGGGGTGAACTGGCAATGGGCGGCTCACCTTGGGCGATTGTCTGAAACCATCGGTAACAACATGGCCATTCGACATTGCCCCGGCTGCGGTGTGTTTCTCGGCACGGACCATCGCCGGGGCGAGCGGCAAGATTCCTTTTTGTGAGGGTCGGAGAATGAAGTTCACCAAGCCCAAGCTGCGCCGCGGCTTTAGCGGCATCCCCCTCAAGGAATTCACGGTCGTGTTCCGTGAGCCGCGGCGCTGTTCCTCCACGCGGGCGACCGCGAAGCTTCGTCTGCTTACTGGCGGTGCAAGGCGTGGCCTCACGTCGCCGTGAGCTACGCACGCGGATTCAAGTCCGAGGGCGGTTGGAGCGATGGTCGCGGAAGGCGGTCAGGTGCGAAACGGGGCGACCGGCGCCAGCGGTGGGCGCAACGCCCGTGGGCGAACCGGCTCCGCGGGCACCTCTTCCGGAACGGGGGCGCGTACCGGAGCCCGGCCGCCATTCAGGGCCACACTCATGCCGGCGAGACCTACGAAATAGATCAAATCGTTGGTAAGCGCGCCGAAGATGACCACGAACATCGCAACCCGAACGCAGAACATCGCGAGCAGGAACGAGTTGATCACCTTCAGTTGCGGATCACCATGACGCGCGTTGTGAACGAGCAATCGCCACGCAGCAATCCAGAACCAAATCAGCGCCGCTGCCCCGAATATGCCCAAGGGAATGATCACGGATAGCGGGCCGTTATGGTAGTCTCCGGCGATTTGCGCCGTCTCGCCGAGATCCCGGTTACCGGTCAAGTCGCGGAGCGTGGCCAGTTGGACGTCGCGCATGTCCAACCGATAGCCTTTGCCCAGCCACAGGTATTCGGGCACTTCATCCAGCGCGCGTTTCCACATTTCGAGCCGCCAATTGGAGGATGCCCGTGTGTCGGCGCGCACCTCGGGGGCGATGGAGACTGGTAGGAAGGCCAAAGACCGTTGCATCTGATACGGCAGCCGGTCTGTCAGCGGGAGCATCGCCAAAGCCAACATCATTATGACGAGCAGCGCGGGCAGAAACCGGAGGGTTAAGAGGCCCTCCAGGTAGAATTGCACCGCCATGATGCCGAGGCACAGGATCAAGAAGGATCGGTAACCGCCGATCATCACACCGGCGCCCAACGCCAGCAGGAGGAGCACCCGCCAAGGCTTCGTGGTCTGAAAAATCCCCCGAACTCCATACCGGCCGAGCACGAAGAACAAAGCGGCAGTGCAAGCGACCGCCAGGCCGTACGGGCGCGACTGCCCCATCCCCGCGGACACGACCTCCGTGTTGGGGGCCAGACGATCCACCGGGAAGAACAGAAAGACGTATTGGAACGCCTGCGGTACGTAGGGCATCAAACTCCCGATCGCCAAGGTGATGCCGCCCAACAAATACAGGGCGACGTAGAGATTCGCCCGCTCAAGCGGAATCGGGCGCGCACTCAGCGCAAAATAGCCGGCAATAGCCCCAAGCAACATGACGTACCGTCCAGCCCCGGCGGACTGACCTCCCAAGGCTTGGAACCCCGCGCCACCCGTCAACTGCATAGTGGCGACGATGACCATAGCTAGCACCACCAAAGGGCGAGTGACCGAAGGCACGCTGAGCGGCCGTAACCGGCGGTCCAAGGCATACATCAACCAAGTAATCATGAAGCTGGTGAAGGCCAGGAGCAACCGCACTTGCGGCCTGCCTGGTAGGAAGAACACCACGGCAATCGTGTTCCAAGACGCGACCAGCAATGGATGATGCCACCGCAACAAGATTGGGAAAACGAGGACGGCCAGCACGATGCCCAAGGTTACGTAGGACACCCGATCGAAGCTGCTTAAGCCGGTCAGTTGATAGCCCACCACCACCGCTAGCGGCAGGCAGATAATATAGACAAGGATGCCGCGAACTACGGATCGTGGATCGGTCATGATGCGTTATATGTGTGTCCGTTCGAGGCCATAGGAGCACCTGCCTGCTGTAGAAAGCAAGCCGGCGGCTTCCAAGACTGACCGTGTGACAGCGTTCATGCTGATGCCAAAGCCTACCAAACCGAGGATGGCCGCCAAGTCCATTTCAGACGGCCATTGCCAAAGGCAAAAACCATCCCAATCGGTCGTATCCAAACTACAGTTGCCATCGGCCATAATCCTAAGGCGCTTGCCGACATTATCGCAACAGATAGTTCTTCTGTTCGTCGTGGGCGTTGTCGTCCTCGTGATAGGTCCGGGGGCTAGTGAGTCGTACCAGCGGCTCTCGTTTCTGAAGGGAGTGCGCCAATTGCCAGTTGAGCCGTACGCCGCCGCTGTCGAAATCAGTCCCGGCGAAGCAAAGGGCAGGCGTGCTTCCACCTCCTGAGTTTGGGCCCAAACGCCTTGATAACCCTTGTTCCAGACGGCTCGGGTATCCGACCAGACGTCCCCGAGGCAGCTGGAGACCAGGCTCCGGAAAAGTCTCCGGCCCGGGTGCGGCCGCAGTGGGCGGCACAGCCGACTTCCTGGAAGCCGGGCTGGATTTGATCCCGGACATCGCCCGCGAGAGAAGTCTAATCGCGTGGCAACGTGCTCGGACGCGTGCCACGCTCACCGCGGGTTTGGGTTTTGCGGTCGGCCAGCAGGCGGACAATGGTAGCGGGCTGATCTGCGTCAGGGGTTATTTCTGCGAGGCCAGAAGCGGATTGAAGTGTTTGACGCGAGGCGTTTGCCACAAAGTGTCCCCCTTGCCGCGGCGGCCGTGGCGCTCGCACAAGCGTTGGAGCTGTTTGTTTCGATCCAGTTGATTTGACAATTCCATCCTCACAGTGCTCGCGGTCGGCTTCGCGTAAGGCAGCGAATCCTTCTTCGACCCCAGCCCCTCTTGCTCGGTGTCATCTTTCTGAATCAACTCTCTTGTGATCACAGGCGTTCGGGAGTGTTCTTTAGGAAAGCTGAGGACATCGTGCCCCCTGTGGTTGGGTTTGGGTAAGTAGAGATGGTGGCGTTTTGCCAGGTTGAGTGGGCGGCAGCTGCAAACGGCTCCCGCCAGGGCTGGAGCGCGGGTTTGCGGGATCTTCAAAGGACTTTGCCGTTCTTTTCCGCGATGGAGACGGACGAGATTGAAGTAATACCAATAGGTGGTGGCCTTGGCCCAGAATTCGGCGGGCCCGGTGGAGGTTTCGCGATCAAAGAACTCGTCTTCGACCAGCCGGTGAACGGTTCCCACATCGCTCTGCCAGGTATAGCGCTTGAGCAGAATGTAGCGATGAGATGATCCCAGGGCGCGGACTGTGGAAGGCAAGCCTTGCTCGTCCTTGTTCTCAAGAAACTCACAGCCATTATCGGTTTGCCAGGTCAACGCGGAGAGATCGACGCCATGGCCTGCAAGGTGAACGGAGATATATTCGGCCAGGAAGGTGGCGTCGCTCTTAGAAAGTTCATCGGCATTGCCGGTGAAGCATACGCCGGAGACCGGCTCGCGGGCGGTGTATTGGAACCGGGGCAGTGTGAGATGCGTCATCTGCGGCCAGTGATGGGGAATGTCCTGGAGATATTTGGTGTCGGTGGAGAGTTGCTGGAAAAGCTGCCACTGCCGTTTGACAGAGCGGAGCTGTTTTTTTGGTGGCAGGCTTCTTTTTGCGAGGTCGGACGAGCTTCTTCTGGCGGAGCACGCGGGCGATGGCGCGGTGTGGCTTTGGCGCCTGGCCGACGCCCGCTGGCCGCAGGCCAAACCGCGGCTGGATTTCCATCATGCCGTGCAGCACCTGGTCGCGGTGGGTCGCGCGCTTTGGGGCGAAGACAAAACGCAATTCAAGACGTGGCTCCAACCGTTGGTGCGTCAACTCAAGAACGAATCGGCGCTCCAAGTGATTCGCCAACTCGACGAGGCCTTGGCGGGTTTACCGACCGGTCCCGTAGCCGAAGTCCTGGCCAAAGAACTCGCCTACTTCCAGGAACATCAGCCCCCGGATGGATTACCGCACGGCGCGACGGGCGGGCGAACCCATAGGCAGTGGTCCACTGGAAGCGACCTTTCGGCAGGGCCAGCGCCGGTTCAAGCGCCCCGGACAATTCTGGAGTCCCGCCGCCGACGAAGCCCTCCTCGGTCTGGAAACCTTCTGGCGCAACATCCGCCGGCCCCTCCTCTTCCCCCACACCGTCTTCAACCCCACATGAAACTGAGTTGCGCGCGTTGCGCAATACCGAGATTGCACACCGCGAGGTGGCCAGTACAGTCGGCCTATGAACTCACGCCGCGAGTTTTTGCGCACCAGCCTGGTCAGCGGAGCCTGGGCACTGTCCACGCTCCGAGCCTGGCCGGCAGCGGACCCGGGCGAGGATTTCACACCTGAATCGCCGCTGATCTCGGCCCCACGCGAAGCCGGCGCGTGGCCGGAATTCCGGCGGCGACTGGCAACCTGGCGGGAGTCACGGCGCCGCAGTCTGGATTACTCCGATGCGCTTTACCGCCGCCCCGAGTTTGCGTGGACGCAGCGTTGTTTCTCCTGCTGCTTCCTGATGCTCTGCGACGAGACGTTCTACGATCACCGACGCGGGCGTTTCGCCGTCCAAGCGTTTCTGGATCGAGGCTTGCACGCGTTCGGCGGTTACGACGCCGTGGTGTTCTGGCATGCCTACCCACGCATCGGCTTCGACGAACGCAACCAGTTCGATTTCTACCGCGACATGCCCGGCGGACTGGCGGGCTTGCGGAAGGTTGCACAAACCATGCAAGCGCGAGGTGTGCGGGTGTTTATTGACTACAATCCCTGGGACACCGGAACACGGCGCGAAGGCCAGGATGACTTGGATGTCCTCGTGGAAACCGTGAGCGCGATCGGCGCCGACGGCATCTTTCTCGACACGATGGACAAAGGGGCGTCGGAACTACGCGCCAAGCTCGCTGCGACGCGACCGGGCGTAGTGTTGGAGGGAGAAATCGCCCTGCCCATCGAGCGCATACACGATCACCACCTGAGCTGGGCGCAGTGGTTTGCAGACAGCGAAGTGCCGGGCGTGCTGCGGAACAAATGGTTCGAGCGCCGGCATCTCCAGCACCAGATCAAACGGTGGAACCGCGATCACAGCGGGGAACTCCACACCGCCTGGATGAACGGCAGCGGCATGATGGTTTGGGAAAACGTCTTCGGTTCGTGGGTGGGATGGAACGCCCGGGATCGTTCGATGCTTCGCGCGATGCTGCCGATTCAGCGACGGTTCGCGCATCTCTTCACCGGAGAAGGCTGGACGCCGCTGGTGCCCACGGCCGACCCCGCCGTCTGTGCCAGCGAGTGGTCGGGCGCGGGCCTGCGCCTCTGGACGCTGGTGAATCGCTCCTCCCAGAGCCTTCGCGGCACGCTCCTGCGGGTTGCAGCCAGCGGCGAACAGTTCTTTGATCTCATCGCCGGTCGCGCGCTGGAGCCAACGCTCAGCGGAGGGCACGCACTCCTCGAGGGCCAGATGGCGGCCCGTGGTATTGGCTGTTTCCTCGCCGCATCGCCTGACCGGGCACTGCATCAGCAGCTGGATGTGTTGCTCAAACACCAACGGGCGCTGGCCCGGCGCGCGGAGCAAACCACCGCGTTCCCGTTGCGCCAAACGGTGTGGCGGCAACCCAAGCCGACCACCCGACGTCACTGTGTGCCGGTGGGCATGGTCGAGATTCCCGCAGCGATTTTCACGATGACCGTCGAACTCCAAGTCCGCGAATGTGGTTTCTACGAGTCTTCCGGAGAGCGTGGTGACGGCTGGCCGGACTTACACAAAACACGGCGGTTCACGCGCTCCGTTGCTCTCAAGCGCTACGCGATTGATTTGACACCGGTGACGAACGCACAGTATGCTGAGTTCCTCAAAGCAAGCCGCTACCGACCACGCCATCCGGAGAATTTTCTGAGACACTGGGTGAACGGCGCGCCACCGCCCGCGCGGGAGGACCATCCGGTGGTGTATGTGGACCTCGACGATGCGCGTGCCTACGCCCGGTGGGTGGGCAAGCGCCTGCCGACCGAAGAGGAATGGCAATTCGCCGCCGAAGGGCCGCAGCACACCAGGTTTCCGTGGGGTGATGCGATGCACGCAGACTGCTGTAACCGCGACGTTGCGGGCCGCACGACGCCGGTGACGCAATTCCCTGCGGGGCGTTCGGCGTTCGGGTGCTACGACCTCTGCGGGAATGTCTGGCATTGGACCGAGAGCGAACATTCCGATGGCCGCACGCGGTTCTGCATCCTGAAGGGCGGCTCGTGCTACAAAGCCGCCGGCTCGGTTTGGTATGCGGACGGTGGCCCATTGCCCTGCCGGTTCGCCGCCAAATTCCTCCGAATGTGGCCGGGACTCGACCGGTGCTCGACCCTCGGCTTCCGATGCGTTGCGGACTTGTCAGCGGCTGACTCAGCCCATCCTCAGCGGCTTTGACACGCAGGGACTACGCTTTCCAGACCTGGCCGGGTTTGGTCTTGCAGGCGACCATCGCGTT
>CAZWJC010000327.1:0-7000 GCA_964634255.1 uncultured Verrucomicrobiota bacterium | reverse complement strand
CCGCTGTAGATCACCAGCTTCGACATCTGCGCGTATTTGAACAACGCCAGCTTCGGGCCGGAATACTCCATCAGCGGTCCTTCCATCAGTTCCGTCTCCGCTTCCGAGATGTCGAATGGCAGGCGCTGGACGAACGCTTGGAACGACAGGAGCAACACGGCGAGCATCACGATCCCCGACCACGGGAAACCCGATCCATACACCGCCCCGTTCAACACGGTTTCAAGGCGGAACGATCCCGCTTGCACTGCGCCGACGACCACCGCGATGGCAAACAGCGGCTCCAACGCCATCATTGCCATCATCTCGCGGCTGATGCCCACGAGCGAGTAGGTTGAACCCGCGGCCAACCCGGCCAGCAGTGTGCAGACGCCCGCGAGTGTCAGCAGGTAGATCAACAGGATGGCGTCCCCGGCACCGTTCATCGGCGCGGCGAAGCCCATCGGCACAAAGCAGGCCAGCGTCAACACCGTCGCCAGCGACAGGTAGGCCGCCGCCCGTTGCATGAGCGGCGTTTCCCCCGATTCAATGTCCTCCTTACCGAGCAGCTTGAGCAGATCGAAATAGCCCTGCCAGATCGGCGGCCCTTTGCGCGCCTGGAGCCGTGCGGTGATCTTGCGCAACAACCCTTCGCAAAACGGCGCGACCAGCAGCACGGTGGCGACGTTCAGCAGACCGCCCAAGATGGTCCAGAGAAGGTTCATTTCCGCGCCCTCACCAGTTTTTCCAACTCTGCCTGCGTCCAAACCCGCACCGCCTTCGTCCGCAGATCAATCGTCTCCAACCGGTCCGTGCAGGAGAAGCACGGGTCAATGCTGCCCAGCGAAATCGTCATGTCCGCGAGTTGCTGGTCTTTGATCATTGCCGGCACGCCTTGCAGGTTCTGGTAAGTGGGGGCGCGCACCCGCCAGCGGCGCGGCCGATTATTCTCCCCGGTGATGACGAAGTGATGCGACTCACCGCGAGGCGCCTCCACCGAGGACAAGCCCAGACGACCGACGGGCAGTTCGTCTTTGATCTCTGCCTGTAGCGGACCTGTTTCCACGCGCTCCAGACACTGCCGGATGATCTTGATGGACTGGAAGACTTCTTTCGCCCGGACCACCACGCGTGACCAGACATCGCAGCCATCGGCGGTAATGACGTCGAACTCCACGCGGTCATAGGCGGCGTAAGGATGATCACGCCGGCAATCAACGTCCACGCCTGCGGCCCGCGCCACCGGCCCAATCAAGCCGAAGTCCTTGCACGCCTTCTTGTCGGCTACTCCCACGCCGCTCGTACGCGCTTGAATGTTCCTGTCCTTGAGCACCGCAGTCACGACTGGATGCCACTGGGCCTCCAGCTTGTCCAGAACCGCGCGGAGTTCCATCTTCAGCTCCGGCGTGATTTCGTGGCGCACCCCGCCGATGAGGCACAGCGCGTAGGTTTTGCGGTTCCCACTGATCTTTTCGGCGATCCACATGATGGGTTCGCGAATGCGCCAACTCTGCATGAAGAGCGTGTCGAAGCCGACGATGTGACAGGCCAGCCCTACCCACAGCAGGTGGCTCTGCAGCCGCTCGATCTCCAGCATGATCGTGCGAATGTATTCCGCCCGTGGCGGCGGGCGCAGAGCGACGGCGCTCTCGACGGCTTGCGCGTAAGCGACGTTGTGGACGCAGCCGCAGATGCCGCAGATGCGCTCGGCCATCATCGGGATGTCGTTGTACGTGAGCACCGACTCGGCGAGTTTCTCGATGCCGCGATGGACCATGAAGCCACGATACTCACACCCCCGCACCATTTCGCCCTCGACGTACAGCCGGAAATGCGCCGGCTCGTCGAGGGTGGGATGGAACGGGCCGAAAGGAACAACCATGCAGCCTTCCGGCGGGTCGTCGAACTTGAACTCCCGCTCTTCATCGAAGCCAGCGGGCACTTCGTCCCACGCGTAATCCTTCCGCAGCGGATGTACGCCATCGGGCCAGCCATCGGGCAGGACCAGCCGTTTCGGGTACGGATGGCCGACGGGCTCGATGCCGATCATGTCGCGAAACTCGCGCTCGGCCCAGTTCGCGGCCGGCACCACGTCCGAGATGCTGTCCAGCTTTGGGTTTTCGGCAGGCAGGTAGGTCAGCACGCTGCACATCACGTGGTCCTGATCGAAGGCGAAATCGTGCGCCACGAGAAACTGGCCGGAGAACGGCCGGTCATCCACGCCGATGCTAATCACGTAGCGGGCGTCGAGGTCGCGAAAGAGGTGTCGGCAAACCGGCTTGACTGCCGCCGGCTCGACGTAGAGGAAAAGCCGGTTGTCCGCCGGCAGATCGGCCCGCAGGATGGCCGGGCCAAACACGGCTTTCAACTGGTTGAGTTTTGCGCGGGCGGCCATGTCAGTGTTCTTTCAAAGCGTTTCTCTTGCCCGCTTCCACGTGCGGCGCGCCGCCCAGCCAGCGGAACCAGCGTTTGATCTCGCCGTAGAAATTGTGCGCCACGTAGCGGTGGCATTCGGCCTCGCGCGCGTAACCACAGAGCCAAGGCGCGTCAGCCCTCCGCTTGGCACCGCCGAGCTTCGAGATGGCACGCACCACCACTAACATCAAGCTCAACACCCCCACGAGCGCCAGCGGGACGAACAGCGCGGCCGATTGATCTTGTCCCAGCACGCTCGCCAATCCGCTCCCCAATCCGGCGTTCATCGGATGGGCTTCTGCCAGCTTGATGCCGAAACCCTGGCGGCTGGCGTCCATCGCCAGTTGCATCAGCCGGAAAGCGAGGGCAGGCACAACACCGAGCAGCACGCAGAGCACGGCAAGGAAGACTTGCGGAAGCTGCATCAGCGGTCCGACCTCCAGTTTGCCCTGCTTGGCGGCTTGTTTTTTCACCAGAGCGCTCGTCCGGGAGAGGAAGCTCACGCCAAAAAACTTGATGAACGACGCGAGCGTGAGGGCGCTGGTCAGGATCGCGATCACGCCGCACACGACGAGGTATTTCGCTGCGCCTGTCTCCTGGATCGTTGCCACGTAGATGCTCCACTTGCTGGCGAAGCCGTTGAACAACGGCACGCCGGAGATCGAGAGCGACGCCACGAGCGCGGTCACGGCGGTGAGCGGCATGAACTTCATCAGCCCGCCCATCTTGTTCAGGTCCTGCGTGCCGGTGGCGTGCAGCATCGAACCGGCGTTCAGGAACAGCAGCGCCTTGAATAGGCCGTGGTTCAACACATGGAACAGCGCGCCGAACAAGCCAACCGCCGCGAGCGCCCGATACTTGCCCGTCGGTTCTACCACCGGCAGCAACGCCATGCACGCGCCCGTGCCGAGCAGGATGTAGCCAATCTGCCCGATGCTGTGGAAGGCGAGCAGTCGCTTGGATTGCTCCTGCTTGAGCGCCTGCATCGTGCCGGTGAAGAGCGTGATTGTGCCGAGGATCGTGATGAGCCAGCCCCAGTTCGCCAGGGGGTAGTGCGCGTGCGCCTCCGGCGGCACGAGCCAGAGGAAATACCGCAGGAGACCATAGACGCCGGTCTTGATCATCACGCCGGAGAGCATGGCGCTCACCGGCGACGGCGCCGCGGGATGCGCGTCCGGCAACCACACCTGTCCAAACGGCCACATACCCATCTTGATGCCGAAACCGACCAGGAACAGCGCGAACGCCACACCCGTATCGAACGGTTTGGAGGCCAGCATGGCGGGCAAGTTGGCGCTGACCGTATCGAAGTCGTATTTGAGTGTGGTGCTGCCCGTGGTCGCCGCGCCCGTGGCCGCGAGAAACCACGCGCCCACCATCGTCGCCGCGCAGGCGATTTGCATCATGATGAGGTATTTGTTCGCCGCGCGGATATTCTCCGGCTTCCGGTGCTCAAACCGGATTAGCGCATACCCCGGCAGCGTCATCAACTGCCAGAAGATGAAAAAGAACCACATCATGTCCGTGGTGCTGAGCAGGCCATACATCGCGGCGAGGAACAGGAGGAAATGCGGATAGTAGCGGCCCACACCATAGCCTTCGTAGTGCTGCATGTAGCGGATGGAATACAGCGAAGCCGGCACGGCAACCAAGACTGCGAGGAGCAGGAAGACTGAAGTCAACCCGTCCACGTAGATGCGCAAGGCGAACCCAAACGCGGGCATCTGGAGGAACTGGGCGGGATGCGCCGGGCCGTGGATCAAGACGCGCGCGACCGCCGAGAGAATCAGCACACCCGTCACCACCGTAATGGCGAACGCCAGCCATCCCGCGACCGTCTTGTGGCGCGCGACCAGCAACGTCAGCACCGCCCCACCGAGGCAGATGAGGATCGAGGCGACGACCGCTTGTTCGGGTGTCAGCATGGCAGTGCGGGCCACAAAGTGCTCAGCGCGGAATGGATGGGGGCCCGGTCTTCTGCCGCGCGAAGCGTCTTGGAGTGCGCCAGCCCTCTGGCGCCTTCCGGGCACGCGACGACACCACCCGGCAAGACGAATTCACCGTCGCGCCCCCGGCAAAGCGGCGGGGTGTTGCCGCACTCAAAAACGCTCGCGCGCCATTCGTCGCTCAAACCCCGAACGACGCGGGCCAGAAGCTCAACACTCGCTTGGACTTTGGGGGAGAGGCTGCCCCCTTCGCGGAGCGATTCCGGCTGCACACCGAGCAGCCACGCCTTGCTCACGCCACCGGCTTCGATGAGTTGGGCCAGCAACCCCAACGAGAGCTTGTGCGTGGAGAATTGCGGGAAGCGCACCGCCATCTCCTCCGCGTTGAGCAAAACGACGTCACCGGGCGCGCCGCCAAACTCGACCGCATCCAGAAAGATGACATTGTCGAACAAGCCCTCAGTGATCCGAGACACATAGCGCTCCGGCTCGGCTCCAGCCACAACCACCGCAACTCCGAACGAGGCCGCGTCGCGCCAAATCGCCAGGTTTTGGCTTTCGAGCCTCGGGCTTGTTTCGGATTTCGGATTTCGGATTTCGTACTTGCCCACCGCTTCCGCCAGCGTTCCCATGAAGCTCCCGGAGTGCGCCCGTCCTCGGGCGGAGCAAACCGGACGGCACCCTAGGACGTCGCTGCCCCCGGGGACGGACGCACTCCGGCCTGGAGGGGCAACGCGCGACATGATTCGCGCGATTCTCACCCCAGCCCCATCATCCCCCAACTCCACGTTCCCCACGCCGACCACGCAGACGCGGCCTTGCAGGATTTCACGGAGTTGTTGGCGGAGATCGTTCATCAGATGTCCTCGCCGAGTTTCTTGATTTGTTCGTAGGTGAACACCGGCCCGTCCACGCAGACGTACGCCACACCGATGCAGCAATGGCCGCACTTGCCCACGCCGCATTTCATGTAACGCTCCAGCGTCGAGACAATGCTCGACTCCGGCAGGCCCATCGCCAGCAGGTCTTTGATCACGAAGCGGAACATGATCGGCGGGCCGCAGACGAACGCGACCGTGTTCTCGACCGGCACGCCTACGCCCGGTTTCTTGAAAAGGCTGCCCACCACGCCGACGTTGCCGGTCCAGCCGTCCGCGGTGCGATCCACGGTCAGGTGACACTCGACCCCGGCGGATTGTTCCCACGCCCGCAAGTTCTCGCGATACATCAAGTCGCGCGGTGTCCGCGCACCGAGGAAGATCTGGATGCCCTTGAACTTCTCTCGATGCGCCAGCGCGTAGATGATGCACGAGCGGAGCGGAATCAAACCGATGCCGCCGGCCACGAACACGAGGTTCTTGCCGAAATAGTCTTCCATCGGGAAACCGTTGCCGTAGGGGCCACGCACGGCGAAGGTCTCACCCGGCTTCAGCGCGTGCAAAGCCGCGGTGCAACTGCCCACGGTGCGGATCGTAAAGAAGGTTTCATCCTCCGTAGGGCTGGGCGGCAACGACGCCGGGAACTCGCCCGCGCCGAACAGCGACACCTGTGCGAACTGGCCGGGCTTAAACTGCCTGAACTTGCGCTGCTCCTCCGTGTCCTTGAAGTGCCAATAGAACGTCTTGACCTCGTGAATCTCTTCCACCACACGATCCAGGACCGCGAGCTTCGGCAGATAGATGTTCTCGGTGGCAGAGTTCATGGCTGCGCTGTCGCCGGCTGCGGTGCGATCTTGTCCGTCTCCGCGGTCGCGCGGCGGATCATTTCCACCACGCTGGGCATGCCGATGTCGCCGTGGCACACCGCCGCGCAACGCCCACACCCCATGCATGCGACGCTCAGTTCGCGCTGGATGAAATAGTGCGCCAGCTTACGGAAGAAGCGCCGGTTGCGCCGGTCGTGGACAGCCCTGCGCGGGTTGTGTCCGCCGGCCATGCGCGTAAAACCGCCCAAGGCACAAGCGTCCCAAATGCGCACCCGCTCGATCTCGTTCGGGGCGACCTTCCGATCACTCACGGTGAAGCACGTGCAGGCCGGGCAGACGTAGGTGCAGCCGCCGCACTCGAGACAGCGGTTGCCGATCTCCTCCCACGTCTTGTCGAGTATCTTGCCCTGTGAAACGTACCGCACGGTGGCGGGAAACCAACTCGTCGTATTCTTGAACCGCTTGCGGACCTCGTCCAGGACACGCCGGCGTATCTCGACGTGCGCCTCCGTGCCTTTCCGGAAGATCGGGTTGGCGAACAGCGCCTCGCCCGCCGGCGTGCCCGCCACCGCCATAAACTCCCCGTCGCCGAGGTCCATCAGTTGCAAATCGAAATGGTCGCGCGCCGCCGGTCCGGTGTCGGCACACATGCAGAAGCATTCGTCGCTGATGTCGCGCTCCGGATCCGTGCAAACGACGTTTACGAGGAAAAGGGTCTTCCGCCGGCGTTCGTAGTACGGATCGCGAAACTCGCGCCCGAGATAGAACCGGTCGAGATGCCAGATGCCCGCCACGTCGCAGGAGCGGATGCCGAAGATTGCGCGCTTCGGCTCGTCGAAGGTTGGCTCAATCTGCCAGCCGCCGTTGTTCCGTTTCACCTTCAGCAGCCGCTCGATGTGCGGTAGCACGTAGCGCTTCGGCGGGTAATAGGGATGTGGGAGATGAATCTGGACGT
>CAZWJC010000326.1:0-7117 GCA_964634255.1 uncultured Verrucomicrobiota bacterium | reverse complement strand
CGTCAACGGCAACATGTTCCGCATTGAAGGCCAGCACGCGGATGCTCTGGGGATTGAGGTGCAGGCCCAGCCCGTATCCGCGACCGCAGGCCCGGTGACCCAGGAGCAGGTGGAGAAGCAGGTTTGGGAAGCCCTCAAGTCGTGCTACGATCCGGAGATCCCCGTCAACATCGTGGACCTCGGGCTGGTTTACGACTGCACGGTCGCGCCCATCACCGGCGGCGGCAGCTATCGTGTGGGCGTGAAGATGACGCTGACCGCGCCGGGCTGCGGCATGGGGCCGATGATTGCCCAAGACGCACAAAACCGGATCCTCTCCATCGAAGCGGTGGATGAGGCTGAAGTCGAAGTGGTCTGGGATCCGCCGTGGAATCAATCCATGCTTTCGGAGGCAGCAAAGCTGCAACTGGGACTCATGTGACAGGCAGACTTCCCCCGATGAGCTTACCCTCGCCCGACTGGTCGGCGCTGCGTGCCGACTTTCCGATCCTTCATCAGCAAGTTCATGGCAAGCCGCTGATATATTTTGACAACGCCGCCACGTCGCAGAAGCCACGGGCGGTGATTGACGCGCTGGTCGGCTATTACGAGCACGACAATGCAAACGTCCATCGCGGCATCCACGAACTGAGCAACCGCGCCACGGCCGCCTACGAAGGCGCCCGCGCCCGCGCCGCCAAGTTCATCAATGCCCGCAGTGCCGACGAAATCATTTGGACCCGGGGCACGACGGAGGGAGTCAATCTCGTTGCCAGCGCTTGGGGGACGAAAAACCTCAAGCCCGGGGACGTTATCCTTCTCACGGAGATGGAGCACCACAGCAACTTGGTCCCCTGGCAAATGCTTGCGGAGCGCGTGGGGGCGAAGCTTGCCTACGTGCCGGTCACCGGGGATGAGGGCCTGCTTGATCTCGCCAAGTTGGACTCGCTGTTCACTCCGCAGGTGAAGCTCTTCGCAATGGTCCACATTTCCAACTCGATGGGCGTGGTGAATCCAGTGGCGGACCTCTGCGCCCGAGCGCGCAAGTTGGGCATCACCACGCTGGTGGATGGTGCCCAAAGTGCCGGGCACATGCCCGTGGATGTCCAAGCCATCGGTTGCGATTTCTTTGCCTTCTCGGGCCACAAAATCTGTGGTCCGACGGGCATAGGCGCACTCTACGGCCGGCAAGAACTACTGGACGCCATGCCCCCGTACCATGGTGGCGGTGAGATGATTCTCTCGGTGGGCTACGACAGGACGGAGTACAAGCACGCCCCGCATCGCTTTGAAGCAGGCACGCCTGACATCTCCGGCCCCGTTGGCCTGCACGCCGCGATGGACTATCTCGATGCCATTGGCCGAGACATGATCTGGCAGCACGATCAGGAACTCGCGCACTACGCTTACGAGAAGCTCGCCGCACTTGGCAACGTTCGGCTCTTCGGTCCCAAGCAAGGGCGTGCCGGGCTCGTGAGTTTCCTGCTCAAGGAGGTGCACGCGCACGACGTGGTGACCTTGGCGGATCAGGCGGGGATCGCTTTGCGTGGTGGGCACCACTGCACGCAGCCGCTTATGCACAAGCTGGGCGTGGAGTCCACCGCGCGGGCCAGCTTCTACTTCTACAACACCCGGGACGAGGTGGATCGGTTCGTGGAAGTCGTGAAGGAAATTCAGAAGTTCTTCGCGCAATGAGGCGGGTCGCCGCAGACAGGCGCTGCGGCCTGCCGACCACCGCGTCACCACCGTCCGTCTGCGACCAATGCGACGACGTTCTTGGCGAGGTCTTCGGCCAGCAGGGGCAGCGCTTGACGCTCGGCACTCGCCAGATCATCGCCGACGCGCAACATCGTCTGACCGGTGACGGGTTGGTCCAGCAGGATCTTGCCCGACCCGCGTTCCCGGACGGTCATTTGGGCCGTCATGATGACGCGAAAATCTTTGGCGGTGAGCACGTCGTCAGGCAGGAGGCTCAATTCCCGACGTTCGTAGCGCGTTACCACACCGGTCACGAGCACATCGCCGTCGCCGCGCGTGGCGAGCTGGAATGTGGCGTCGCGCTGGAACTGCTTGCGCAGGGCGGCTGTCACCGCCTCGCCCAGCCGGGGTTCCAAGGTCCGATTGTCCATCGGGTTGATTTGGATGGAGCGGGCGCCGGCCGTCTGGCCGCCCGTCGGGCCGAGTTGATAGCCTGCGCACCCGGCCAACAACCCGGCGCAGAGACACAGACAAATCCACCAGTTCGAGCGCATATTACGTCACTTTGTGGTCGCCGCCGGGGTTGCCGCCGGGGTCACCGGCGCTTGCAGGATTTTGGCCTTCAGGGCTTCAATCCGCTGGCGGGATTCCTCGGCGAAGGGCGACTTCGGGTCCAGCAGCAGGACTTCGTTGTAATAAACCACGGCGCCCGCCCAGCGCTTGTTGTTCTCGTAATAGCGGGCAACTTCGTAATTACCGCGTGCCTGCTCCCGCCTCATTTCGTCGATCAGCTTCTGGGTCTCGGGGACGCGCTTGTCCTGTGGAAACAACGTAATGAAGTCGGTGAAACTGGCGATGGCCTTGCCCGCAGCCCCCTGATCGTATTCCGCCTTCTGGGCCTGCTTGTAGTAGCACATCCCGGCGCGATACACCGCGTCGGAAGCAATGGACGTTCGGTCGAAATAGCGGTCCGCAGCCCGGAGGTAGGCCTTCACCGCTAGGGGGTAATCCTTGGCCTTCTCATAGGCCGCGCCGGCGCGCAACTGGGCGTGCGGGGCGATGTCGCTGAAGGGACCGTTCTGGACGATCTTCTCGAACATCTCGGCCGTCTTGCTCATGGAAGGAAAGAACGGAATGTAACCCCAGAGCTTGAACCACTGTCCGCCCAGAAACCGCATGGCAATTTCGTACTCTTGCTGGAGAACTTCCTTCTGATTCTCGGACTTCGGATATTTCTGTAGCAGCTTCTGGTACTCCTTGAACGCCTTTTCGTCCTGCTTGCGGAGTTCATAGGAGCGACCGACAAGATACTGAGCTTTGGGGGAGTAATCGGAGAGCGGCCATTCCTGAACGACGCGCTTGGCAGCCTTGGTGGCGAGCCGGTAATCCTTCTTGTCGAAGGCGGCTTGGGCCACCTCGAGTTGGTCCTTCGCGCGGGTCTTGCGCCACTTGCCCTCGCTTCCCACCGGTTCGTAGGTCCAGCCTTCGCCCGGGCGATAGATCAGCGGCGCCGGCGAAGTGAACGGCAAAGCCAGCAGGCAGAAGCCCACCAAAAACAGGAAAACCCGCGAGTGTTTCACGCGCGCCACCGTAACGGGCCGGTGGGATCAAGTCAAGAAACCGCCCGCCCCAAACCACAACCCCGACCTTGCTGCCCGGCCTTCAGCCCCGATAGATGACCATCACCGCGTAATCGGTCATGAGCTTCTGGGAGCCGATGTCCAGATGCGTGTAGGTCAGTGGCGTGACGCTGGTCACGTTAGCTTGCCCCACCTTTTGCAGGAAGTTGCTGACCACATCGTCGAACTTGTCGTGGCCGACCTCGATGCAATCGGTGTGACGGATGGTTTTGACCCGGATCTTTTTCTCGCCCTTGGCGGCGATCTCCAGCGGCGGTTTGGCTTTCTCGATCAGGCTGTTCGTCGGGCCTTCACCCACTGGCACCTTGAGATGCATTTCCACGTGCGCCGCGGCCGAGGAGGCCATCGCATTGACGATGTGGGGCTCCACCCGGGCCGGGCTTTCCGGGGTGGGGACGGGGGTCTGGGGCTCGGGAATGGTGATGGTCTCGTGGCAAGTCGGACACTCGATCTGGCCGCCGGCGCCGGTGCTTTCCACCTCCAGCTCCTGATTACAATTCGGGCAATTGAATACAATGTCCATACGCTACTTCTCTATTGTTCCTTGGGATTTGCTGCACCGACACCCTAGTGTCGGTGCCGGGGGCTGGCCAGCAAAAAAACAACCGGCGGCAACTTTTTGTCTGGCTGCGATCCCGTTGGTTGCCGCTTCGCCTCGCGCCAGTTGACCGTGCGGCGACCAGTCAAGGGTTTTCCAGCATGGCAACAAATCACCAACTGCCCGCCGACCTTTTACGGTGAGCAATGGTACTCCGGGCGAGATGTGAACCGCAGAATTGGGCGAATGGGCGGCCACGGGTTCTGCTGCCACGCGTAGGCACGCCGCCAGCTAGGATGTGAAGCGGCCTCAGATGGCCAGTTTATGTCATTGAGTGAACGAGAGCAGACCGGTGGGCTTCCGGCCAACGTGGAAGCGACAAATGGCGTTCAGCACCCGTCGCCCATTCAGGTTTGGGTGGTGGACGACAACGACTGCATTCGCGAGGAAGTGGTGAAGTTGCTCGGCAGGCAGGCGGGGATCGCGTGCCTGCGGGATTTCGATTCCCCGAACGCCGTGCTGAGCGCGTTGGCGAGCAAACCCGGCCCGGACGTGATTCTTCTGGATATCCAGATGGGCGAGTTTGGCGGTCTGGATGCCGTCCGGCCCATCCGCTCGCTTTCGCGGACCACCCGGGTGCTGATGTTTACGACCTTTTTCGATCACGAAGCGCGCCAGCATGCCTTGGCGGAAGGGGCATCCGGCTTCCTGCTCAAGCATGACGCCGCGGAGGAAGTCGTGGCGCACATTCGGTGGGCTTGGGCGCAGCCCGCTCCGGCGGTGCGCCGACGCAACCGACCGCCGACCGCTCTCGCCAGGGGGAAGGGCTGCGGCGCAACGGAAGGACTGTTGCCGAAACCACGGCTCACCACCGCGAGCGATCATTCCGCAACACCTCAGGCGGTTCGTCGCTTTCTGGGCCGCTGTATTGGGCTGTTCCGGAGCGAGCGCAACTGATCGTCGGCGTGGCACGGCGGCGCTCCGGTTGGGTGACGTGGACGCTGTGGCGGACGGTCGTGTGCGCGAAGGATTTGTCGTGTAGCCCAATCTGCCTTACGCTGGCCGCCGACGATGAGCGTCAAAGTCAAAATCTGCGGGATAACCAGCGTGTCGGACGCCCTCGCCGCGGCGGAGGCTGGGGCGGACCTGATCGGGCTGATGTTCTATGAACGCAGCCCGCGCAGCGTGTCGCTCGACCGCGCCGCGGAAATTGCGGCTGCCCTTCCCCCTTTCGTGGCGCGGGTTGGCGTGTTCGTGAATCCGACCGAGGCGGTTGTTGAGGAGGCCATCGCGTGTTGCGGTCTCAACATGCTCCAGTTCCACGGGGACGAACCGCCGGAGTTCTGCACCCGGTTCGGCGTGATGAGCATGAAAGCGTTTCGCATCCGAGACGCGGAGTCCCTCCAGGCCCTGCCGAACTACGCCACGGATGCCTGGCTGCTCGACGCCTTCACGCCCGGGCAACTGGGCGGCACGGGGGAGCGGTTCAACTGGAACCTCGCGGTGGAGGCGGGCAAGTTCGGTCGCCCGATCCTCCTCGCTGGCGGGCTGACGCCGGAGAACGTGGCGGAAGCAATCCGCTGCGCGCGACCGTTTGGCGTGGATGTCTCCAGCGGAGTGGAGTCGTCGCCCGGCAAGAAGGACGCCGCCAAGGTGCGAGCGTTCATTGCCGCGGCGAAAGCAGCCTCTGCCTAAGCCGGGGCGCGCACACATGGAGGAGTTTCTCAGACAGGAAACCGAGCGGCTGGTTCATTCGTGGCGGCATCATGAGGCGTCGCATCTTGGCAGCTACCTCGTTGCCGGAGTTGAAGACCCGCGGATCAACGTCCAGAGCATTCTCACGCGCCACTTCCTCTTGGGCGCGATCTGTCCAGGCCGGTTCGGTGGAATGATGGAGGAAGAACTGCGGTTCGCCGCCACGATGAACTGGCTGCGCAAACGCGCGACGGAACTGGACGCGCCCGACGCTCGCGCTGCTTTGCTGCACGCGCTACGCCAGGGGGCCGATAACGCCGAGGGCATGGAGATTCCCGCATTTCTGACGCACTGGTTCGCGCGCCTGCCGACCCGGGTTGACGAAGTCCCTGTGCCAAACTTCATCGAATGGCACCTCGCTGGAGATGGGCGATCCGCTGGGCTCGACATATTCCAGGAGCTTTGGGGAGATATGTTGAAAAGCGAGACTCCGCGGGGCGTTCGCGTGCTCGAAGCGGCCTGCGGCTCGGCCAATGACTATCGCTGTCTCGCGAGCTTTGGCTTGGCGCGGCTGCTGGATTACACGGGGTTCGACCTTTGCGAAAAGAACGTGGCGAACGCCCGCGCGTTGTTTCCTAACGTGCGTTTCGAGGTCGGCAATGTGTTTGAGATTCCGGCGGCCGACGGCGCGTTTGAGCTCAGCTTCGCGCATGATCTTTTCGAACATCTCTCGCCGGAGGGGTTGCCCGTGGCGATCCGCGAGCTGTGCCGGGTGACGCGTCGTGGCCTGTGCGTCGGTTTCTTCCAGATGGCCGAGATACCCGACCACGTCGTCCGGCCCGTGGACGAGTACCACTGGAACACGCTGAGCTTGGAGCAAACGCGCACGCTGTTCGCGGAAGAAGGTTTCGAAGTGCAGGCTTTGCACATCGGCACTTATCTGCGCGTGCGGACGGGTTGTGCAGAAACCCACAACCCGAACGCCTGCACGTTCATCGCATCGCGCCGGTGACCCGGAGGCGGGGGTACGCAGCGTTTGGACCGCGGCTTGTCCCAAGCCGCAGCGCATTCGGCGCGGAGAACATGGTGATTTCCAAAGTCGGTGTGCTGCGCGTTGAGGACAACGCGCGATCCGAACACGCATCTCGCCTGCCGGCTCGACTTCGCGCCGGCCGCGGCTAGCATTCCGGCCATGAGTAAGGTAGTTGCTGAGAACCTGCCGGACGCCCAAGGTCACTTCGGGCCGTATGGTGGGCGTTACGTGCCGGAGACGTTGATGCATCCGTTGCGCGAGCTGGAGGAAGAATACTTCCGCGCGCAGCAAGACCCGGAGTTTCAGCGCGAGCTGCAATACTACCTTCGCGAATTCTGCGGTCGGCCCACGCCGCTTTACTTCGCCGAGCGGCTCACCCGCGAACTCGGCGGCGCCAAGATTTACCTCAAGCGCGAAGACCTGCTGCACACCGGCGCGCACAAGATCAACAACGCCCTCGGCCAGGCGCTGCTCGCCCGCCGCATGGGCAAGACGCGCGTCATCGCCGAAACCGGGGCGGGTCAGCACGGGGTG
>CAZWJC010000325.1:0-7122 GCA_964634255.1 uncultured Verrucomicrobiota bacterium | reverse complement strand
TCCGCGTGAGCGACAAGAAACCGTTTCGATTGGGCGTGCTGGGTTCGGGCAAGGGCTCGAACTTCGTCGCGATTGCAGAGGCCTGTGCTGCTGGGCAAATCCCGGCGCAGGTGGCGCTGGTGCTGAGCGATGTGGTGGACGCGGGCATTCTGACGCATGCCAGCCAGCGCGGCATTCCCGCGCGGTTTGTCGCCCCCGGCAAGTTCCGCACGAAGCTAGACGACGAAGCCGAGCGCGGTTACGTCAGCGCGCTACGGGAGGCGGAGGTTGATCTGATCGTGCTCGCCGGCTTCATGCGCGTGCTCAAGGGGGAGTTCCTGCGGGCTTTCGAGGGACGCATCGTGAATATCCACCCGTCGCTGCTGCCGTCGTTTCCCGGTTTGGAGGCGTGGAAGCAGGCGCTCGATCACGGCGTCAAGGTGACGGGTTGCACGGTGCATTTCGTAGATGCTGGCGTGGATTCCGGAGCGATCATCGGCCAGCAAACCGTGCCGGTTCTGGATGACGATGTGCCCGCGACGTTGCACCAGCGCATCCACGCGGCGGAGCATGAGCTCTATCCGAAGTGCGTGGCGGCGCTGGCACGAGGCGAGATTTCCGTCCAGGGCAGGCGTGTGATTCGGCGGCGGCCTTGAGATGGGGTGACCCGGAATGGCGGTTGTCGAGGAGATGATTCTGCTCGGGGTGGGACTTGCGAGAAGGAAGAAAAAGTTCGCTTTAACGCAGGGAACTTGGCACATAATGCGGGTCACGCGCCCGGGGCCGCCGGGCTTGATGTGTCCCCCGCGACTCGCGCGGGACAGGCAGAGCACCAAAATAACATGACGAGCAAGCCCGTATTGAGATTCGGGTTGCCGAAAGGCAGCCTGCAGGAAGCAACCATCCAGAAGATGGCCAAGGCCGGATTCAACATCCAGGTCAGCAGTCGTTCCTACGTGCCGTATGTGGACGACGAGGAGTTGGTCATCCGTCTGATCCGCGCCCAGGAGATCAGCCGCTATGTGGAGCACGGTTACCTGGATTGTGGCATCACGGGCCACGATTGGATCATCGAGAACGGGTCGAAGGTCCACGAGGTTGGCGAGTTCATCTTCAGCAAGGTATCGCGGAAGCCTGCGCGCTGGGTGCTTTGCGTGCCGGAGAATTCCCCGGTGAAGTCGGTGAAAGACCTCCAAGGCAAGCGGATCGCCACCGAGGTGGTGAATCTGACCAAGAAGTATCTCAAGAAGCATGGTGTCAAGGCTGAGGTCGAGTTCTCGTGGGGTGCGACCGAAGTGAAGGCGCACGAACTGGTGGACGCGATTGTTGAGGTCACGGAGACCGGCTCCTCGCTGCGCGCGAACAAGCTGCGTATCGTGGACGAACTGCTCAGTTCGACGCCGCGGCTGATCGTCAATCACGAGGCCTGGAAGGACAAGTGGAAGCGGCAGAAGATCGAGACGCTGGCCATGTTGCTCAAGGGGGCGTTGGATGCCGAAACCATGGTGGGTCTCAAGATGAACATCTCCGAGAAGCACCTGCCCGCGCTGCTGAAGGCGCTGCCCGCGCTGCGCAACCCAACCATTTCCAATCTCAGTCAGCAGGGCTGGGTGGCCGTCGAAACGATCATTGAAGAGCGCGTCGTGCGCGAGTTCATCCCCAAGCTCAAGGAAGCGGGGGCTGAAGGAATCATTGAATATCCGCTGAACAAAGTCGTATATTGACCGCAAACCTATGGGTTCAATCAAGAAACGCCGCAAGGCGAAAATTAACAAGCACAAGCGCCGCAAGAAGCTGCGCCTGAATCGTCACAAGAAGCGCACCTGGCAGCAGTAGTTGCTGCCGGCGGGAAACCGCTTCAGATTCACACGCCTCCCCGCGCTTTGGCGACAAGGCGCGGGGTGGGCTATTTTCCGCTATGAGCCGTCTCTCTTTCATCGGGTTGGTTCTGCTGATCGCGGCGAGCGTTGTATTGTCCGGTTGTGCGCGGGCGGGTTCTTCTGCTGCGAAGCCGGCACGCTCGGGTTCAACTGCGAAAGACCGTGCGGGGAATCCCGACACCCAGAGCGAGTCGTACGCGCGGTATGCCGACGCGGTGATCAGTGAAATGAACGGCGAGCTCGACGCCGCAATGGATTCGTTTGCGGCGGCGGTGGCGAACGATCCTTCCGATGAGGAATTGGTGCTGGATGTCAGCGGGCGGTTCTTGCGTTACAAACAGCCGCAGCGCGCCCTCGAGGTCCTGACCAACGCCGTTGCCCAACCGAACGCCTCAGGCGAACTCTACACGCGACTGGGTTTCATCTACTCGCACCTGGGCAAGCCGGAGGAAGCGCTCAAGGCCAATCAGGCGGCAGTGCGCAAGTCGCCGCAGCTTCTGACCGCGCGCCAGAATCTTTACCTCAACTATGTTCAGGTCAAGCAACCGGAGTCCGCCTTGGCCGTGCTGGATGACGCCGCGGCCGTCGGAGGCGTTGATGCAGAATTCCTCCTGGGCGTGGCGGAGCTGTATTCCAACTTTGGCATGGTGTCGCCCCCGCACCGCTCCAACACCCAGGCCCAAGCGCGAGCGCTCTTAATCCGCGCCGGTGATCTGAACCCGACCGACACGACCACGCGGCTGAAACTGGCGGACGGGTTTAATCAGCTCGGCGAGTCGGCCCGCGCCATTGAGCTGTATGCGGCGTTGCTGCCGGAAGTGCAGCCGAATCCGCAGATGCGGGACGCCGTGCGCTCGAAGCTGGCCGATTTGTATCTGCGCACGCGTGACCGCAAGCGGGCGGCAGAGCAACTGGACGCCATTTTGCGCGATGATCCCATGAACGCGCAGGCGAATTTCATCCTCGGGAGCATCGCGTTTGATGACAAGCGCATGGAGCAGGCGGTGGATTACTTCAGCCGTGCGGTCTTGCTGAATCCCAAGTTCGAGCAAGCCTACTACGACCTGGCGACCGCGCAGTTGAACACCGGTCGCACGGACGACGCCCTGGCCACGCTGGCCAAGCTGCGCGAGGGATTCCCGCAGAGCTTCCTCCAGGAGTACTTCACGGGCGTGGCGCACGCGCAGCGCAAGGATTACGCCGAAGCCCGCAAGCATTACACCGCGGCGGAGGTCATGGCGAAAGCAACCGATGCCAGCCGTTTGACCCATGGCTTCTATTTCCAACTCGGCGTGGCCGCGGAGCGGGTGGGCGATTTCGACGAGGCGGTCAAGCTGTTCGAGAAATGCCTGGAGCTTTCCCCCAATTTCGATGATGCCCAGAACTATCTTGGCTACATGTGGGCGGAGCGCGGCACGAATCTCGACCGTGCCCGGGAATTGATCGAGAAAGCCGTCAAGACGGATCCTGAGAACGAGGCGTACCAGGACAGCCTGGGCTGGGTCTTATTCAAGCAGGGCAACTTGCGCGAGGCGCTCGAACCCATGCTCCGGGCGGTGAAGCTGGCCGAGAAACCGGATCCCACCCTCTACGACCACCTGGGCGACATCTACTTTGCGCTTGGCGAGCGGGACAAGGCGGTCGAAGCGTGGCGCAAGTCGGTGGAGATCGAGCCGAACGAGACCGTGCGCAAGAAGTTGGAAGCGCCAGTTCCAAAGTAGCCGCGAGCCCGGTTCGCACCATGGCCCACCAGTACAAACACCATTACACCCGTGACGAGGCGCGCGCCCTGTTGCCGCAATTGCGACAGTGGCTGGTGCGGCTGCGTGCGTTGCGTCATGAGCTGGAGAAACGGGACCAGCGCTTGGGGCAACTCATGGATCGCGGGCACGACGCGGGCGGACCGCTCGTCAACGAATGGGTGCGCATCATGGCCGATATCCGCGACGTATTTGCGGAGTTCGAACGGCGGGAGATTCTCATCAAAGACCTCGAGCGCGGCCTGCTGGACTTTCCGGCGCTGGTTGGTGGGCGCGAGGTCTTTCTGTGCTGGGAGCAGGACGAGGACGACGTGGAGTTCTGGCATGAACTCGACGGTGGTTTTGCTGGACGCGAGAAGCTCTGACCAGCCTTGAGCGGGCGCGCGACAACGCGGCCGAAAGAAGTAGCTCCACCGCCGACCTCGGGCGCTGGAGCTTGCGAATTCTTGAGAGGCTTACTTGTCCTTCTTCGCTTTGTCTTCCTTCTTCTTGGGGCCGAGGCCGGCCTTCTCCATCTTAGCCTTGTCCTCGGCGCTGATCTTGGCCTTCTCCTCCTTGTCCAGCTTGCCGTCCTTATTGGTGTCGTACTTCGTCTTGATGTCTTTCATCACGGCTTTCTGTTCCGGAGTCGGTTTCTTCTTTTCCGGCTTCGCGGTGTCTTCGGCCTGGAGGGCGAGAGAGAAGGCGAGCATGCAGCAAATGACAATAACGGTCTTCTTCATACTTCAGTGTTTTCGAAATGGCTTGTTACGCAGCGTTCCGCTGCCAGTGAGCCAGACGCCGGGTGGCGCAAGCCGGTTACACCCGCGGCTGGGCGCATATCCACGTTGCCGTCGCGGATGAATTGAGCCACGATGCCCGCGCCGCAAACGGCGTTGATCATGCCTGCTGAACCACAACTCTGGACCCTGGCCCGCAAGCTCCAGGCGCTGGCCCAAACCGGGCTCACCTACACCGAAGGGCATTACGACCTCGAACGCTACGAAACGATCTCCGGCATCGCCGCCGAACTGATGGCCATGCAGTGTGACACGCCGCCGGAAACCTTCCGCCGGATGTTCGCCCAGCAGGAGGGTTACGCGACACCCAAGGTGGACGTGCGCGCCGCGATGTTCCGCGACGGCAAGGTGCTGCTGGTGCAGGAATCGTCTGACGGTCTGTGGACGATGCCCGGCGGCTGGGCCGATGTGAACGACTCGCCCACCGAAGCCGTGGAACGGGAGGCGATCGAGGAATCCGGCTTCACGGTCAAGGCGGTCAAACTCGCGGCGGTCTATGATCGCGCGAAGCACCCGCACGAGCCGCCGTTTCCCTTCCACATCTACAAGCTGTTTTTCCTTTGCGACATTCTCGGCGGCCGTCCGAAGACCAGCGCCGAAACCGTGGCGGTGGATTTCTTCGCGCCGGACGCACTGCCGCCGCTCTCCACCACGCGCATCCTGCGCGAACAAGTTCTGCGGCTTTTTGAGCACGCGCAGAATCCGTCGCTGCCGACCGATTTTGACTGAGTCGGCAGCCTGCCCCATCTTCCCGCCGTGCATTCGATTCGCAGACGCGTATTTCGAGCGTGGCCGGTGTTGCTGACGGGTGGGCTGCTTTGCCTGGCCGCCGGCTGTTCAACCTTCAATCACGCTTGGCGGAAGGCGGAACACCAACCGACGTCGCCCCACTCCATTGAAGGCCGTTGGGAAGGTCGGTGGCTCAGCGACGCAAACGGGCACAAGGGCCGGCTGCGCTGTCTGATGTCGCGCCAACCGGACGGGGATTATGCGGCGCGGTTTCGGGCCAGTTACCTGGGCTTCTTGCGGTTTGGCTACACGGTCCGGCTGAAGGTGGAGACTCGTGACGGCGTGTGGCATTTCCGGGGCGAGGAAAACCTCGGCAAGCTGGCCGGCGGCGTCTATGAGTATGCTGGTCAGGCATCGGCGACGAACTTTCACTCTACTTACCGCTCGCGCTACGATCACGGAACGTTTGAAATGCACCGTCCGGATGAAGCGTCGCGTTCGGTGAAGCCATGACTTGTCCGCATCCAGAATCGAGGAAGATTGCGGCGAAGGCTCGCCCTTCGACTACGCCAGGACCAGCTACGATATCCTGGTGAAGCAGATGAAGTAGGACTCGGGAAAAGAACCGCAGGCTAGTTGAATCCCAACGGGATTCTGAAAACCAGCCCAGGGTTGCGAAGCTACCCTGGGTCACAAGCCCATAACCGCGTTCAACCCCAAGCGGGGTTGTGTCGGAATCTCACCAAGGGGGGGCTCAACCTCCTTCAGGGTTGGTGGGATTTGTGGATCGGTCACCCAGGGTAGGCCCGCAGGTGCGGGACAACCCTGGGCTGATTGACGCAGCCCCTTTGGGGCAGTCCGCAGATGAGCGCTGTCGGCGATGTTGCTGTTTAGGGCGAACCGTTGGTCAACCGTCAGTCAACCGATGGGGCAACCAGTTCCACAGCTCGCCGGTGAACTCGTCTTGATCCGTGTCCATAGGTGTTCATCCGTGGTTACTTTGGATCATTCGCAGTTGGCTCGCCGCTCCTTCGCCTTCGATAGAAGAAATAGATCGGTGTGCCGATGAAGACGAGCGCGAGGCCGAAGGCGGAGTTGATCAGCGCCGGTTTGCCCGCGGCGACGGCGGCGCGGTAGGCCACGAGGTCGTTATAGACCGTGAAGCCGAGATACAGCAGCGAGAAGACCACGAACACCCACGGCACGAACGGGTAGCCCGGCACTTTGTAGGGGCGCGGGGCGTCCGGCTGGCGGCGGCGCAGTACGAAGACGCCATACGCGCCGGCGGCGTAGAAAATCCAGCTCACGAAGATCAGCGTGTCGGTGAGCGTGTCGAACGTGCCGCTGAAGAGCAGCAGAATGCTCCAGATGCCTTGCACCCAAAGCGAACCCGCCGGCGTATGGAAGCGCGGATGCAGAGTGCCCATCACTTTCGGAAAGACGTTCGCGTGCGCCATCGAGTAATAGACCCGCGCGGTGGCGAGGATGATGGCGTTGGTCGTGCCGAATGTGGACACCATCACGAGCGCCGCCACCCAGCGTCCGCCGCCACTGAAGATGCGCTCCGCTACGTCCGCCGCCACGAGCTTGGACTTCGCCATCGCGTCCACCGGCAGCACGTAGGCGTAGGCGACGTTCATGACCAGGTAAACTGCCGTCACGATGAGCATTCCCCAGATCAAGCCGAGCGGGATGTTGCGCTGCGGCTGCTTCACCTCGCCGGCGATATAGGTGAGCTTGTTCCAACCGTCGTAAGCCCAGAACGCGCCTTGCAACGCCGCCGCGATGCCGGCGAACAGCGCCAGTCCGCTGACGTGAATCGTCTCGCTGGGCGTGATGAGGTTTGCCACCTTGCCGCCGGTGGGCAACAGGAACGCGCCGAGCACGAGTAGGAGCATTGCGGCGACTTTTGCCACGGTGAAAACGTTTTGCACCACGCCGCCCAAACGCACGCCGAGGAAGTTCACCACCGTAAGCACCGCGATCAACGCCGCC
>CAZWJC010000324.1:0-7122 GCA_964634255.1 uncultured Verrucomicrobiota bacterium | reverse complement strand
CCTATGCGAACGCTTTCGCTGGATCTGCGCGAACGAATCCCGGCCTCCTACGACACCGACACGCTAACCGTCTCGAACTTAAACCGCCGGCACGCCGGCAGTTACGCTGTCGTGGCCCGCAATCCGGGTGGAGCCACGCTCAGCTGCAACAGCGTCGTGCGTGTGATATCGCAAGAGACTCTGCGAGGCGTAGGACGTGGCGGCGCGGCAGACTTCCAGATATTCTCCGCCGACGTGGACGGCACGCCCCTCACCGAGACCGATCTACCTCTATTCGAAGTCCAATCCAGTACCAACTTGTCACAGTGGGAGGTGCTTACAAACGCACTGCAACTCACGAATGGCGTCTTGCACCTGCAGGACGATGGACGCTCAAATCACCCCACACGCTACTACCGCATAATCGAGCGCTGGTGATGCGAGTTTTGCCACCGCACTTGTCCGCGCCGCCTCTGCGTGCGTTTCAACGCTGCGTCGACGCAACGTCGAACAGCCGAATTCGCGCGTTACGGATCATCACGTGGTCGCCGCCGCGGCTCAGTTCCTGAAAACCAATGTGCCCGCGACGTGGCCGATCCTTGATCGGCGGCGCATCATTGCCATCGTGGCGTTTCACCGTCTGCGTCTGTTCGCTGAGATTGAGGTCCTGAATCGTCTCGCCATTGAGCACGACCTTCAGGCGATCGCCCTTGAGCGTGATCTCGTAACGATTCCAGTCGGTCGGACGATACACCTGCTTGGTCGGTGCGACCGCGCGGTAGAGGCCGCCCGTGAGTTCCGAGTCCTTGGCCTGCGGATTATAACGCACATCAGCCATCTGGAGTTCCAGGCCGTCGAAGGCCGGGTCGCCGCGCATCGGGGCGCGCAACGCGCAACCGCTATTCCCGCGCTCGCCCAGCTTGAATTCGAATTCGAGGACAAAATCGCCGTAGTCCTTTTCGCACATCAGCCAGGAACCGCGCGGCTCGCTTCCATGCAGCACGCCACCCTCGACCCGCCACACCGCACCCGTCGGCCCGGGCTTGCTCACGTCATCCCACGCACGCACCACCCAGCCGTCCGGCACCCCTTCGCGGCCGAAGAGCGGCATGAAACCGTCCGGCTCAGCCGCGCAACCGCTGCCGAGATGTGACAGAACCAGACCGGCTACCATGAACGCGCCGAAAGGCAAATGCTTCATGAGCTGGCACGTTACTCCGCTCGCACGAAGGAGGCAATCGCTGAGGTGCAACCAATTTTCGACACGCGCCAAGTTGCTTGAGGGGCGTGATCCAGTGCATCCTCAGCCTGATCAAGAGGTCTGTCTCTCTCGCTTGACACCGCCAATTGCAGGCCAATCGGCTGCTGTCAAAACTCTTTAGAAATGTCCCCATTACAACTCCGGAGAGAATGTCCCCTTCATGGTTGTGGTTGTCGCTTTGCTTTGGTGTTTGAGAGGGGGGAATGCAGGGAGGCCGCAGCGTAGCGAAGGCCGACCGGGTACGTTGGGCATGGTGATGAGTTAGAGGGTGTAAGACCCTTGTGGGGCCTTCGGAAGGCAACCACGAGTCGAAAGCAACTGCATGAGCCGTGAGGCCGTGTGGGGAGGAAGCCGGAGGACGAAACGGAGTCCTGAACGAAAGTGAAGCCTCGTAAGGCAGGTCGGGTGGGCCAGTGTGCCTGTGAACACGATGCCCGGTATTCCGAGCAACCCGACAAGTATTGAGGACAGGATGGCGCGAAAGTTCATCGCCTTACCCCAAGAGATCTCTGCCGATCCTTGGTGACAAGGTAACGCTGACGGAAGGCAACGACCGCGGCGTGAAGTTGGCAGAGAAGTCGGATGGTCTCGTAGTAGCGAGGAAACGGCTAATCACCGTGGAGCGAAGGGGACCATGAAGATGAGAACATGAAACACGAACAACTGAACTGGGTGTTCGCCGAAGCCCCACAAGGGAGCGGCGACCAGGAGATGCCCGACTTATGGGCGTCGCCTTCGTCGCGGCTGCATAAAACCCAGGTCAAGGAGTTTGAGCGTTTCGTGACCGGAGCAACGGACGCAAGTTTGTTGCTGGAAGCAGCGGCCTCGGAGTTCAACCTCTGGGTGTCGCTGCATAAAGTGGTTCAGAACAAGGGAGCGCCCGGCGTGGACGGAGTGAGCGTGGAAACGGTTCTAGCGCAGAGCAAAGCACTGTTGCCGCGACTGCGCCGCCAACTGCTGGACGGGAGTTACCGTCCCGGCGACATCCGGCGGGTTTGGATACCCAAGCCCGGCGGTGGCGAGCGGGGATTGGGGATTCCCAACGTGATCGACCGGTGGGTGCAACAAGCGGTTCTGCAAGTGCTGGAACCGATTTTCGAGCCGACCTTTCACGACCGCAGCCACGGCTTCCGCCGTGGACGCGGGGCGCAAACCGCGATAGCACAAGCACGGAAACATCTGGAGAGCGGCCACACAACCATTCTGGACATTGATCTGGCGAAGTTCTTCGACCGGGTCAATCACCAGCGGTTGCTGGCGCGGCTGGCTCAACGGGTGAAGGACAAACGAGTCCTGCAACTCATTGGGCAAATGCTCAAAGCCAAAGTGGTGCTGCCGGAGGGAACGTGCGTGAACACGGAAGAGGGGACGCCGCAAGGCGGGCCGCTCTCGCCGTTGCTGTCGAACATTGTTCTGGACGAACTGGATTGGGAGTTGAACCGGCGGGGGCTGCGGTTTGTGCGGTATGCCGACGATGCCAACATCTTTGTGGGCAGTCGGAGTGCCGGCAAACGGGTGATGGCCAGCGTGCAACGCTTTCTCGAAAAGCGGCTGCGCTTGTTCATCAACCCGGAAAAGAGCGCGGTCAGGCGACCGCAGGAAGTCCACTTCCTTGGGTTCCGGTTCTGCCGGAACAAAACGGAAGCATGGATCGTCCACCTCTCGCACAAGGCCGAAGAGAGAATCCAAACCCGGTTGAAGGAGATGACTCCGCGCAACTGGGGGCAATCGCTGCTGGCCTGTATTGGCGAACTCAACCGCTACATCAAGGGTTGGGTGGCCTACTACCGGCAATGCAGTGAGGAAGGGGTGCGAAACTGGCGGAAGATGGACGCGCATGTCCGGCGACGGCTGCGCGCCATCGTGATCCGTCAGAAGAAACGCCCGCGCCACCTCTACCGCCATCTGCTCAGTCGGGACGTGTCCGCCCGCAAGGCGGCCATGACCGCGTGGAGCAGTCGCGGGGTTTGGCATCGCAGTGCCCGTTCAGGAATGCACCTGGGATATCGGATCGACTGGTTCACGGAACATCTGGTTTCGTTGACCACCGAATGGTATCGGCACAACCTCCCCAACCTGATCCCACCGGTCTTGGAGCCGCAGCTTGCGCTGTTTGCTACCGAGATAACATCCGAAGAGCCGGATGCGTGATACGCCAGTCCGGTTTTGAGAGAGGGGCGGTCGTGCAAACGACCGTCCCTACTCGACAATCCCCCCTCTCAAACTGGGCAATCCTGCCGCCTTTGCGCAAGGGACGTCGCCACGGATGCTCCTTTCCTGGCATCGCGGGTTGCAGCAGCGGCTTCTCTTCCACGACGACTTGTTCCACGCGACTGGGTTTCTTGCTGAGCTTGCGCCACTTGAGCCATTCCACCGCTCAGCGTCGCCTGATCCCAGGCATTCCCGCCCTGGGTGAACACCGCTTCACACGCCGAGCGCACATCCCCCGGCCGACGCGACCAGACGAGCACCTCCGTGGCACTCAGTTGCTCCGCCCACACGGGCCCGCCGTGATCGCTATTCAGCGCCGTGACCATCGCCGTCGCGAACTGATCCGCAGTCGGCGTCGCCACCGCGTCCACTTGATTGCCTTCAGCCCAGGCCCCACTGCCGACTAGCGTCTCCCCTAGGGCGATGCTGTTGCCGGCGGTGCCGCCCGCCCGATGCGCGATCTGGAGATCGAAGTCCCCGCCATACATCGCTTCAATGCCGGCGGGGTTCCACAAGCTTCCCCCCAACGGTGGTGCTCCCGATCAAGGCAGTTTGCAGCGAGGCAGTGTCAAGACTCAGCAGGCCGCTCCAAGTGCCGTTCACCAGTGGCACGTACCCAAGGCTGACGTTGCCGCCCGACTGAGCCCGCAATTCGACATCGCCCTGGAATGCGGCTTGGAGTTGGTCCGGTTGCACGGTACCGTTCATGGCGTTGATCGTCACCGGGAAGGAAACATTAACCGTCTGGACGGGCGACACGGTCGAAAACTGAAAGTAGGTCACTGGCGGCGGCGATGGGGCCGTGCCGCTCTGGGTTACGGCGACTTGCTGGCTGGCAGGATTGTCACCAGGCGCGGATACCGCAATTGTCACGTTTCGCGCCATGGCAGAAGCATTGGCATCGCAAATCACAACGAGCGAGCCCGCACCTGTGCCAGTTCTCGAACTGGTCCCATCGGCGAATCGCAGCCAAGGCGTGCCGGAGATTGTGGCGGTCCAGGAAAGTGTGCCGCCTCCCAGGTTGGCGATTCCGATGGACGCGCTGCTCGCGCCCGCCGGTGGTGTCAGCGTCGCGGGAGTGAGGGATATCGGCCCCCCGGTGCCCACGATCGTAAGCTTCATGGCCGAGAGAGCCAGACTGTTGGCCGGATTGATTGTCCCTGGTGTTCCCGCAGGCCTGAGTTGTGCCCCCAAGAAGTACTCCCCGGGAGACAGGCCCACGGGCACCGCGCAGGTTGCCGAAGCTTGGTAGATGCCATTGGCAACGAGGGCGGGGATGGCCACCTCCAAAGGGTTCAACCCTGGATCGGCTGCATTCCATATTTTGTCGGCAGTCAGGCGCAACTGGGCGCGAGCCGCGCCGGCGTCCATCGGCACCAGATTCCACTGACCTGAATGTTCTGACCGGGATTGAGGGATGCGGGCGAAAAGCTGACCTGATCAACCGCTAGACTGTCGCGCGTGTCAACGGTGACGGCCTCCGAGTCCACTGGAGCATCGCCGCCGGCCGAGATGCGGAAGCGGGTTTGGCAGGAAAACTGGTTGTTCCAATCGGCCCCCGCGTTCCAGACAATCTGCCGGTTGATGCCAGGCGTGACGCTTGAACCGTAGCCGGAGCCGGAAAAAGTAGCCGCCGGCACATTGAGAGTCCTGCCATTGTCCGCCGAAACCTGAACTGCGACCGCTACCGGCGTGCCTTGGGGGTTGACCAAGTTGTAGGAAATGTCCACCAGCTTGGTCCCGTGCCGTTGGCTGGCGACCACGCTTGTGACAACGACTCCACTGCCACCTTGCGAGTATATTTGCTGCACCTCCGCGGCAGAGAGGGGGCGGCTGTATATCCACAGGTCGTCGAGCTTCCCGCGAAAGTGCCGGCGGTCGCTGGGTAACGCGGCACTATTACGACCTGACGATGGAGTTTGACCGGGAGCGAGCGACCGAGCGCAAGCTCCAGGGCAAAGGTAAGGCAGTGGGCGAGACGAAGCGCCCGCGGAGAAGTCGGAAGCGAGAAAGAGAAGCTGGCCGCTAGGGTTCCAGGTCCACCTGGCCAGGCCTGCGCTGGCCGTGACGCTGAGGGCGGGCGGTTTGTGCCGTGGGCGGCGCATCGGGTTCCTCAAGGGCCTGACGGAGATGCGGGGCAAAGAGGTGCGGCTCGACCAGAAAGGCATCGTGGCCGCAGCGGGAATGGACGGTAATCCAGGTGACGGGGACTTTAGCTTGCTCCAGAAGACGCACGAGCATGTGCTGTTCAGCGGGCGGAAAACACTCGTCGGAATCGATGGAGAAGACCAGGTAACGGTGGTCATGCGCGGCGTGAAACAGGTCTTCGAGCCGGCGCTTGCCGGCCTCGCGGGGCAGATCGAGCCACTGCCAAGCATCGACAATGCGGAGGTAGGAATTGGCGTCGAAGCGTTGGGCAAATTTCTCGCCCTGACGCCAGAGGTAGACTTCCACCGGGTGATGCATCTCGTACCACGCGTGGGGAGGTCTGCGCGTGAGGACCTCCTTGCGGGCGCGTTCGCCGAGGGCCTCCAGGGACACGAAAGTTTTGTGGGCGATGCGGCGGGCCAACTCCAGACCGGTGATGGGAAGCTGGCCGCCGTAGTAATGGCCGGCGCGGAAGTGGGCGTCGTTTTCGATGGCTGTGATCTGCTCGAAGTTGAGGACGCGTTGATGGACCGTGGTTTCCAGACCGGAGGCGATGGGAATGAGGACGCGCACTATAGCGGTTTAAATAATACTATAGCCACAACAGGCAAACCAGTTCATGGCATCCTGGCGGGTGATGGTTTGGAGGGCGGAGGCGATGGCCTCCAGCAAGGCGGTCTCGGTCCGGGCTTCGACACTCCGCAGGTAGTTCTTCACCTTGCTCCACAGCTTCTCGATGGGATTGAGGTCTGGAGAGGAGGCCGGCAGAAAGAGGACCTGAGCTCCCGCCTGCCGGATCAGCGCGAGCGTGGATTCGTTCTTGTGGGGTGAGAGGTTATCCAGGATCACCACATCGCCGGGTTGGAGCGTCGGAGCCAGCACGTCTCGGACATAGGCCTGGAAGACCTCGGCATCGGCGGCGCCTTCGATCGTCATGCAAGCGGTGGAGCCATCCAGGCGCAACGCCCCGAGGATCGTCGTCGTGTTCCAGTGGCCGTGGGGGCAGTGGGCATGCACCCGCTGGCCCTTGGGCGCACGCCCACGCACCCGCGTCAGGTTGGTCTTGGCCCCCGATTCGTCCAAGAAGATCAGCCGAGCCGGGTCGAAGCTGCCCTGGCGCCGACGCCAGAGCCGGCGCGCCCGCGCAATGTCCGGACGGTCTTGCTCGCTGGCCCGGAGTGTCTTTTTTTATATGTCAGCCCCAGCTTCTTGAGGACGTAGTGGATGGCCGGCAGGGTACAGTCCAGCGCCACCGTCGTGCGCAGTTCCTTCAAGGTCAGGTCGGGTTTCTGGCCCAGTAACGTCCGCATCTGGCCCTGATGCGAGGGCAGGATGGTCGGCTTGCGCCCGGCGCAATGGTGGCGAGGGCCAATGTCGCCGGTGCGTCGGCGCTGCTGCAGAAGCTTTTTGACCATTCCGAGGGAAACGCGGTAACGCACGGCAACCTCCTCCCGCGTGCCCGCTTGGTTGTCGTAGGAGGCCGGGATTCGTTCGCGCAGATCCAGCGAAAGCGTTCGCATAGG
>CAZWJC010000323.1:0-7136 GCA_964634255.1 uncultured Verrucomicrobiota bacterium | reverse complement strand
AGACGCTGCTCGCCAAGGCGATCGCAGGCGAGGCCAAGGTGCCGTTCTTCTCGATTTCCGGTTCGGATTTCGTGGAGATGTTCGTCGGCGTAGGCGCCAGCCGCGTGCGCGACATGTTCGAGCAGGCCCGCAAGAACACCCCGTGCCTGGTGTTCATTGACGAGATTGACGCCGTCGGGCGCAGTCGCGGACACGGTTTGGGCGGCGGCAACGACGAGCGGGAGCAAACCTTGAATGCGCTGCTGGTCGAGATGGACGGATTCGACACGCAGGAAGGCATCATCATCATTGCGGCGACGAATCGGCCGGACGTTCTTGATCCAGCCTTGCTGCGGCCCGGCCGTTTTGACCGGCAAGTGGTCGTGAATTTGCCCGATGTGCGCGGACGCGAAGCCATTCTCAAAGTCCATGCGAAGAACGTGAAGCTCGCGCAGGGCGTCGACCTCTCGATCATCGCGCGTGGCACGCCGGGTTACTCGGGAGCGGAACTGGCCAACTTGCTCAATGAAGCCGCGCTGCTGGCGGCCCGGTCCAACAAGAAAGCCGTCGGCTTGGAGGAATTGGAAGAGGCGCGTGACAAGGTGCGTTGGGGCCGCGAGCGTCGCAGCTTGGCCATGAGCGATGAAGACAAGAAGTGCACCGCGTGGCATGAGGCGGGCCACGCGCTGGTCAACGTGCTTCTGGCGCATACGCATCCGCTGCACAAGGTAACGATCATCCCTCGCGGGCAGGCGCTGGGCTCGACCATGTCGCTGCCTAAAGATGACGTTTTGAATCGCCGTCGCAAGGAGATGCTCGACATGGTGGCGATGATGATGGCCGGCCGCATCGCCGAGGAAATCGTGTCTGGAGATATCTCCACAGGTGCCGCGGGCGACATCCAGCAGGCCACCAACATGGTGCGCTCCATGGTGACCTCGTGGGGCATGAGCGATCGTCTCGGCATGGTGAACTACGGTCGAGACGACGAGTATGTCTTCTTGGGGCGCGAAATCGCCAGCCACAGGGCCTACAGCGAGAGCACGGCGGAGGAAATTGACGCGGAGGTCAAACGGATCATTGACGAGGCCTACAAGGTTGCCAAGGACTTGATCGACTCAAACCGCGACAAGTTGGAACTGATTGCCAACTCGCTGTTGGAGTACGAAACCCTGGAGGGAGCGCAAGTCGTGGAAATCGTTCGCACCGGCAAGCTTACCCCGCCGCCGCCCGGCGCGGATTCCGAACCGACGATGGGCGCACCTGCGGGAACGCCGCTGCCCGAAGTCCCGCCAAAGCCCGCGCCGCCCAAACTGCCTGGTCTTGGCACACCGGCTCCGGCTACGGTTTAGCGAGTTCAGACAGGGGAACTAAGGGTGATCTCAGTCATGCTTTCGATGCGCCTCTTCGTCTCTCGGAGCTCGACTCAGATTCGCGTAATTGCATTACTGCTCGCAGCAGGGACATTGTGCGTGGCGCTTGCGGGGTGCACTTCAGTCTCGCGCTCAACTGCAAAGGCGCTGTTCAATGGGCGCGATTTGAGCGGTTGGGTCGTGATGCATGGCGGAGAGTGGACTGTGGAGGAAGGCGTGTTGGTGGGACGCAACGGACGTGACTGGACAACGAATCCTGAACAGAGCGGCTCCTGGCTGCGGACTAAGCGTGCCTACAGGGATTTCATTCTGGAATTCGATTACGCGATTCACGGCAACAGTGGTGTGTTCCTTCGCGCAGGCACTGAGCGAAACCCCGCATTCACAGGGTACGAGATGCAGATACTCTCCGACCAAGGCCGAACCCCGAGCAAGGGCTCGGCGGGTGGGCTTTATGACGTCGTGGCCGCGAGTCAGAACCTGTCGCGTCCAGCGGGAGAATGGAACCACGTGATGGTCCGCTATGAAGGGAATCGATTACAGATCACCTGGAATGGAGAAGTGGTTGTGGATTATGCGGAAGCCAACCGTTCGCGCAGCGGGTACATCGGTCTCCAGAATCACGACGAACGGTCGGTGGTAAAATTTCGCAACCTGCGCGTGACCGAACTCTGACCGTCGGGCTTCGGCCACCGTCAACGGATAAAGCCGGCCGTAAAGTCAGACGTTCGGTTGACCTTTCGGCGGATCGTTTCTAGCCTCGGCTGATGATTATCGCTCCTTCGCTGCTGGCAGCGAATTACGGACGCTTCGCCAACGACGTGGCCCGGCACAAAGCCTCGGGCGCGGAGTGGTTGCATCTCGACGTGATGGACGGCCACTTCGTGCCGAACATTTCGTTTGGGCCACAATTGGTGAAGACGCTCCGCCCGCTCACGAAAGCTTTCTTAGACTCGCACCTGATGTGCTCCAAGCCGGAAATCCTGCTGCCGATGTTTGCAGAGGCCGGCGTGGACCAGATCACCATTCACGTCGAGCTCGGCGAACAGGTGACGCCGCTGTTGTGGAAAATTCGTTCGCTCGGACGCAAGGTGGGACTGGCGGTGAACCCACCCACGGCGATTGCGCTGGTGCAACCTTACCTCGACCAGATTGATACGTTGCTCGTGATGACAGTGAACCCCGGCTTTGGCGGCCAATCGTTTATCTACGAATGTCTGCCGAAGATTCAGCAGGCGGCGACTTGGCGGCGCGAACGCGGGCTCGCCTACGACATCCAGGTGGACGGCGGGATCAATTTCCAGACCGCCGCCGAATGCGCGCACGCCGGTGCGAACGTGTTTGTCAGCGGCACGACGCTCTTCGGCCAGCGGAATCTCAAGGCAGCTGTGGCGAAGATGCGCAAGGTCACGATGGCGGCGGTGATGCCGCAGCCTGCGATCGGTCACTGATTCCACAACCATGCACGCCGACACGCTTCGCGCCCAACTCGACCACGAGCCCGTGCCGTTGAAATTCGGCACCAGCGGCCGGCGGGGTTTGATCGTTCACCTGACGCAGCTTGAAGTCTACATCAATGCGCTGGCCGAGCTGGAGTATCTCCAGTCGTTGCCGCTTTCCGAAGGTGGCATCAGACGGGGCGACGACTTCTATTTTGGCTACGACTTACGGCCCAGCTCGCGGTCGTTCGTTGCGGAGGAGCGGGGCCGCGGTGAACTGGCGCAAGCGGTCGAACGAGCCATTCGCGATTCCGGGATGAAGCCCGTCAATCTGGGGCGATTGCCCACGCCGGCTGTAGCCTGTCACGCGTTCGAAAGGGGCAAGGGCAGCATGATGGTCACCGGCAGCCACATCCCAGCCGCGTATAACGGATACAAGACAAACCGCGCCAACGGCGAGTTGCGCAAACGGGATGAAGCCCCGATTACGCGACTGTCGGAGCAGGTGCGTCAACGCCTTTACGGCCAACGCGCATCCGAATCGCCGTTCAACGCACAGGGCCAATTCAAGTCCAGCCCTGCGGCCCTCTCTGCCGAAGTGGCGGACGCACGTAAAGGTTACCTCCGCCGCTATGCCGATTTCTTCACGGGCCAGAGTCTCACCGGCAAACGGATCCTGGTATACCAACACTCTGCGGTGGGGCGCGACCTGCTGGTCGAGATGTTGCGGCAACTTGGCGCGGAGGTTGTGCCCACGGGGCGATGTGAGACCTTCGTGCCTATCGACACGGAGAACGTGGACGCCCAGCAGCTTGCACAAGTCCAATCGCTTGTCAACGAAGCCTGGGCAAGCCACGGTCCGTTCGACGCTGTCGTTTCCACCGACGGAGACAGCGATCGGCCGATGATCTTCGGTTTGGAAGCGTCGGGCACGGCGGCGAGCCAACCTCCGCGCGTTCGGTTTTTCCCCGGCGACTTGGTGGGGATGATCGTCGCCGAGTATCTGCGGGCCGACGCCGTGGTCGTGCCCATCACGTGCAACGACGCTATTGATCGCGGACCGCTGAAAGACATGCTCGGACCCAAGACGCGCATCGGCTCGCCATTTGTGATCGCCGGCTTGGAAGCCGCGCGCAGCAAAGGGCGGAAGGCGGTCAGTGGCTGGGAGCCAAACGGTGGGTTTCTGACCGGTTCGAACATCCAGCGCAATGGCAGGGTGCTGCGCGCGTTGCCGACACGCGATGCCATGTTGCCGATCCTCAGCGTGCTCTTCTTCGCGGTGGAGCAGAGGCTGTCCCTGTGCGAGCTGTTCGACCGATTGCCGAAACGGTTTGGCCGGGCCGGCTTGATTAGGAATTTCTCCCGGCAGGTTGGGCTGAAGATTGTCCAACAGCTTTCGCCGTTCGGCAGCGATATCACCGAGGTGCGTTCTCAAAGTGGGGATGTCCGGTTCTTGAATGCCGCACGCGAGGAAACTGCAGCGCCAGAGAGTGCGAAGTCTACGGCTCTGCGAGTTTGCGAGGACTTGGCGCGCTTCTTCACGCCGGCGCTCGGCTTTGGGCGGATTTCCAAGCTGGACTACACGGATGGCGTGCGCATCGGCTTCGAGAACGGAGACATCACCCACGTTCGCCCGTCCGGCAACGCCGACGAGCTGCGCATCTACGCCGTCGCCGACACGCCGGCCCGCGCCGAGGCCATCATCCAGGCTGGCATCGCCGAGCCGGATGGCATCTTGCGGAAGTTGGAAGCCCTTGTATCGTAGAAGCATCACAAGTCAAATCTGAGCGACCTGAGAAACGAAATGAGCCTTCATTCATTGGCTGGAAAGCCCGCACCGTCTGAGTTGCTGATTGATGTCAGCGAACTCGAACGAAGCTACTATGACCCGCAACTGGTCAGCTTTGGCACCAGCGGCCATCGCGGCTCACCACTGAACGCCACTTTCACCGAGGCGCACATCCTTGCCATCACCCAAGCGATTTGCGATTACCGGAAATCCCACGACATCAACGGGCCGCTTTTTATGGGGCGTGATAGCCACGCCATCTCCAACGCAGCCCAGCGAACCGCACTGGAGGTTCTCGCCGCGAATAGCGTGGACACGTTTATCCAGCAGGGCAACGGGGTCACCGCCACACCCGCTCTTTCCCTAGCCATTTTGGACTACAACCGCGGACGAAAAGACGGCTTCGCGGATGGCATCGGCATCACTCCATCCCACAACCCTCCTGCTGACGGCGGTTTCAAGTACAACCCACCTAACGGCGGGCCGGCGGATACCGAGGTGACCAACTGGATTCAGAAGCGCGCCAACGAGATCATCCACCCGGCCAGCCACGGCCTCCAGCGGACCTCTTACGAAAGAGCCATCCGGCTCTCCACAACGCACCAGTATGATTACATCACACCGTATGTGGAAGCCCTGGCCGCTGTGCTCGACATGGAGGCGATCAAGGCAGCAGGTGTGCGAATTGGCGTTGATCCGCTGGGTGGAGCTTCGCTGCCATACTGGGAACCGATTGCCGAGCGCTATGGTTTCAATCTGACGGTGGTGAACCCCAAGCTTGATCCCACCTTCCGTTTCATGACGCTGGACCACGACGGGAAGATCCGCATGGATTGCTCCAGTCCGTACGCCATGGCGAGCCTTGTGAGCCTGAAGGACAAGTTCGACGTGGCTTGTGCCGCGGACCCGGATGCCGACCGGCACGGAATCGTTACGCCCAGCGCCGGGTTGATGAACCCGAACCATTTCCTCGCTGTTGCGATCCGCTACCTGCTCACGCACCGGCCCAGCTGGCCGCAGACCGCTGCGGTTGGAAAGACCGTGGTGAGCAGCAGCATGATTGACCGCGTGGTGGCAGAGCTTGGGCGCAAACTCTACGAAGTGCCGGTTGGCTTCAAATGGTTTACGCCGGGGTTGTTCGACGGTTCTGTATGCTTTGCGGGCGAAGAAAGTGCAGGCGCGTGCTTCCTGCGTCGCGATGGTACGACCTGGGTCACTGAGAAGGACGGATTGCTCTTGGGCTTGTTGGCTGCCGAAATCAAGGCACGCACGGGCGAAGACCCAGGGCAACATTACGTCGATTTGATCAGCAAACACGGTGAAGCTTTCTACCGACGCATCGACGCCCCTGCCACCTCAAAACAGAAGAAGCAATTCAAGAATCTCACGCCCGAAACTATGAAGGTGAGGGAACTGGCCGGGGAGAAGATTCTGGCTACAATGACGAACGCGCCTGGTAACAATGCGAATATCGGCGGCCTTAAGGCGGTAACGCAAAACGGCTGGTTCGCCGCGAGGCCTTCAGGCACCGAGAACATTGTCAAAATCTACGCCGAGAGCTTCAAGAGTGAGGCTCACCTCCTTCTACTCATCAACGAAGCGCAGCACGCGATCTTGAATTTGCCTGAAGATGCGGCGGTCGTCGAGGTGATGGCTGGCGAAGAGAACACCTGATCCATGCCACCTTGTTCTCAAGCGTGCCCTCGTACGATGGTGGAGGACTACATAAGAAAGGTCCAGACGCTGGCGCTCGGAAACAGCATCCGAAGGATCACTCCCACTGCTATCCACTCGTCGATGTCCAGCGAGCAGGGAGCCCGCTACGCTCTTGCGCTCCGCGAAGTCCTTGAGATGAACCGAGAGAAGGCCATTTCGCCAGAGGTCTTATTTCGAGCTGCCGACCAGGCCCTCTGCGGAGAAACTTCGAGCACCGAAGCGCACATCGGTCTCCAACCCGGCACGATGAACCCCGTGCACTATGGGCACGTTACAGCATCGCTGGCGGCGATTCTCTCCGACACGTTGGATCTCGTCCTCCTGATGAACGCAGGCGCAGTTCCGGAAAAGCCCCTTGCCCCTTCTGCCGATGTACGCCACGAGATGCTTCGCTTGGCAGTCAGTGAAAAATGTCTTGCCGATTGGCTGTGGGCCTCGCCAATCCGACAGCAGGTCGAAAGTCTGTTCTCGACGGATCGACGACTCTTCATGCTCCTCGGCAGGGATCAGTCTGCCAGGAGATCAACGATGGACATCGCTGCATTCATCTGGCTGTTTCGGGCGAATCCAAAAGTCAAATGGACCTATTTGGTCGGTTCCGACAAGGTTTCAGGCTATGGCCGGAAAGGTGAATACGACCTTGTGGTGAACACCCTGTGCGATCCGCGAGCCAATGCCCACGTGCTGTATTTTGATCGGCAAGGTGAAGTGATCGACGTCGAGTGGCATATAACGCCGTATGGGTGGATGCTCGGCAAGTGGAAAACGGGGTTCTTCCAGAAATCCTTCAGAGGTTAGCCTTTGCTTTGGGGGTTGCACCGGCGGGTGAAGGTTTTTGGA
>CAZWJC010000322.1:0-7247 GCA_964634255.1 uncultured Verrucomicrobiota bacterium | reverse complement strand
CACGGGGACCGCGCCAAGGCGGCGCGGAAACTGGGCGAGAAGCCGCGCCGTTTTTACGAGGCGGTTGACTCGTGGGCGGAGCGGGGCGTGGAGTACCGGCGAATGTTCGCACTGATCCAGTGCCGGAAGACCAGCATGCGGAAAGGAACGGTGGCGTTGGGTCAATCCCTGCAGTCGGGCGGCACGCAAGACGAAGGGGAGAATCCTGAAACGGTGCAGGCCGTTTTGGAGCAGCTTGAGTCGGGTGCCCTGGACCAACGAGACTACCCTCAAGTGCTGCAGGACGTGTTGAACACGCTGGGGCAGATGAACGGCCACAATTGGCCGGTGATCCATAAGCGGGTCATGGCGATGATCAAAGAGGAGCTTCCGCAATAATTCCGCAACGAGGCAGATTCTTGCATTGCATTGTTCGACAAGGGTTAACGCAAAGTTGACCCCGTTTTTTTGCCCTGATTCCGCAACTTTCTCCACCTCTGAAGTGGCGAGTGGTTCGCTACCGAAACGAACGCGGAGATGGCAATGACAGAGAACCGGAGAATGGCAGCGGCACGGGTGCTCAAGAACCTGACCCAACGGAAACTGGCGGAGTTGGTGGGCACACGGGAGATCGAAATCTCGCGGATCGAGACCGGGCGCGTCACGCCGGACGCGGCAATGAAAGAGCGGATCGCCATGATCTTGGGCAAACCCACGTTCGAGCTATTCGACTGCTAGCCAAGGCGAAGCTGAAAAGCTGACACCTGAGATGAGGAGGCATACCACACCACGAAGAAAGCGTGACGCGCGCAAGCGCCGCAGGCACATCGTGGTGCTGAGCGAGCCGGTCACGCTTGGCGATGCCTACCTGGACAAGGGCGCCGTGGCGAAGCGGCTGGGGGTGAAGCCCAAGACGGTCGCCGAGTGGGCCAATCAAGGGAAGCTGCCGGCGTATCGCGTTGGGCCTTACTTGCGATTCAAGTGGGCGGAAATCGAACAGCATCTCTCCGCAAAGGCCCGTGTCTGCCCTCCAACGGAAACCACGAATCAAACCAACCACACGAAAGGACATCAATGAACCACATCATCCTCGATATTGAGACTATCCCCCAGGACGAAACGAAGTTGCTGGCGCTGGCGCCGGAGTTCACTGCGCCGGCCAACTTGAAGGACCCGGAGAAGATCGCCGCGGCGATCGCGAAGAAGCGCGCGGATTACCTGGCGGATGCCGCGCTGAACTGGAAGACCGCGGAGGTCGTGTTAATCGGCGCCGGTGATGACACGGGTATTCAATCGCTCACCGCTGATTCGGAAAAGGAGTTGATCGGGGACTTTCTTTCTTTGCTCGCCGATGCGCTCGGCGACGGCGTCGCGGTGGGCGGGCACAACGTGAAGGGCTTTGACCTGCCGATGCTGGTCAACCGCGCCCGCGTTCACGGGCTGCGTGTGCCGGGGAACATTCTCTCGTTCTGGAAGGGCCGGCCGGCCTGGCACGAGAACATTTTCGACACGCTCGAAATCCTCTCCTTCGGTCGCAGCCTCGACGGGAACGGCGTGGACGATGTGGCGCGGGTGTTCGGGTTGCCGCCGAAGCTCGGTCACGGCCGCGACTTTCCCTTGCTGTGGCGCGCGGATCGGGAGGCGGCGCTCGCGTATAACCGGCGCGACGTACAGATCGAGATCGAGATCGCGCGGGTGTGTGGATGCATCTGAGGCCCGCGAATCACACGAAAGGAATACCATGACACGATCCGAATCCCTCACACATTTGGCGAGTGCGCTCGCCCAGGCCCAGGCAGAAATGCCGGTCGCGGTGTTCGATGCGACGAATCCGTTTCTCAAGAGCAAGTACGCGTCGCTGGGCGCGGTCATCCAGGCGAGCCGGCCCATTCTGGCGAAGCACAAGCTCAGCCTGGTGCAATTTCCGATTAGTGAGACGAAGGGGGCAGGCGGGACGCACTGCTCTACGAACACCGGCAAGGATGCGTGGGCTACTACCGAGTGCATCGGCGTGGAGTCGATCCTGACGCATGAGTCGGGGGAGTTCATTGCAGAGCGGATTGTGATTCCACTGACCGAGGAAAAAGGCAAGACGAAGGTGCAATGCGCGGGCAGCACGCTGACTTACCTGCGCCGCTATTCCTGGGCTTCGATCCTCGGGATGTATTCCGACGAGGATTCGGACGGCAGTTCGCCGGTGCAGGCGTTCACCCCAAAGCAGTCCCCGGCAGGCAAGTTGCCTGTGCCCACCCTGCCGCCGCCGCCTGTGAAGCAATTCCAAAACAACTGAGATTCGCTGCTCATGAACGCTGATCAATACCGGGAGCGTGCGCGCAGGGCGGATCGCCTGAAGGCGGAATTGTGGCAAGGCAATGAATTTGCAGGGAGGTGCTCGGCGAGGCGTCGCGCTCAGCACGCGCGGTCCATGCGGACCACCAGCGTGCGCTTCCTGAAGACAACAACGAACAACGGAAAGGACTGACTGATATGCAAATCCCCGAAGAGGGCAAATACGTGTGCAAACTCAACGGCCAAGTGGTCATTTACGAAGCCAGCACTGGCTCCCTGTGCGGCGCGGTGCCATGCGTGATCGTGGAATCCGGCTTCACCTTCAAGCACACGCTGGTGCTCGTGAAGGCGGACGGAACGATCCAGACCAAAACGACGGACACGCTGAAAGCGGTGTTCGGCTGGGATGGCGCGGATCCGTTCTGGCTGATGGACAACTCGCTCGACGGGGGGGCGATGCGGTCCGTGGAATTCGAGATCGTGGGCGGTCCGGAGACCGGCGACAAGGGCGGCCAATACTTCAAGAGCCAATGGCTCAATCCGCTGGGTGGCGGCATGAAGACGCCCGCCGCGGCAGACCGTCGCTCGGTGCTGGCGAAATACGGAAGCAAGTTCGCCGCGCTGGCCGGGGTGGCAGCGCCTGTGGCCAAGCCCGGGCCGGCTGTGCCGAAAGCGCCGCCTGCTCCGAAGCTGGCAGCGCCAGCGGCCACCTTTGCACCGCCGCCGGGTGCAGCGACCGCGACGATGGAAGAGGCGTGGGCGGCGCTGTGTGAGGCGCAGGCCGGCAAGGCCGCTGATGTGATTGAGAAGGTGTGGTTCGACACCATCGCGCGGCTGTTCCCGAACAAGTCCAACACGGAGCTCAAGCCGCATGAGTGGGGCAAGCTCAAGGCGGAATTCACCGACGAGATCCCCATGTAAAGCCACCAAGAGGCCCAAGAGAGAAGCAACAATGCGCTGGGGTGACTAAGGCGCCCATTTCACCATGACGAAGAGAATCAAACTTTCAGAGATTGTAACGGACGCCGGGACGCAAGTCCGGGCGGGCCTGAACGAAACGACGGTGGCGGATTACGCCGAGGCCCTGGCTGACGGCGCGAAGTTCCCGCCGGTCATCGTGTTTCACGATGGCAGCCGTTACATCGCCGCCGATGGCTTTCATCGGATTCATGCAGCGCAGCGGATCGGTGCGACGCAAATCGAGTGTGACGTCCGCAAGGGCGGCAAATCCGATGCGCTCAAGTTCGCGCTGGGCTGCAACGCGCATCATGGGTTGCGGCGCACGAACGCGGACAAGCGGCACGCGGTTGAATTGGCGGTTCGGGAATTTCCGGCGGCGAGTTGGCCTGTCATCGCCAAAATGTGCCTTGTTTCCGAGGAATTAGTGAAAGGTGTGTCAAAACAACTCACCGAAAACGGTGGGTTGAAGAAACCGGAAACGGTCATCGGTTTGGATGGTCGCGAGCGGAAATTGCCGCCGCCGCCGATGCAGCGACGGGCGTCAACGGACGCCAACGGCACACCTCATCCGGTCCCCGCCTTGCGGGACCACCTTCTCCCCGACGCGGAGAAGGAGCGGCGCGCCGCCGTACCACCACCCCCACCGACGCGGGTGTTGGATGCGACGGGTTGGCCGATTCCGACGCAACTGATTCCGCTCTGGCAGCGGACGGATGAAGTCCAGGAAATGCTGACGGCTCTCAGCCGTGTCAAAGGGGCACTGCGTGCCGCGCAAGATAAGCGGGACAGGCTGTTCGCGGAGGTGAACTTCTCGTCGGCACTGTCGCAACTGGATCAGGCGTGGACGGATATCAAGACGGCGAAGCCGTTCGCAGTCTGCCCGACGTGCCAGGGCCAGCTTCCCGACAAGTGCACGCTGTGCAAAGGTCGCGGGCTAATCTCCGAACATCGCTGGAACACGTGTGTGACGCGCGAGGACAAGGAGTTCAGGGCAAGGGCCAAAGAAAGTGCGAAGTGAGAACTGCGAGGTGCGAATGAGAACTGAAGCGGGAGGAAGCCCCATGATGCGACGACTGGACAAACTGTGGTTTCACACGCTGGGGGTGGTGCATGGCTGGGTGCTGCGCCGCGGTCAGGCGCACTGCCGGCGGGAGCGGTTGCGGCGGTTTCGCCGTTTCCTCGCGGAACAGCAGAGTCACCTCAACTGACTGGGGAAAAGCAGAAACGAGAGCACAGAACAGAGAACGACAAGGCAAACCGATGATGAAAGCGACACAAAGTGAAGGCTGGGAAGCGATCGTGATGGCTGGCGAACGCGTGGCGCACGCGTACGAACAGCTGCTGCGCATGGTGGACGCGCTGGCGGCCGCGCTCGAATACCACGAGGACCATGTCCTGCGGCAGGTGCTGCCCAAGGCGGTGAAGGACCGGCGGGATTGTGAGCGCGTGCTGACGTGGCTCCACGAGCACCGCGAGGACATCGAAGCGCACCTGCAGGTCCGGCAGGCGGCTCGCGAGGCGGCGGTCCGGCGTGAATCGCTGCTGGCCAAGCTGAACCTGACGGTGGATGAAAAGCAACTGCTCGGTATTGGGGGTGTCAGGTGATTTTACGCTCCTATCAATCCGCAGCCTCGGATGCCATTTTCAAGGAATGGCAGGAGAACGATTCCACCCTGGTCGTGATGCCGACGGGCGGCGGCAAAACCGTGCTCTTCGCCGATGTCATCCGGCGCGTGTTCCCGCGCCGGGCATTGGTCATCGCGCACCGCGAGGAGCTCATCTTTCAGGCGCGGGACAAGATCCAGCGGGTCACCGGTCTCGCCGCTGATGTGGAGATGGGCGATTACCGGGCCGAGGGTGGGCTATTCGGTTCGTCGCGCGTGGTCGTGTCGACCATTCAGACGCAATGCTCCGGCGGCGATGGCGGTGGGCGCATGTCCAAGTTCGATCCGCAACGGTTCGGCGTGCTCATCATTGACGAGGCGCACCATGCGACGTCGCCGAGTTACCGGCGCGTGATTGACTACTACCGCATGAATCCGGCACTCAAGGTCCTAGGGGTGACGGCCACGCCGGACCGGGCCGACGAAGAGGCGCTCGGGCAGGTGTTTCAATCCGTCGCGTTCGACTACGAAGTGCTGGATGCGATTCACGACGGCTGGCTCGTGCCGATCGAGCAGCAGATGGTCCATGTGGAGGGGCTGGATTACTCGAGCATCCGGACCACCGCTGGCGACTTGAACGGCGGCGATCTAGCCGCGGTGATGGAGGCGGAAAAGAACCTGCAGCAGATGGCGTCGGCGTCGCTGACGATTATTGGGCAGCGGCGGGCGCTGGTGTTCACGGCCTCGGTGAAGGCGGCGGAGATGACGGCGGAGATTTTCAATCGGCATCGCGCGGGCATGGCGTCGTGGGTCTGTGGCAAGACGGACCGCGAGGAACGTCGCCGCGTGCTAGCGGATTTTGCGGCGGGCAAGGTCCAAGTCGTCTGCAACTGCGGCGTGCTCACGGAGGGCTTCGACGATCCCGGGGTCGAGGTCGTCATCATGGGTCGCCCGACCAAGAGCCGGTCGCTGTATTCACAAATGGTCGGACGCTCGACGCGCCCGTTGCCGGGATTGGTGGACGGGCCGGAGGAGGCGGAAGTGCGGCGTGCCGCCATCGCGGCAAGCGCGAAGCCGTCGTGTCTCGTCGTGGATTTTGTCGGCAACGCCGGGAAGCACAAGCTCGTGACGAGCGCGGACATTCTCGGTGGCAAGGTCAGCGAGGAAGCCGTCGAGTTGGCCGTAGCGCGGACGCTCAAGGCGGGCGGGCCGGTGAAGATGGCCGAAGCCCTGGACGAAGCGGAAGCAGAGTTGCAGGAACAAAAGCGACTGGCGGAGGCCGCGCGTCGGGCGCGGCTCGTCGCGACGGCGCGGTTCACGACGCAGTCGGTGGATCCGTTCGACGTGCTGGCGCTCGATCCGGTGAAGGCGCGCGGCTGGGACAACGTGAAGCAGCTCACGGAGAAGCAGCGGTCGTTGCTCGCCAAGCAGGGCATTGATCCCGACGGCATCTCCTTCAGCCAGGGGAAGCAACTTATCGCGGAAATCTTCCGGCGTTGGGATGGCAAGTTGTGCTCGTTCAAGCAGGCGAAGGTGCTGCGCAAATACGGTTACAACACGGAGGTCAGCTTCGCCGAAGCGTCGGCGACGATTGATGCGCTCGCGAAGAATGGGTGGCGGAAGCCAGTCGCCGCATCACAAGGAAATCCAACATGGAACTGACTGCCGAAGCCGGCAGTGGCCATCTTATGAATCTCCCCATTCCAAGCGCGACCCTAGCGAGGCTCAATCCGCACTTGTTTGCGCCGCGTCCGTCGCCGGGCACGGGTGGTGTCCCGCGTGAATCGGATTTGCACGAGGAGATTTTCGACGAATGCCGGCGACGGGGTTGGATCGCGCTGCACGGCAGCATGGCCGAGCGGACGTGCCGCACGCTGGGCGAACCTGACTTCGTGATCTTGGCCGATGGTGGCCGCGTGCTGTTCGTCGAATGCAAGTCGCGGAGCGGGAAGCTCTCGCCCGCGCAAGCCGCGCTGAAGCATCACGCCGAAAAGCTCGGGCACACGGTGCATGTGGTGCGGTCGTTGGATGACTTTATCAGACTCTTATGAAACGAAACATTGCTAGGGATCAACAAAGCGCGCAGTGGCTCGCAGCCATGCGCCAGGCCAGGAAGGAACTGGGAATGACGCAGAAGCAATTCGCCGCTGCGATCGGGATGTCGAAGGATGCCGTGTCTTCGTGGGACATCGGTCGCAACCGGATTTGCCGCACCAGCGCGTTCCGCATGAGCGTCCGGCTGCAACGGAACATCATTGCAGGAAACACCGACCCGGTCGCCGCTGAGGATCTGATCCAGGCGCGGGTCAGGGAATACGAACAGAGTCTGCGTCGCCGGGTGGGGGTGCTCGCACTGTGAGCTTCACGCGCGTCTCGAAATCGCACCCGTGCCCCGTCTGCAAGAAGCCGGATTGG
>CAZWJC010000321.1:0-7294 GCA_964634255.1 uncultured Verrucomicrobiota bacterium | reverse complement strand
CGGCTCGAAGATTCTCGGCAGGTTTGTTTCGCCGTACAACGCCACCGTGGTTGAGAAGCTCAAGGCGGCAGGCGCAATCGTCTTCGGGCGACTGAACATGGACGAGTTCGCCATGGGCAGCTCCACAGAAAACTCCGCATTTGGCGTCACACGCAATCCTTGGGACCCCACGCGCATCCCGGGCGGCTCCTCCGGCGGATCGGCGGTGGCGGTGGTGGCTGATGAAGTCATCGCCACGCTCGGCTCGGACACGGGCGGCTCGATCCGTCAGCCGGCGTCTCTTTGTGGGTGTGTGGGCTTGAAGCCCACCTACGGTCGTGTTTCGCGCTACGGCCTCGTGGCCTACGCCTCCTCGCTGGACCAGATCGGTTGCTTCGCCAAGGACACGCACGATGCGGCCACCGTGCTTGGCGCCATCGCGGGCCACGATGAGCGCGACTCCACGAGTCTGCCCGTGCCCGTGCCGAATTTCTCCGGCGCCCTGACCGGCGACATTAAGGGCCTGAAGCTCGGCCTGCCCAAGGAATATATGGTCGGTGGGCTGGACGCAGAAGTGAAGCACGCCGTGGAAGCTGCCGTGCAGCAACTCGGCAAGCTTGGCGCGGAGATTGTCGAGGTCTCGCTGCCGCACACAGATTACGCCATCGCGACCTACTACATTATCGCCACGGCCGAGGCATCGGCGAACCTCGCGCGCTTTGATGGCATTCGCTACGGCGCTCGGGTGGATGGTGCGGATACGATCGAGCTCTACCGCAAAACCCGCGGGCAAGGGTTCGGATCGGAAGTCAAGCGGCGGATTATTCTCGGGACGTATGTGTTGAGCAGCGGCTACTACGACGCCTACTACCTCCGCGCGCAGAAGGTTCGCACGCTCATCCGCAATGACTTCTTGAAGGCGTTCGAGACTGTGGACGCGCTGGTCACGCCGGTGTCGCCGACGGCTGCTTTCAAGATTGGGGAGAAGGCCGACGATCCGCTTCAGATGTATCTGGCCGACATCTTCACGATCTCCTGCAACCTCGTCGGCAACTGCGGCCTCAGCGTGCCGTGCGGGTTCACCCAATCACCGAAGCTTCCTATCGGCCTGCAACTACTGGGCAAGCCGCTCGGCGAGGAGACAATCCTCCGCCTCGCACACGCCTACGAACAAAGCACAGACTGGCACAAGCAGAGGCCGCCGCTGACGGCCCAAAAGTAGGCGAACCGAGGCTCACAGCCGCTTCAGGATTCCGTAGGGCAGCGCGACGGACGCCATGTAGACCGCATTTTGTCGCGCCGTTCCGTTCGGGCCGAAGACTTCCCAGGGCGCGCCGTGGCCCGGTCCCTTGCGAAAGTCCTGCGCTCGCAGATGGCTGATCATCTCGTCGAAGATCTGCAGCGTCAGCTTCCGGTCGGAGTCCCAAAGGGCTTCGATCAGCCAGCCCGACGCAGTATGCCAGTAGCCGCCGTTCTGGTAGGTGTTCACGGCGCACATCGAGCTTTCCCAAGCGGTGGTCTTGCTGAAGTCCAAGTCTGTCGGCACCTGGCGCACACCGCCTTCGAGTGTGATTGTTCCGCGGCGAACGGCGTCGGCGATCGTCTTCCGCGCGCCTTTGGCATCTGACCGCTCAAGGATACCGAGATGTAGCGCGAAGATCGTTCCCCACACATCCGGCTGACGGCTGATCTCCGTGGAGGCGCGCAGCCAGCCGCCGATGGCTTTCGGATCGCCGAAGGTGGGAACGATATTGGCGCGGATCATCTTCTGGATTTGTCGGTAAGCAACTGCCTGGTCGCGGCGGCCTACGGTGCGTGACAACTCCGCGAGTTCTCCCGCTGCCCGATAACGGAGCAGCGAGGCAAACAGCAGTTTGCCCGTGTGCGTTTCACCGTCGCAGAAGCCAAATCCCACCGCGCGATCCGCTTCTGTTGTATGCGCCAAACCCGTCTTCGGATCGGTGGTCGGACTGGCGAACGCCTTTTCCAACCGGTCGAAAACCGTGACGCCGTTGACCTCTGTTTTGAACGCGCTCACGTCACGGGTCGCCTCCCAATACGCGTGAGCGATGTGGACGAGTTCGTAGTGGTCGTCTATGGGTGGCACGCGCCCGCAAGCCCCCGCGCCTTGATCCTCGCCCGAAGCGTAAGTCCCCGGATAGTAGGTCGGCCGACCATCGTAGTTGATGTGGTCTGGGATGGCCCACGGCGGGACGTGCAAACCGTTGGCCAGCTTGCGATCCGCTGGCCCGTTCTGGGCCTTGCAGGTCAGCAAGAGATGATTCCGCAACTCCTCGGGCGTGATGAACCCGGAATCCACCGACATGGCGAAATCGCGCGGCCAATGGGACGTGTAGGTGTCCTTGCCCGGGGTGATCAGCGTGAAACTGCAGGTGTTGGTGATTTGCCAGCGCCCACCACCGTTTGAGCCGGGCTTGACGCGCGAGGCCTCGATGACGTCGCGCGTCATCTCACGCAGGAATTCCAGGTCAGCTTTCGACAGGCTGGCGGCAGGCATGGCGGCCGGACGAAGCAAGAGCAACACGGTGAGCAAGAGGCGCAGGCGAGGTACGGTGGTGCAGTTCATCGGGCCCAAGGGTAAGGTGACGGATTCTCGCAAACAAGGGTTCCTCGCCGGTTGCCGGTGAGTTTGAAAACACCGCTTGACGCGGATGGACTACATGTGTCATCCTCGTCCGGATTACAAGTGTAGGCTAACCATGAAGATCGTGCCCCGAATCAGCGAAACCGAATGGGAGATCATGCGTGTCGTGTGGGCCAGGCATCCGGCCACGGCCACCGAGATCATCACCACGCTCATCCAGCAAGACGCCACCTGGCATCCCAAAACCGCGCGCACGTTGCTGGCCCGGCTGGTCCGCAAGCAGGCCCTGGACTGCGAATTGCGCGGGCGCGCTTACGTCTATGAGCCGCGCCTGACCGAGCGCGAGTGCGTGCGCGTCGCCAGCGAGTCGTTTGTGGACCGTGTGTTTGGCGGGTCGCTGATGCCGATGCTGGCGCACTTTGTCCAGGCGCGGCGGCTCACGAAGAAGGATTTGGAGGAATTGCGCGGCTTGCTGGAAGAAACCGGCGGCAGCGAGAAGCCAAGGAGGAAGTAATGCAAATCATGGAGCCGAACGGGGTATTGCAGGTGCTCGGCCGCACGTCGGTGCAGGCGGGACTGTTGGTGGTGCTGGTGCTGGGGGTGCAATGGCTGTTACGCAAACAGCTCACCCCGCGCTGGCGCTGCGCCTTGTGGCTGCTGGTGGTGGGGCGACTGCTCCTGCCGGTGTCGCTCGGCAGCGGTGTCAGCGTGTTCAACGTCTTCCCGCGATTGGCGAGCGCGTCTGCAACTGTGCCGCAGCCAAAGCCAATTGGGGGAGCAACGCCTGCGGAGTACCGCGCAGTCTGGGAGCCACACTTCGTGCAGCGAAACCTGCCAACGGCGACTCCTGTCAAAGAGGCAGCGGGCGATCTCCTGGTTGAACCACCCGTGGCGGCGCCGGCGAGCTCGCGGTCAAGACTGGCGAACACGCCAGTGTCAGCCGTGGCCCCACAGCCCGCCCCCCAGCCGGTTCGGTGGCAGGACGTCACCTTTGCAATCTGGGCGTTGGGCGTCGCGGTGCTCGGGCTGCACATTGTTGTGAGTTCCTGGCGGCTGTCGCGCAAGTTCGGGCAGCTCGCGCCGGTGAACGAAGCCTCGTTGTTGAACCTCCTTGAGGATTGTCAGCAACGGCTCGGTGTGCGGAAGCGGTTGCTGGTGGTGGAGAGTTCGGACGTGCCCACGCCGGTTCTGCACGGCCTGTTCGTGCCGAAACTCGTGTTACCGCAGGGGTTCGCCACGCGGTTCTCGCCGGAGGAACTGCGGTTCATCTTTCTGCACGAACTGGCGCATGTGAAGCGGCGGGACATCGCCATGAACTGGCTGGTGGCGCTGCTGCAAGCCATGCATTGGTTCAATCCGCTGGTGTGGTTCGGCTTCGCCCGTTGGCGCGCGGACCGGGAGCTGGCCTGTGACGCGTTGGCCCTGGACGCTGCGGGGGCAGATCAGAACCGCGAGTATGGCCGGACGATCCTGCGCCTGCTCGAAAACCTGACCCCGCGCGTGACGGCGCCTGGGTTGGTGGGCATTCTCGAAGACCACCGCCAACTGAAGCAGCGTCTGCGGATGATCGCTGGCTATCGGCCCGCGCGCCGCTGGGGAATCTGGTCGGTGCTGCTGCTGGCGGGGCTGGCGGTCGTTTGCCTGACGGATGCGTTGGAAAAGGAACCTGCAAGAGCGAAGCCTGACGTGCTTTCGGAAACCCCAGCACCATCGCAACGCCCAGTGGTCACCAACGGGCCATCAATGAAGGTGACGGTGCTTGATGCTGAAACCGGCCAGCCGATTACCGGAGCCGAAGTGTTGGCGCCCAATCAAGCGGCGTTTTGGAGCGGGGAGGAAAACGCTCCCCGGTGGCTGACGGATGAGGCGGGGGTGGCGATCATCCGGTTGGGCGAGGTGCCGCCGGAAACCATGCAGCAGAATGCCTGGTTGACTCTCTCTGCGCGGCGAGACGGGTACGCGCCGCGCGGGGCGAGTTGGGCGGTGGGAAAGGGCGACGCCCGCCTCTCCCTGCCAAAAGAGTTTCTGGTGCGCCTGGAGCGGGGCACCACGATTGGCGGAATCGTGCGCGATGAAGCGGGTGTGCCGCAAGCCGGCGTGCATGTGCAGGTTTTTGGGACCGGCTACGCTTGGCGGGGTTCGCGGGTGCCTGACCAGACCTATCCTGAGTATTGGCGCGGCGCCAAGAATTCACCGGGAATCGTAACGGACGTGCAAGGCCGCTGGCAGGCAAGTGACTTCCCACACGATCTGGAGAGTGTCACCATCAACCTCTCCCGAACCGAAGGTGACACCCAGCGGTTCACACACCTCAATCAGGAGATGAATCCGTTGAACCACCCTGCCGGCGAACCCCTCGATCTTTCCGACCTGCGCGCAGGCAAGGCGCAGTTCGTCCTCAAGGCGGGATTCACCGTGCGCGGGGTGGTCTTGGATCCGCAGGGGCATGCGCTGCCAAACGTCCTGGTCAAAGCCGGGCATGGGGCGGGAAACCGGGTGCGCGACGGCGAGTTTCGAACGGATGCCGCCGGTATGTTCGAACTCCGGCATCGCCCGCGGCGGCAAATGATCCTCACCGCCTACCCGCCAGATTCCGCAATCACCAGCACAATCGTGGACGTGAAGGAGCAGATGTCGGAAGTGCGCCTGCAAGTCGCTCCGCTGTGTCCCCTCCATATACGCGTTGTGGATGGAGAGAATCGCCCCATCGTCGGTGCTGTGCTGGGCTTGGACGGATACAGAACCGAAGGACAAGTGCTGGATTTCTCCGGAACGACGGACGCGAACGGCTGGTATCTATGGACGAACGCCCCTGTCGCGCACCTTGCCTTGACAGTCCGAGCGACGAACCATGCGAGTTTTCCGCTGTTTGGAATCGGCCAGATGGTCCGCCGCGCACCAACAAACCAACTGGTTATCTCCCGACTACGCGCCGGCATGGAGCATGAGTTGATTGTCCATGCTAAAGCCCGCGATGCTGCCAGTGGAATGCCGGTCGCCGTGAAGACCGTGTCGTTTCAGACCGGTGATCGCGAGGGGCTGAAGATTTTTGCTGAGCCAAGCGCCGCTGAATTTGATTTGAAGATTCCAGCGTCACGATTTCGCCAAGGCATGTGGCCCACATACCAACTCCGCCTGGATGCCGAGGGTTGCGAATCCCTGGTAACGCCGTGGCGCGATCTTGTTGAAGGGGATTGGGACGTCGAGTTTGCTATGCAGCGCGGTCGTTCTGGAGGCACGGCTCTGCTGAACAACGGGAAACCGGCAGCCCGCGCTGCCATTGCGATCCCGTCCCGCGACCTGCCCATGTACATGTATTCCCCAGGGCAACCGCCGCGTGATTGGGCCACAGTGGTGCGCGCTGACGAAGATGGACATTTTGAGATCACCCATCCGGGCAGCGACCTTCCCGTTCTGATCATGCACGAAGAGGGTTTTCTGGCCACGACTGTGGACCGGTTGAAAGGTCAACCGCGGCTCACCCTGGTTCCTTGGGGTCGCGTGGAAGGTGTCTTGCGAGCCGGCACCAATGCTGTGCCTCGCGCTAACGTTCATCTCGCGGGAGGCAAGCTTGGGGCCATGAATGGTTGGCACTTCATTTTCAATGCGGACACCGATGCCAAGGGGCGATTCGTGTTTGAAAAAGTCCCACCGGTTGATTGCGGGCTGTATCGCTATTTCAATCAAGGTGACGGACGGTCTCCAGCCGCAAGCTGTCAGCAGCCGGTGAAAGTGAAAGCCGGGGAGATAACTCGGGTGGAGTATGGCGGCACCGGTCGTCCCATCGTCGGCCGGGTGGAAGGCGAGGCCGATTGAAACAACGACGACCACCTGTTGGTGACCCAAGAACCGCCGAGGCCGCCGGCCCCAAAAATCGAAGATTTCGCCACGAATGAAGCATTTAGCAGCGCATGGGCTTCCTACATCGCCGAAAACAACCCCGGGGGTACTCAAAGTCACGTCGCGTATCAACTTCGGTTTGAAGCGGACGGGTCGTTTCGCATTGAGGACGTCCCAGCCGGGGCTTACGAGCTGCGAATTCGGGTCACCGAGCCGCGAGCGAAGGGAGAGCAATTCGACTTCAATAAGAAGCCCGTGGAGATTGCCTCGTTGATGCGCGAGGTCATCGTACCGAGAATTCCGGGCGACCGCAGCGACTCACCGCTCGATCTCGGCACGTTGAACCTGGAATGGAAGCGGCCGGCGGTGGCCAAACCCAGACTCCTGGCTCAGTTGCAGGCCCAAACACTGGACGGGCAGCCGCTGGCACTGGACCAGTTCAAAGGCCGCAACGTGTTGCTCGTGTTCTGGACCTCGTGGTCGGAACGCAGCATGGAGCAACTGGCCGGGCTGGCCAAGCTGCGCGAGGAGTTGGGCGCGGACGCGGCGTTGACGTTCGTGGGCGTGAGTCTGGACGAGGACGCCGCCACCGCCCTCAAGGCGGTCGAGGCACGCGGTTATCGGTGGACGCAGGGTTGGCTCGATGCCAAGGGGCGCGGGCAGACAGCGGCGGCGTTTGACGTGAAATCGTTGCCAGCGGTTTTTCTGTTGGACAAGGAGGGCTGCGTGGTGGCGAGGGATTTGGAGGGCGAGCGTTTGCCCGTGGCAGTGAGGCGGCAGTTGGCGAAGAAATGATCGGAGTGAAAGGAGCGTGCGAGATGAACACGACAGCGGAAGGACGATAATTAGGAACCGGAGGGCAGAACCTTG
>CAZWJC010000320.1:0-7326 GCA_964634255.1 uncultured Verrucomicrobiota bacterium | reverse complement strand
TGATCGCGCGCGGCAATGATTTTCCCGGGAACTTCTCGCACGTCGCGCTGCTGCACGTGGACGAGCACACGGGGAAGGCGTCCGTGATCGAAGCGCACATCGAATGCGGTGTCGCGGTGGCTTCCTTCGACGACTACATCCGCGACAAGAAACTGCGGGTGCTGGTGCTGCGATTGCGGGCGGACCTGCCGGCGCTGGCGGCCGATCCGATGTTGCCGCATCAGGCGGCGAGCCGCGCGCTGGCAGACGCCCGGCGCCGCCACATCCCCTACGACTTCGCGATGGACTGGCGCGATCACGAGGCGCAGTTCTGCTCGGAAGTCGCGGCGTCGGCGTATGAGGCGTGTGGCGTTCGGCTCTGGATGGGGCTTTCGCAAATCACGTCGCCCACGGTGCGCGCGTGGCTGGCCTCGCTGGGAGTGCGGCATTTTGAAACGCAGGAGCCGTCGGATCTCGAATACGATCCGCAACTCCGCGTGGTAGCCGAGTGGCGCGACCGGGCAACGCTGCTCAAGGCACACGTGGACGACGCGGTGACCGACGTGATGCTGGCCGCAGCGAAACCGAGCGAACCGTTGCCCTATCCCTGGCTCCGCTTGCCGGCTGCACGCTTGGCCAAAGCCTACAGCTTCGTATTGAACACCGTCGGCAAGGTGGGGCCGATTCCCGAACGCATGAGCGCGACCACGGCTTTGCGCGTGGCAGAGTATAGGCGTGAGCATGAGTCGCTCGCCGCCCGCGTGTTGACGTCGGCGGAGGAGTTCAGGACGCGGCGTGGCTACACGCCGCCGTATTGGGAACTGGTGCGCCTTGCGGAGCAGGCCCGCATCGTTGAAGCATTCGCATCCCGGTTCGGGATACGGGTCGTTCCCTCGCCGAAGTTCCGCGAGTCACAATCGAGATAGTCTTGTTTCGCACAGCGGTGCGAGTGGCTTGATGGCCGAGCTAGATCGGGGAATGCCTGTTCTTTGGCACGGCAGCCCGCGATCCAGCGGCCAGCTTCTCGAAGCACTCGTTCAGCAGGTTCGCGTTCCGATGAAACTCGTCCGCCGAGTTGACCAGATTGCACGGGGCGAGGTGTTCCTAGCGTAATTCAATGGACAGGAAGCGAGCTTGGGCGGGCGATTGGTGCAGCAGGTCGGGGCCGGCGTTTCGCTGATCTCGACGCTGCAGTTGGCGCGAAGCAGATTCATGCGTTAACCTTAAAGGCAAGCCTTGGAACTCAGCGAACGGCCGGTTGCGTTTTCTTCTTTCAGTGCTTTTGCGTCGGTTGTGAAATCGGGGATACAATTCAGTTTCCCCGGACAGTCGGCAGAAAGACATAGCATTCATGAATGTTCTCTCGATCGCGGTCAGTTATTCAGCAACGGCGCTGCTGCTTTGGTGGGTCTTCGCCGAGTGCGTCGCTCCACCGGCTGCCAAGATTTTGGCCCGGTGGCGAAGAATTGCCCCCACTCAGCGGCGGCCCCATGTGAGCTTGCTGCCACCAACGGCGCCACTCCTGCTAGCGCCCGCGCCCGCTCGCGCCGCGACCAGCGGAAATGTCGGAGCAGAGCCACGTTTCTGAACGGAGACCGCGGATTCTGAACATGGAGGGCAGGAATGTCTTCTTCGATCTTAAAACTGACCGTTCAAGGGATTGATCTCAAGCCTCCACAAGGCGCAGGATTCCGAAGAAGAAGCGAGCCGGCCACAGTTGCGCCTTGTGCGGCTGTTGCTTCGGGGTTGGCGTCAGCGGTTTCGTGTTGTGCTTCAATTCCTCATGACAGTGCGGACACGCGTCCGCGTATAGGTAATTGCCGAGTTTAACCCCACAGTGAGGGCATCTTGATATGTTCATTGCGTTTGCTTTCTTGATAGTTGTGTTTGTCTTTCCATGGGAGCGTCTCTAGTCTCTATCTTCCAGAATGGCCCGGAGCATCCACGCCATCTTTTCGTGCTGCTCCATCAGGCCGGTGAGAACATCTGCAGTGCCAGCACCACGGCGGTCGAGGTAATCGCGGTCAAGCTATGCAAATGTTTGAGTTGTTCCTCCACCTGACGGTGCCAGGTGGCTTGGGCGTTGAGACTCAGATAGCGAAGGGTGGTTTTCATATTCGTTCAGGAACGGGCTGGCGGTTGGACTCGGTTTCGACCGAAAGGCCTCGCGCCGGGCATGTTTGAAGTCGGCGTAGGCTTTGCAGTCCACGCGGATGTTGCTCCGGTAGGAGAGATTGCCCACCAGGCTGATCAAGGGCTGACGGCGCTGCCACAGGTTGCGCCAGACGCGACCTAGGATGCGCGGCAAGGAATAGAAGGTCTGACCGCAGGCGATCATCTCCTGAATGACGGCATCCAGCGAAAGGCGCTTATACTGAGCGACCGGGAAGGTCAGCGTGTAGTATTTCCAATCGCTGGGAAACGCGTGGAGGACCACGCGGCCTTCGGATTTCATCTGTTCCCAAAGCCGTGTGCCGGGTAGGGGCGTCAGAAACAGCGTGTTCAGATTGTCCAAGCCAAACTGGCTCGCCACCTGGGCGATCCGCTCGCCGATCCCCGGCTCATCGCAGTCTAGACCGATGATGAAGGAGCCGACCACGAGGATGTTGTGGCGTTGAATGCGGCGAACGGAGGCGCGGAAGTCCCGCCCCTTCACCAGATTGATCTTCTTCCCTAGCTCTCGCAGGCCCTCTGGCGTTGGTGACTCGAAGCCAATGAAAACCCCACGGCATCCCGCCTTGGCGGCCAGATCGAGGAGTTCTTCGTCATCGGCGAAGTTGATGGTCGCTTGGGCTACCCATTCCTTGCGCAGGTTTGCCGCCGCCAGGGCGCGGAATAGATCCTTGGCGCGAGCAATGTGATCCGGGCGCGTGCCGATGAGGTTGTCGTCCACCACGAGCACCCGTTGCTCGCGGATCGCTTGGAATTCGCGCACGACATCGGCGACGGGGCGTTGCCGGTACTGGGCTCCGTTGAACGTCGTCACGCTGCAGAAATTGCAGTTTAGGGGACAGCCGCGCGTGGTTTGTATGGCGCCAAACGCATAGCGTGTGGGAAGCAGATCATGGCGGGCCGGCGACAGCGTAGTGACACGCGCCCGTCCCCCATCATACCGCGGTTTCAAGCGGCCGTGTCTGACATCCGCCAGCACCTCCGACCAGACACTCTCGGCTTCCCCCGTGACGACCGAGTCCACGTGCTCCGCAACTTCATCCAGGCACATGGTGGCGTGGATGCCGCCCATCACGACCGGCACGCCCAGAGACCGGAAGTAGGCGGCCACTGCGTAGGCCCGAGGCGCTTGTGAAGTAAATGCGGTGATGCCCACCAAGTCAGGCCGGGGCTTGGCGCGGTAATTCGGCACGCCGAGGTTCTCGTCCATGATCTCGATTTCCCACTCGGGTGGCGTCAACCCCGCGAGCGTCATGAGGCTGAGCGGCTTCCACACGCGGTAGCGATTCCAACGGCTTTCGCTCACGTTGACGATGCTGACCAGTGGGTTCGAGGGATTGATGAGATCAAGCCTCATGGTGTGGGTTTCACGCATGGCTGCGGAGCGATTCACCGGGCGTCATTCGGATTGGCTAGGCGCAAGGACTGGGAAAACCACCCGGCGACTGGGCATCGGCGAGATCAGCGGCGGCCGGGGGACTGAGTTGGGTTTGAGCCAGGGCCAGCACCAGACGCCGGCATTCCCGGCGCAGACGCCCCACGGTGATGCGATGCCAGAGCAAGTATCCGAGCAACACCCCTTGCGAAATCAGCGATCCCAAGCCCAGGTAGCCCAGGCCCCGCATGACCACGTGTTCAGGATCACGAAAGATGTCCGGCAGCAGAATGGCACAGTAACCCAACCCGGCCAGGGCTAACACGAAGAGCACGGCCATGAGGGACATGGCGCGGAGGATGCACGTTTCGTCGCGCTCGGCTTTTAGCAGGCCGTTCTGCAATTGGCGGCTTGCTTCGCTGGCATCGTGCACGATGAGCCGCTTGAGAAATGTGAGCTCCGTTCTGTGCTCGATAAGAGCATCCAGCGCCGGCTGCGGGTCTGGAGTTTTCAGAGTTGGCGACATGGGTTCAGGCTCTGCGGCGCGCACCGCCGGCTTGCATTCCCAGAGCCATGCGAGCGCAGCGAGGCAAACCAGAAAGAGGATCAAGAGGATTGTCATGAGCTTGTTGGGTTCAACCGCGGATCTGATCTCGCCTCTTGCCATACGCCTGCTCAGGCGATTTTCACCTCGACTTGTTGCGGTTTCGCCTTGGCGTCCTTCACCAAATGCACGGTGAGAATCCCGTCTTTGAATTCGGCGAGGACCTTCGTGGGGCTGGCGTCCGCCGGCAGCGAGAAGCTGCGTCCAAAACTGCCGTAGGCGCGCTCGACCCGGTGATACCGCTTGCCTTTTTCCTCTTTCTCGAACCGGCGTTCGCCGGATATGGTCAGCGTTCCTTCTTCGGCCGTGACCTTCACGTCTTCCTTCTTCACTTCTGGCAATTCGGCCTTGATCAAGTACTCCTGGTCATCCTCGCTGATGTCCACCAGGGGCGACCATTCAGGCACCGCGAGTTGTTCCTCGTGCCCCTCGGGCAAGTGGACCGGCGGGGGAGTCACCAAGCCACCCAACGCCTGTTGCCACGCCTCGATTACTTTCTGCTGATGCCAACGTTTTAACCGGTTCATAATTTCTTTCGAGTTGGCGGATGCGGTTTCAGGCCGGCGCGCCTCCCCGCCAACGTTTCGGGCAGCGACGGTCATGGTCAATTCCAGTTGGGGCACGGGCCCCTTGATGTGGCGTTCAAATAACAATGGTCAACCCGCACTCGGATTGGCGGGGCCGTCTTTGACGACCTTTTGCCAGCTTTCTAAAGAGGGTCGATGCATGTCGGCTCCTGCCGTCGTTCACTCGTTCAATCCCCAGTGGGTATGCCCCATGTCACAGGGCACGTGGATTGTCTGAACCCCTCGCGTATCGGGCTCACCCCGATTCGCGATCAGCTTCATGGGAGAAACGGGCAAAACCGGTAAGAGGACAGGTGGTTCGAGTTGCGGCCCGATGAAGCTACTCAGGTTCTCCGTCACCCCATCCATCGGCTGCATCAGCAACACCACGGCAGGCGCCAACCCGCCCGGCCCTGGAGCGGATGCGTGACGCTGCTCCAGCGGGGGCGGCGCGTTCGGGTGTTTACGCACGGGACGACTCGCTTTCGCCTTCGCAGTCACAGCACGATGCCTCTGCGGCCATCCTGCTGCGACTTGGTAAGCTGTGATTCGGCTGCCAACCAGTGTTGGACGTCTTTTCCCTGAGGACATCCTTGATCCAAGTACATGGCGTGCGCCTTTCGGGCGATTTCGTGTTGCGAGGGCGGATCGCAGATCGTGCTTGTTTTCAGCGGGACGACCGGAGACGTCGGTTGAGGACTGGGTGGCTTCTGATTGTGCAATGACTCTTTGGTTCGCATGATGCCACGCTACGCGTAAGGCCGGGTTTGCGCCATGGGGTCTTCACCCCATTGCAGATTCCATGCAATGGGTTTGATTTGGTCGGATTCAGTTTGATTCGGTTTGGCCTGGCCTCTTTGCATGGGGTGTCGCATGCGCACGGTTTGCACAGCCAAGCAGCAGCGCTTCGGCCTGCCCGGTGGCCAGGGCCTGCGAGGCAAAGTCTGGCTGAGAGAACAGGTTCATTGGGCCCGGCCGCATCAAGAGTCTGGCTTCCACCGCGGACTGCTTTCGCCAAGCGTCCTCCCGCTCCTCTTTGGCACGCTCCCGCGCCCGGCGTCGCGCTCAATATGGAGTCGTCCGGCCTTGTGATCCTCCCGTCGCATCCGTGCCAGTTCGCGGAGCAACTCCTGCAACCGCGCCCACTGCTCAGCGGGGGGCGCATTTCGCCGCGCGGTTTCGCGCGCGCGGTGAGGGCGAAAGAATGAGCCTCCACCGCCGCGTGCGGGCGCGGGCCGGAAGATCAGGTCAATTCGAATTCCAGTTTCCGGATGTTCCGTTCGCTCAGGGGCTCCACGATCAGGATCAGGGCGATCAGGGCCAGCACCAGGGCCACCGGGTGGCGCGCAAAGAACAGAAAACTTTCCTCACAGGGATTGACGCGCAAGACACCGCACACGGTCAGCAGGATCGGCGGCGCGAGAATCGGCGTCTGGATCATCGCGAAGCCCAACCAGGGCCGCCACTTGGATTTGCTATGATGCCAGCCCGCGCGTTGCCATTGGGTGAAGACGAGTGACCAATAGCCAGCCACCAGGAACATGAGCGTTGCCCCCGCCCAAACCAGCCACGCGGCGATCATTTCCGTCCCGTGCCGGATGACCAGTTGCTCGGGTTGCCCGGAGGGGGCCGCCGCGACCACCTGGCTGCCGGGAAAGGTCTCCAGGTAGCGTGCCTGCAACGCCGCCGCTGGTGAATCGGAATCCACCCGTTCAAAGGCGAGTTTCGGCGACAAAGGTGAGAGCAGCAGATTCAGGAGCAGTGGCCCCAGGGCAATGATCATGACTGCGGTGCGTTCGGTGCGCAGCCAGAGTCCTCGATCAATCGCGCGCGTGAAGAGGAATTCCGGGGATACGAAGCCGCCCAACACCTGAAAGGGAACGGGCGAGGCCACCAGCATCAGGAACAACCAGATCAGGCAGCTCCAGACGAACAACGCTCCGATGAAGTCCGGCTGTGTCCGGCGTTCCATCAATAAGAATACCGAACTGGCGGCCAGACCCGCCGCGCTGAGGCCCAGCCAGACCAGCAACGGCAGCGGCCCAAACCGGTGGAATCCCAGCATTTGTTTCAGGCCGGGCAGGAATTGGCGCGGGGTGTTCATGAGGCAAGCGGGGTTGAAGCTTCAAAGGATCTCCAATTTGCGGAAGCGGCGTTCGGAAACGATTTGCACCACGGCAAGCAGCGCGATCAAGCCGGCTAGCACTGGTACGAGATTCCGGGCGAAGAACAGAAAGCTCTCCTCGTAAAAGTGGGGACAGTGGTCGGGAATCCGTGGCGCGAGATAGAAGGCGAAGAGGGCGGGCGCAGCGAGGGCCAAGCCTGCCCGCCAGGGATTGTGATGAACACGCCGGGCCAGCCAAAGGCAGTAGCTTTGCATGAGGAGCAGGCTGAGAGTGCCCAACGCGAGCACCCAGGCGGTCAGGACTAGCGCGCCGCGCGGAATGACGATGGACGCGGGTTGCCCCGGGGTTTCTGCCGCTTTGGAGTAGCTGTTCGGAAACGCTTCAGTGTACTGCGCCCCCCGAGACGTTAGTGTGGATGCATCGGACACATCCGAGCCCCAAGTGGTTTCTGACATACGTGCCGACACCAGCAGATTGAGGAGCAGCGGTCCCAACATCAGCAGG
>CAZWJC010000319.1:0-7400 GCA_964634255.1 uncultured Verrucomicrobiota bacterium | reverse complement strand
CCCATATTCACAGGTCACACTCTTTATTGCACGCACTAATCGCTCACCACACTAGCTGCCATCACACTTCATGAAGACCACCTGCATCATGCTCGGCTTGCTCTTGACCCTGGCCGCCGCCACGCCGGCCCGAGCCCAAATCAGCGCGTTCACCTACCAGGGCCGGCTCAACCTGAACGGCGCGCCGGCCAACGGCCATTACGACTTCATGTTCCGGTTGCTGAACGACGCAACGAGCGGCGTCGCCGCACCGGTCATCCCCGTCGCCTTGGCCGTGCCGGTTTCAAATGGCCTGTTCACCACCGGGATGGATTTTGGCGCGGAGAACTTCGACGGCGCGAATCGCTGGCTGGAGATCAACGTGCGCACGAACGGTAGCGGGTCTTTCACGACCCTGTCGCCGCGGCAATTGTTGACGCCCGCGCCGTATGCGATCCAAGCGGTGAATGCGGCGTCCTCAGCCAGCGTGAGCGGTTCGGTTTCGGCGGCGCAACTGACCGGCACGATTTCGTCCAACAACATTGGTGCGGGCAGCATCACCACTGAGATGCTTATGCCCGGAGCGGTCGGGTCCAACCAACTGGCCGCTGGCGCGGTCACGACCACGGCGCTGGCGGATGGTGCTGTGACTGCGGCCAAGGTGGCCACGGTTTCCAACTGGTTCGCGCTGACGATTGCCAATCCCACGCCGGCAACCAGCGACGACTTCGGCCGCCCCGTGGCGGCGGTGGGGCCCGACCGAGTGCTGATTGGTGCGGATGGCGACGACACGGGCGCGATCAATGGCGGGGCGGCCTATCTGTTTAATACCAACGGCGCGTTGCTCACGACCTTCACCAATCCCACACCGGCGGCGGGCGACTTGTTTGGCGTTTCCGTTGCTGCGGTGGGAACTGATCAGGTGCTGATTGGTGCGGATAGCGACGACACGGGCGCAGAGCAAGCCGGGGCGGCGTATCTGTTCAACACCGAGGGCGCGTTGCTCACCACTTTCACCAATCCGACGCCGGAATACGGCGACTACTTTGGCTATTCCGTGGCGGCGGTGGGAACCGACCGGGTGTTGATTGGGGCGTTTGGCGACAACACGGGTGCGTACGCAGCCGGGGTGGCGTATCTGTTCAGCACCAGCGGCGCGTTGCTCGCCACCTTCACCAATCCCACACCAGCAGACTTCGACCTTTTCGGCTTTAGCGTGGCGGCGTTGGGCAGTGATCGCGTGTTGATTGGGGCGCTTGGCGACGGCACGGGTGCGTACAACGTGGGGGCGGCGTACCTGTTCAGTCTCGAATCGTTCACTCCGGGACTGGTCGCCAACCGCGTGAGCGCAGGTTCCATCACCACCGCCAGCCTGCAGGACGGGGTGGTGACACTCGCAAAACTCGATCCCACCATCGGCGTCTGGACACGCGCGGGGGACGATGTCTTCCGCTTGGTTGGCAATGTAGGCATCGGCACCAGCAGCTTCACGAGCAATCGACTGCAAGTGGCGGGAATGGTCGGTGCGACGGCGTTCAACAGCACGAGCGATCGCGCAGCCAAGCAGGACTTCACGGCGGTGGACGCGCAAGCGGTGCTCGACAAGCTGACGGCGCTGCCCATCACGCAATGGCGCTTTAGGGATTTCCCCGGCGCGCTGCATCTCGGCCCGACAGCACAGGATTTCCGCGCCGCCTTCGGTCTCGGTTTGGACGATCTGTCCATCGCCACCGTGGATGCGGACGGCGTGGCATTGGCGGCAATTCAAGGGCTGAACCAGAAGCTGGAAGAGACGCGCGCGGAAAACGCGGAGTTGAGGAAGCGTCTGACCGAGTTGGAAGGGGTTCTCCGGGGGCTTGTCGAAGACCGGCGGTGAAAGCAAGCAGTTGAGACTGCTGCGGGAGGAACCATGGATGGCACAACGGCAGACGGAAAAACGGCTTTGCCGAACGCGGTTGAGTCCAGATGTGGCCCGGAGTATCCTTCAGCGCATGCCGACGACACTGGATCAAATCGTTGAGGAAGTCCGCCACTGGCCGCAGGAGCAGGTCGCCGAATTGGTGGATCGCCTGACGTTCGGCCTGCATCCGGGCGACCCGGCCACGGATGAGGCCTGGAAACAGGAAATCCGCCGGCGCGTGGCCGAAATCGAGAGCGGACAGGTCGCGGGCATTCCCGGCGAGGAAGTCTCGGCTCGAATCCGCCAGATCGTCGGCCGGTGAAACCGCACGCCTTTCACCCTGCGGCCGGCGAGGAGTACGCAGCAGCGGCCGCTTACTACGCCCGCATCAATCCCGAACTCGGCGGACGTTTCTTCGATGAAATTGAGCGATTGATCCGCGATGTTCGCCGGCAACCCGACCGGTTTCGAGTCTTCGATCCACCAGTTCGCCGCCACCTTTCGACCGTTTTCCCGTACTCCGTCCTTTACCTCGACCAGCCGGACCGCGTGTGGATCGTGGCCGTCATGCACGGCAAAAGGCGTCCAGGTTACTGGCGAAACCGGGTGGATTGATCTAGACGACTATTTGTAGAAACTCTGGCACCCCAGCCATGTTTGAACTCCTCAAAACCGATTCGCAAACGAAGGCCCGCCTGGGCCGGCTGACCACCGCCCACGGCGTGGTGGATACGCCCGTGTACATGCCCGTCGGCACGCAGGGCAGCGTGAAGGCGATTGATCCCCGCGAGCTCGACGAGATGGGCACGCAGATCATCCTCGGCAACACCTACCATCTTAACATCCGTCCCGGGCTCGACATCATCCGCGCCGCAGGCGGGCTGCATCGCTTCATCAACTGGCAGAAGCCGATCCTCACCGACAGCGGCGGCTTCCAGGTCTTCAGCCTCGCGAAGATTCGCAAGATCAAGGCCCACGGCGTCGAATTCCGCTCGCATCTCGACGGCTCACCGCTATTCCTCGGGCCGAAAGAGTCCATGGAGATCCAGCGCACGCTTGGCTCGGATATCGCGATGGTTTTCGACGAATGCCCGCCGCACGACGCCCCCGCCAAGGAGCAACGTCTTGCCGTTGAGCGCACGATCCGCTGGGCTGCCGAGTGTCGCGAGCAACCGCGCGCTGATGGCCAGCTCGTCTTCGGCATTGTGCAGGGCGGCAGCAACGCCGCGTTGCGCGAGGAATGCGCGAAGGCGCTCGTGGCGATGGAGTTTGATGGCTACGCCATCGGCGGCGTGAGCGTCGGCGAACCCGAGCCGGAAATGATGAAGGCGGTGGAACTGGCCGAGCCGCATCTGCCGGCACACAAGGCGCGTTACGCGATGGGCCTCGGCACGCCGGCGCAGATGATCGAGCTGATCGCGCGCGGCGTGGACATGTTTGACTGTGTGTTGCCGACCCGCGTGGCGCGCAACGGCACGGCCTACACGCGCAAGGGCGCCATCGGCATCAAGGGCGGCGGTTTCAAGGCGGACTTCGGGCCGATCGAGGAAGGCTGCGACTGCTTCGCCTGCCAACGGTTCACTCGAGCCTATTTACGTCACTTGCTCAACGTGAACGAAATCCTCGGCCTCCGCATGCTCAGCGTCCACAACTCGCACATGTATTTGAAGCTGATGGCCGATGCCCGGGCGGCGCTGGCGGCGGGCACGTTCGCGGCGTTCTATCGCGAATTCATCGCGGGCTACGTACCCTCGCGGAAGGTGTTATCCCAACGCGAAGCGGCCAAGCTGGAGCGTTAGTGGGTAGAATCGTCTGACGCCTCGGCCGCCAATGCCTTGGTCACCGTTTCGCGGTTCAACTCCAGGGCTTTGGCGGCGCGGGAAACGTTGCCGTCAAGCAATCGCACGACGTGCCGGATATACTGCGCCTTGATTTCCCGCCATGGCCGAATGTCCTGCTCGCAGGTGGGCAACGGAAGCTGGGGGAAATCGTTGACCCGCCGCAGCCAGCTCTTCACGTATGCCGCGAGCACGGCGTTGCTGAAAGGTTTGCCCAAGTATCCGTCGGCGTTGCCCATCAACGCGTCGGTTCGGGACTCAAACGGCTGGGGATTGGAACTCATCACGATGACGGGCATGCCCCGGTGATGCGTATTGCAGTATTCCAGGACTGAGCGGCCGTTTAACGCTCGGGGCGTACTTTCGCCGGGGCCGGGCCGGGAACCCGAAGCCGCATCCACCTCTCCCCTGACCAAGACCCAGTCCAGCAGGACGACTGCGATGCGATGCGTTCGGAGGATCGCAATGGCCTCCTCGCCGGTGTTGGCGCAAAGGCAGGGGATGCGCTCGCCCGCCAGACAATCGGCGATGCACCTCCGGGTGTCGGCGCTGTCATCAACGACGAGAACCTGGTTGCCGGGCTCTGGGGCGGTCGCGCTGTTGCTTGCGTTCATAATGTCTGACGGTTCCGTAGGAGAAACGCTGACGCCGTTGGCGGGACAAGCGTTCTTAGACAGACTGCATGCTGGATTTTCCGGCACTGGATCGTCAAGCAAGTCTGTTATTCAGACAACGAACTTGCCGGAAGCGGACACTCGGGCTGAACGTCTGGTGTCTTCGACCGCTCGTGACGCACAGTCCGCGAAATGAGACTTTGTCCTACACCCACACGAGCCAGTTGCAGGTTTCCCTTGAAACACAAGCTCTTGGTGTCGGTGAGGTAAACCGCCAAACAGGGAGGATTGTCAGGAAAAACCTGAAGCGTGCCGCGACGCCTCGATGCAGGTATTCCCGATGCTTGGGAGTATGGCATAGCGCATGAAACAATGGACGCCAGTCATTAAGACTCTACGCCAGCCGATGGGCGGGAACTTCGCCGGAATCCTGCTCGCGCTGGTGGTGGTGTTCCCGTTGGCGAGCAGTGTCGCACTGGAGGCCAGCCCGGATGCCTGGGGGGAGAGCACGCCTAACGACATTGCCGGCACCGCCGGTGCCGCCGACGGTCAGGAAGGTCAGCCATTTGACGCGGGAATCTGTTCCCTCCCAGTCACGCCAGACGCGGAAGCTGCTAATCAAGCCCCGACTGTATCTGCCGGCACGGATCAGGTTGTCACGCTGTCCGCAGGGGCCATCCTCGCGGGCGACGTCTCAGATGATAGGCTGCCAGCGAATCCGGGAGACGTGAGTTCGGCTTGGTGCGCGGTGAGCGGCCCCGGTTTTGTTACTTTCGCCAGTGCGGCCAGCGCCAAGACCGTCGCCAGCTTCTCGAAAGTCGGCACGTATGTCTTGCGGCTCACCGCCACCGACGGAGACTTGATGGTTAGTGACGAACTGACCGTGACCGTGACGCAAGACGCGCCCGCCGATCAGTTGACCCTGGCGCCCCACGCACCGCGAATCTCAAACCTCGCCGTGACGCCCAACGGCAGCCAGATCACGTGGAACGCAATCCCAGGTCAGGCCTATCGGCTGGTTTACAAAGACAGCCTATCGGACAAACACTGGTTACCCGCTTCGTCGGACGTCGTGGCCGTCGGCAACGAACTGACGGTGGTGGACGAGACGGCGGACATCTCCAGCAGACGCTTCTACTCCATTGTTGTGATCCGCTGAAACCACCGCAGAAACCCCGGGCGTAATCCACCCGGCCTTGATGAGGCCAGCAAGGCTTGCCTCATCTCTGCGGGCTGCACCCGCACACCGCGGGCAACTGTGACATGCGCACAGCCACTGCCACCGGCATTTGGCTTACCGGTCCAGCAGTTCGTGCAACGTGGCACCCAGCCGCGCGATGCCCGCTTGCAGCTTCTCCTCGCACGCGCCGCCAAAGCTCAGACGCATTTCGTGGTCTGGCTTGCGGCGCGTCGGGTCGTTTGCATAGCACAGCACCCCCGGCACGTAGAGCACGCCATGCTTCAACGCCGACTGAAACAGCTTCGAGTTCTGGCTGCTCTTCACGCTGCGCGGCAGTTGCGCCCAGAAGTAAAGCCCGCCCTGCGGCGTCCACCAAGTCGCCCGTTCGGGGAAATGCGTCTCCAGCGCTTTGAGCATGACCGCTGCTTTGTGCGCGTAACGCCGGCGCAGCACTTCCAGGTGTTGTTCGTAACGGCCCGAGGCCAGCGCCCGGGCGAGCAGTTGCTGCAGCAGGTTCGACGTGCCGAAATCGTGGTTGCCCTTGATCCGCATCACCACGCGATGTACCGCAGCCGGCATCAAACCGAAGCCCACGCGGACGCCGGTCGCGAACGGTTTGCTGTAAGTCCCGCCGTAAATCACGCGTTCGGCAGCGCCCGGCAGGGTGAGTGCGGACGGCACGTCGTCGCCGGTAAATCGCAGCTCACGGTAGGCCGCGTCCTCGACGAGGTAAATGGGATGGCCAGCGGCGCGCTCGTATTGCCGGAGCAGCTTCAGCGCGGCGCGCTTCTTCGCGAAGCTCGTGGTCGCGCCGGTCGGGTTTTGAAAGTGGGTGACGAGATAAAGCAACTTCACCCGTTTCAATTCGCCGCTGCGCTTCAGCGCCGCCAGCACCGCTTCCAGGTGAGCGAGGTCCAGCCCGTCGCGGTCCATAGGGATGCCGCGCGCCGCGATGCCGTGGCTTTGCAGGATGCCGAGATAGACGAAGTAGGTCGGGTCTTCGACGAGGACGATGTCGCCGGGATCGCAGAGCGCCTCGCTGACCATGTATAGCAGTTGCTGTGAACCGCTGGTGATGATCATCCGCTCCGGCGCGTGAACGCGGGACGTTGTCGGCGCGTCGTCTTCGGTCCGCACGCGCTCGGCGGTCAACTGGCGCAGCACCGGATCGCCGGCGGTGGTGCCGTATTGCAGCGCGGCTTGGCCGGACTTGGGCGAACGCAGGATTTCGTCCAGCAGCACCCGCGCGTCTTCAGTGGGCAACGATTCGCCGTCCGTGAATCCCGCAGCGAGGGAGATCAGGTCGGGCTTGGCCAGCGCGATCTCCATGAGCCAGGAGATGGGCGGGGCTTGCGAACGGCGGCCCATCGCGGACAGGGCGGTGTCAGGTTTCATCTTCAAAGCGTCGTCAGTTAGCCGCGTTCGGACAGGTGGTGCAAGCGAGTTTGACCAGCAGCTTGCTATTCAGCGTGCGGCAGCGGCCCGGGTTTCGAGGAGCTGAAACAGCTTCTCCATGCCGTCGATAATGTTCGGGCCGTCGGCGCAGGCTTCGTTGTGCTCACCGTTAAGCTCGCCGAAGAGCTTCGGTTCGTTGGCGGCGGCGAAATTCGCCTCCGCATGAGTGAACCGCGCCAGCGTGTCCTCGCGGCTGTGGAGCACCAGCACAGGAACCTTGATCCGCGGCAGCTTGGCGCGGGTGTCGTACCGGATCGTGCTGATCCACCGCACCGGCAGCCAGGGAAACACTTCCGCGCCGATGTCCGGGATGCTGGTGAACGTGCTGTTCAGGACGAGTCCCCCGACGGTTTCGCGCAAAGCCAGCTCCGTCGCCACCGCCCCGCCGAGCGATTCGCCAAAGGCAATGATCCGCTCGCCGGCAAAAGCCCTCT